>JBKEBN010000105.1:0-68739 GCA_047973175.1 Leucobacter sp.
GAATGGGAATCTGGCAAGGCGGAGGAGGAAGGCTTCACTGGTGGTGAAGATTCCGACGACAACGCAGCCAGATTCCCATTCGGCGCACCGCAGCCGTAGTCCCTATCCGCGCGATCAGTTATTCGAGTCCCTCAAAGGAGAGCATCTTGACGACACCAGACTTGGACATCGCCCCCGCCCCGGAGTCGCTGCTCGCGGCCCCCGACCAGGCCTCCCAGGCGCAGATCGATCGCGAGACCCTGGCGTTGCACGCCGAGTACGACCGCCGCGAGGCCGCCGGTGAGCGCTTCCCGCAGACGATCCTGAACTTTCCGCCCTACCGCTCGAGCGTGCTCCGCTCGCCGACGAAAGACCCGAAGCACACCGATCCCGAAGCCATCGAGCTCTGGTCGCCCGCCTTCGGCCAGCGCGACGTGAAGGCGATCGAGTCGGACCTGACCTTGAACGGCGGCACCGGCGAGCCGCAGGGCGAGCGCATCACGGTCGAGGGACGCCTGCTCGACTCGTGGGGCCGCCCCGTGCGCAACCAGCTGATCGAGGTGTGGCAGGCGAACGCCGGCGGCCGCTACATTCACAAGCGCGACCAGCACCCCGCCCCCATCGACCCCAACTTCATCGGCGCGGGCCGCATGATCACCGACGACAGCGGCCGATACAAGTTCACGACCATCAAGCCGGGGCCCTACCCCTGGCGCAATCACGCGAACGCCTGGCGTCCCGCCCACATCCACTTCTCGGTGTTCGGCACGTCGTTCACGCAGCGCATCGTCACGCAGATGTACTTCCCCGGTGACCCGCTGTTCGCGCTCGACCCGATCTACAACACCATTCGCAACCAGAAAGACCGCGACCGGCTCGTCGGCGTCTACGACCACGACCTGACGGTGCCCGAGTTCTCGATGGGCTACCGCTTCGACATCGTCGTGGACGGCCCCGAGCAGACCTGGTTCGAGAACGCGACCTGGTTCGACGACGAGGAGGAGCACTGATGAGCAACGCAACCGAGGCGGCTACGATCCCCGCCAAGACCCACGAGCCCACCCCCGGGCAGACCGTCGGCCCGTTCTTCGCGTTCGGCACCGGGTTCGACAGGATGCACCAGCTCGTGTTTCCCCACTCGCCCGGCGCGATCGTGCTGAGCGGCCGAGTCATCGACGGCGAGGGCAATCCCGTGCCCGACTCGATGGTCGAGGTGTGGCAGCTCGACGGCGACGGATCGGTGCCGCGCGCACGCGGCACCCTGCACCGCGACGACCACACCTTCACCGGCTTCGGGCGCGCCTTCACCACCGACGAGGGGCACTTCGAGTTCTGGACCCGCGAGCCGGGGTCGGCCCGCGGCGAGGCACCGTTCTTCGCGGTCATCGTCTACGCCCGCGGCCTGCCGAACAAGCTGCACACCCGCCTGTACCTCCCCGAGAACGCAGACGCGCTCGCCGCCGACCCGCTGCTCGCGTCGCTGACCGAGGAGGAGCGCGCTACGCTCGTTCTGGAACGCACGCCCGAGGGGTACCTGCACAGGGACATCCGCCTGCAGGGCGAGGGGGAGACCGTCTTCATCGAGTTCTAGAGGTGTGTCTCCTCAACCGAATCCAGGACGTGTCTCCTAGGAGACACGCCCTAACGATAGAGGAAACAGGAACGACCGTGACCAATGACCGAACCGCCGGCAGTGCCGGGTTGATGATCGATTCCGGGGCGTTGTCGCCCCTCACCGTGGGCTGCGATGCCGCCGTCAGCGACACCGCGTTTCTCAGCCACCTCATCGCGGTCGAGGCCGCGCTGACGATCGCGTGGGGTGAACTGGGCGTCGCGCCCGATGCCGCGGTCACCGCGGTGGCCTCGGCGCTACTGCCCGAGGGGTTCGAGCCGGGTCAGGACGCGCCGCTCGCCCGCTTCGACCCCGCGGCGGTTGTCGCGGAGGCGAGTGCCGGAGGCAACCCGGTGATCCCGCTCGTCGCGCAGCTGCGCCGCATCGTGCCGGAGCCCGGGGCCGCGTGGGTGCACCGGGGAGCGACGAGTCAAGACATCATGGACACCGCGCTCATGTGCCTCGCCCGCGACGCGGTTGAGCAGACACTGGACGCTCTCGATCATGTGACCAGTGTGCTCGCCGACTTCGCGCGCGACCACAGCGACGACACTGCGGCGGCACGCACCCTCACCCAGCACGCGGTGCCCACGACGGTCGGGCTGCGCGCGTCGAACTGGGCGCGCGGGATCTCCCGGGCCGCTCTGCGGCTCGATGACGCTCTGCGAGAGCTCCCCGCTCAGCTCGGCGGCGCAGGGGGCACCCTCGCCTCGTTCGTCGCGACCGGGGGAGTCGATGCCGCGCGCGAACTCCCTTTAGCGTTCGCAGAGGCTGTCGGGCTCGCGGCACCCGAAGCCCCCTGGCACACCCAGCGGTGGCCCGTCACCGAACTCGGCGATGCCCTCGCGCAGGCGCTCGACGCGCTTGGCAAGCTCGCCGCCGACGTCGCCACCCTCAGCCGCACGGAGATCGGTGAGCTCGCCGAGGGCTCGGGCGGCGGATCGTCGGCCATGCCGCAGAAGCGCAACCCGGCGGGGTCGGTGCTGATTCGCTCCGCCGCGATCCGAGCCCCGTACCTCGCCGCGACGCTGCACTCCGCGGCCGCGCTCGCCGTCGACGAGCGCCCCGACGGCGCCTGGCACGCCGAGTGGCAGACGCTGCGCGAGCTGCTGCGGTTGGCCCTCGGCGCGAGCGCGCACGCGGTGACGCTGGTCGAGGGGCTGCGCGTTGACGAGGATGCGGTGCGCCGCAACCTCGCGCTCACCGGAGGCCTCATCGTCGCCGAGCGCCTCTCGCTCGAACTCGGCCCGCTCATCGGGGCGCACCGTGTGAAGCAGCTCGTGGCCGCCGCGGGCGCTGGGGAGGATCTCGCGACGCTGCTAGCGGCCCTGCTCGCCGCTGAACCCGCGCTCGACGGGCTCGATGTCGCGGCGCTGCTCGATCCCGCGCACTACACGGGCCTCGCCCCGGAACTCGCGAGCCGCATCGCGGACGAATTCGACGCCACCCCACTCGAGGAGATCCCATGACCCAGCCACCCATCCGTCTGACCGAACCCGTCGGCCCCTCGGGCGCGCCGCTCGTCGTGCTCGGCCACTCACTCGGCACGGGAACGCTCATCTGGGAAGATGTCGTGCCCGCGCTCGCCGAAGAGTATCGGGTGACGCTGCTCACGCTGCCCGGCCACGAGGGCAGCCCGGCGGCGGCGGAACCGTTCACGCTCGCCGAACTCGCCGACGCGGTCGCCGAAGCCGCTGCCGACCTGGCCGGGGGGCGATTCTTCTACGCCGGAGTGTCGATCGGAGGGGCGCTCGCCCTCGAACTCGCGCTGCACCACCCCGATCAGCTGCTCGGCTGCGCCGTCATCGCCTCGGGAGCCGAACTCGGCTCGCCCGAGCACTGGGCGGCTCGCGCTCAGCTCGTGCGCGAGCAGTCGCCGGCCTCGCTCGTCGCAGCGTCGTCGAAGACGTGGTTCGCTCCCGAGGCGTTCGTGGACCGTCAGGTGATGGTCGGCCGAATTCTGCGGGTGCTGCAGGAGACCCCGGCCGAGGGGTACGCGCGCTGCGCCGAAGCGCTCGCGAGCTACGACCTGCGAGCCTCGCTCGAACGCATCGAGGTGCCGCTGCTCTTGCTGTGGGGCGAGGTCGACACCGTCGGCACAGAAGAGCGGCAGGATGAGATCGTCGGCCGGGCGCAGCGCGCACGCAAGGTGATGGTCGCGGGGTGCGCGCACCAGCCCCCCGCGGAGAAGCCCGAGGCCACTGCCGAGGCGCTGCTCGAGTTCTTCGGGGGTGCGCGATGAGCGGGATCGGCACCGGCCTGAGCGATGCCGAGCGCTACGAGCGCGGCATGGTCGTGCGCCGCGAGGTGCTTTCCGACGCGCACGTGGATCGGGCGAACGCGGGCATCACCGACTTCACCGCCGACTTCCAGGACTACATCACCCGCAGCGCCTGGGGCGACATCTGGTCGCGGCCGGGGCTCGGACGCCGCGAGCGCTCGGTGGCGGTGCTGACCGCGATGCTCGCGCTCGGGCACCACGGGGAGTTTCAGATGCACGTGGCCGCCGCGCGCCGCAACGGGCTGACGGTCGAAGAGATCAAAGAGGTGATTCTGCAGGCCGGGCTGTACTGCGGCGTGCCGGTCGCGAACGAGGGCTTCCGGCTCGCGCGCGAGGTGCTGGAGGGGCTCGGGGACCTGTAGCGTCCCGGCGCATCGTATCCCGGATGCACTGGATATCTGTGCGCTGTGGGTGGATCGGGGCTTCGCGAATCCGCGAGTCAACTTCCGCGAATCCGCGAGTTGAGCACCGCGAATCCGCGAGACAACCTTCGCGAATCCGCGAGTTGAGGGGTCTTGACCCGGTGGGGTGTGCGATCTAGACTGAGTTTCGGTAAGCGAAAGTAATTTCGCACAGCGAAATATTGTATCGAGCAGGGACTCGACGGCGCAGGGAGGCAGCATGATCGACAAGAGGGTCGGGTCCGTCGCGGAGGCCGTCGCGGGCATCCCCGACGGTGCCACCGTGATGATCGGCGGCTTCGGCCGTGCGGGCCAGCCGGTGGAGTTGATCGACGCGCTCATCGAGCAGGGTGCGAGCGAGCTGACGATCGTGAACAACAACGCGGGCAACGGTGACACGGGTCTTGCGGCGCTGCTCGCGAAGCGCCGGGTACGCAAGATCATCTGCTCCTTCCCCCGTCAGAGCGACTCCTGGGTGTTCGATGGCCTGTATCGCGAGGGTGCGATCGAGCTGGAGCTCGTGCCGCAGGGCAATCTCGCCGAGCGCATCCGCGCTGTGGGCGCGGGCATCGGGGCGTTCTTCACCCCGACCGGCGTCGGCACGCAGCTCGCCGAGGGCAAGGAGACCCGCGAGATCGACGGCCGCGTCTACGCGCTCGAGTACCCGATCCGCGCCGACTTCGCGCTCATCAGCGCGCGCACGGCCGACCGCTGGGGCAATCTGGTCTACCGCGAGACCGCCCGCAATTTTGGCCCGATCATGGCGACCGCGGCGGCGACCACGGTCGCCCAGGTCGACGAGTTCGTAGAACTCGGCGACCTCGATCCCGAAACCGTCGTCACCCCCGGCATCTTCGTCGACCGCGTCGTCGCGGTGGGCGAGCGGCGCTGGCTGCGCGACGGCGAGTTCGTCGGCGGCGTGGATCTTGAGGGCTCGCCGCTCGCGGCGGCGAACACGGAGGAGGCAGCACGATGACCACGCGCATCACCAGGCAGGAGCTCGCGGCGCGCATCGCCGCCGACATTCCCGAGGGGTCGATCGTGAACCTCGGCATCGGCGCGCCGACGCTCGTCGCGAACTACCTGCCCGAGGACGAGGAGATCATCCTCCACACCGAGAACGGAATGCTCGGCATGGGGTCGGCTCCCGAAGCGGGACGGGTGGATCCCGACCTCATCAACGCCGGCAAGCAGGCAGTCACCGCGGTCGCCGGTGCCGCCTACTTCCACCACGCCGACTCGTTCGGCATGATGCGCGGCGGGCACCTCGACGTGTGCGTGCTCGGTGCGTTCCAGGTGGCCGAGAACGGCGACCTCGCGAACTGGTCGACGGGTGCGCCCGGCGCGATACCTGCGGTCGGCGGGGCGATGGACCTCGCGATCGGTGCCAAGGACGTGTACGTGATGACCGACCTGCTCACCAAGCAGGGGGAGTCGAAGCTGGTCGCCGCTTGCACCTATCCGCTTACGGGAGTCGGCTGCGTGTCGCGCGTCTACACCGACCACGCGATCTTCGATGTCACCCCCGACGGTTTCGCGGTGCGCGAGCTGTTCGGCGACAACACCGTCGCGGGCTTGCGCGACCTGATAGGCCTGGACCTGGCGGACGCACCCTAGGGCGTGTCTCGTAAATAGGTGCATGCTTCGGTGCGTCCGAAACCCGTGCTCGCTGCGTTGTCGTCGTAGACTTTGCCACCAGCAAAGCCTTCCTCCTACGCCTTGCGATCACGCGCTTCGGCCACATCCTCGCGGTGCACCGATTTACGAGACACGCCCTAATCCGTCATCCTGCGCGCAGTCGCAGGATCTCATCCGACGCAGTAGATCCTGCGATCCGCTCCGCGGCCGCAGGATGACAGGAATAAAGGAATCAACATGACTTCTACCTATATTTATGACGCGGTGCGTACCCCGTTCGGGCGGGCCGCGGGCGGACTTTCGGGGGTTCGTCCGGATGATCTCGCGGCGGTGGTGATGCGTGCGGTGGTGGATCGCACGGGGGTTGATCCCGCGCGTATCGGGGATGTGATCTTCGGTGACGCGAACCAGGCGGGTGAGGACAACCGCAACGTGGCGCGCTTCGGTGCGCTGCTCGCGGGCTTTCCGACCTCGGTGACCGGGGTGACGGTGAACCGGTTGTGCGCGTCGTCGGTGGAGGCCGTGATCCAGGGGTCGCGGGCGATCGAGACGGGTGATGCCGAGCTGATTCTCGCGGGTGGTGTGGAGTCGATGAGTCGTGCTCCGTTCGTGGTGGAGAAGTCGGCCAAACCGTGGCCCGCGGTCGGCAACCAGACCCTGTGGAACACGTCGATCGGGTGGCGCATGGTGAATCGGGCGCTGCCGAAGCACTGGACGATCTCGAATGGTGAGTCGGCTGAGAAGGTCGCGAGGGAGTGGGGGATCACTCGGGAGGCGCAGGACGAGTTCGCCGTGCGGTCGCATCGGCTCGCAGCTTCGGCGTGGGCCGCGGGCGCGTACGACGCTGAGGTCGTGCAGGTGCCGGGTGCTGAGCTGGCGCGGGATGAGGGGATTCGTGATGGTTCGACGGTGGAGAAGCTGGCCGGTCTGAAGCCGCTTTTTGCGGCTGACGGAACGGTGACGGCGGGTAATTCGTCGTCGATCAACGATGGTGCGTCGGCGGTGCTGCTCGGTGGTGAGGGTGCGCTCGATGCGGAGCCGCTGGCGCGGATCGCGGGGCGTGCGGCGCACGGGGTGGATCCCGATGAGTTTCCGATCGCGCCGATCGAGGCCGCGAACCAGGCGCTCGCCCGTGCGGGGAAGACCTGGGCGGATGTCGACTTCGTGGAGTTGAATGAGGCGTTCGCGTCGCAGTCGCTGGCGTGCCTGCAGGGGTGGCCGGAGCTCGACCCGGAGAGGTTGAACATTCACGGTGGGGCGATCGCGATCGGTCACCCGCTGGGTGCGTCGGGCGGGCGGATCATCGGCCACGCCGCGCACGAGCTGAAGCGCCGCGGGGGCGGTGTCGCGGTCGCCGCGATCTGCATCGGCGTCGGCCAGGGCCTCGCCGTCGTCATCGAACGATAGGCGGCACCACTTTCTCACCGGTCTTCCGGTGAGCAGAAAAGGTCTCCGGCCGAACGGCTCGTCGGGTAGCTTGAAGGGAGGCGCACCACCCGCACGGCCGTGCTGTGGTCCATTCGATGATGAGTGTGCCCGAGAGCGAGGGCACACATGAACGAACCCGGTCGACCGGTTGACGCCGTCATCGCCGCGATGCGGGAGAATCCGCTGGATTTCGCCGGGGATATCCCGGAACTGCGCGAGCGCTTCGAAGCTCTCGGCGTCCGTCCCGATGCCGCGATCCACCCGTTCGCGGAGTCATCGATCGACGGGGTTCCCGTGCTCGAACTCGTCGGCGATGAGCAGCGGGGCACCGTGCTCTTCGTTCACGCCGGCGGATACGTCGCGGGCAGCGCAGCTGGGTCGTTCGGCCTCGCCGCCGCACTGGCGCGGGAGAGCGGGAGGCGGGTGCTCTCCGTCGACTACAGCCTCGCCCCGGAGCACCCCTACCCGGTGGCCCGCGACGAGATAGTGCGCGTCTACGAGCAGCTGCTTTGCGACGGGATCGATCCGCGGGCGCTGAGTTTCGTGGGTGCCTCCGCCGGCGGTGGCCTGGTGCTGCAAGCCCTGCAGCACCTCCGCGATACCGGCCGACCGCTGCCGGGCGCGGCGGCTCTGCTCTCGCCGTTTCTCGACCTGACGCTCTCGGGGCAGTCGTACGGGTGGAACGCCGATCGCGACCCGTCGCTCACCGCACGGGGCCTCGCAGCGGCAGCGGCGCACTACGCGCCGAGCTCCGCCGACCGCGGCGCACTCAGACCGACGCCGGATTCGCTTCGCGACCTCCCGCCGACACAGGTGCACGTCGGCTCGATCGAGATCCTGCTCTCCGACTCGACCGACTTCGCCGCCGCGGCTGCTGCGGCCGACGTGCGCGTGGAGCTCGAGGTGTGGCCGGGAATGGTGCACGTCTTTCCCACCTTTGCAGCGCTCCTTCCCGAGGGCGTCGAGGCCCTGCGTCGCGTCGGGGCGTTTCTCGACCGCTGGTCTTCCCGGCCGCAGACGATCGAAACCGTGGTGCGAGCATGAAGCCTGCCGTGGTAGACCTCAGCCCGCCCGCGTACGCACTCGGGTCGGTGGACAAGACGCTGCGCGTCATCCACATGCTGCGCGATGGAACGCCCGTGCGGGTGAGCGCGGTCGCCAAGAACCTGGGCATCGGCGTCTCGACGGCGCATCGGATCATGGCGATGCTGGTGTTTCACGGATTCGCGGTGCAGGATTCGCAGCGGCGCTACCTGCCCGGGCCGGCACTCGGTGCTCCCGTGCTGATGTCCCGCGACGTGGACTTTCTGCTCGAGGTCGCGTCTCCCATTCTTGAGCAGCTGTCCGAAGACCTCGGTGAGACCGTGAACCTCACCCTGCGCGTCGGGCCGCACGCGAGAGTGCTGCTGGCCGTCGGCACGCACGGCCGCATCGAGATGGATCGCAGCGGCGCGGTGCTGCCGGCGCACGCGACCGCCGCGGGCCGGGCCGCGCTCGCGGGGGTGAGCGTCGAGCAGCTCGAACACCTTTTCCGCGGACCCGCCGCGGAGCGGGCCGCCACGGCGCTCGACGATGCCGCGTTCGATGAGCTGGTGCGCGAGCTGAACCGCACCCGCACCCGCGGCTACGCGCTTTCCCTGGAGAGCGCCGTCAAGGGAGTGAGCGCGGTCGCGATGCTCGTCGCCTCCGCGCGCAGGCGCACGATCACGATCGCGGTGATCATGCCTTCGGAGGCTCTGGATCGCCTCATCGGAGACGAGGAGAAGATGCGGGCGATCGAACAGGCGGCCGCCCTGCTCGGCGAGCGCCTTCAGCTCGAGGACTGACCTCGCGAGTCAGGCCTCCCCACCCTCCCGTTTTCCTCTCCGCAGAAAGTCGTGGCCGCCGCGGGATCGGCGCAACTAGCCTGCTTCACAACTCACCGTCGTGGTGGGGAGCCGGGCCGCGGCCGCGCACAGCGCGTGAGCGGTGGCGGAATTCGAAGGAGAAGAGCTCGAAGATGAGTGCACCCGAGGCTATCGATACCAGTCGGTCTCACGACGCGGTCAGCGACCGCGAGTGGAAGTTCTTGGTGAACGGCGAACTGCGCGACGCGGTGAACGGCAAGACCTTCGAGCGGGTGAGCCCCTTCACCCGCGAGGTCATCGCGACGGTGCCGAGCGGCGACGCCGACGACGCCGAGGTGTTCGTCGAGGCCGCGTGGGCGGCACGCAAGGACTGGGCGCGCACGCCGATGCCTGAGCGCATCGCGGCCGTGAACCGCGCCGCCGACATCATCGAGGCGCACCGCGAAGAGCTCGCCTTCCTCGACGCCATCGACGCCGGCTCCACGCTCGCCAACGCGAACATGGACATCGGTCTCGCGCTCGCGCACATGCGCCTGTTCGCGGGCCTCGCGATGGAGGTCAAGGGCACGACGATCCCGGCCAGTCGCGGCCTGCATATGACAGTGCGCGAACCGGTCGGCGTGGTCGTGCGCATCGTGCCGTTCAACCACCCCTTCATGTTCGCGGCGAAGGTGTTCACGGCCATCGTGGCCGGCTGCCCGATCATTCTGAAGTCGCCGGAGGTGGCACCGCTCTCGGCGCTGCGCATGGGCGAGCTGCTGCGCGACGTGTTTCCGCCCGGAGTGCTGCAGGTGTCGACCGCGAAGGGCCGCGCGCTCGCCGACGCGCTGGTGCGCCACCGCCGCGTCGCGAAGATCGCCTTCATCGGCTCGGAGTCGACGGGTGCCGCGATCGCGCGCGCCGCGGCCGAGACCGGGTTCAAGCGGGTGTCGCTCGAACTGGGCGGCAAGAACGCGATGATGGTGTTCGAAGACGCCGACCTCGACAGGGCTGCGCAGGGCGCGATCGCCGGCATGAATTTCACCTGGTCGGGCCAGTCGTGCGGTTCGAACTCCCGGCTGCTCGTGCAGCGCTCGATCCATGACGAACTCGTCGAGCGCATCGCCGAAAAACTCGATGGTCACCGTCTGGGCGACCCGCTCGATCCCGAAGCGCAGCAGGGCACCGTGATTCACGAGCGTGCCTACGACTCCATCACCGGGTACATCGACCTCGCCCGCGAGGAGGGCGGCACGATCGTCGTCGGCGGCGAGAAGCCAGCCGACCCGGCGCTCGGCGACGGCCTCTTCGTGCCGCCGACCGTGATCACCGGGCTGCCCCTCGACGGCAGGGTCGTGCGTGAGGAGATCTTCGGCCCGGTGCTCTCGGTGATCCCGTTCGATACCGAAGAGGAGGCGCTGGAGATCGCGAACGCGCTCGACTACGGTCTCACCGCGAGCGTGTGGACCTCGGATCTCAGCCGGGCGCTGCGGGTCGTGCGAGACGTCGAGGCCGGCTTCACCTGGGTCAACGACTCCTCCAAGCACTTTCTCAACGTGCCCTACGGCGGCGTGAAGTCGTCGGGCATGGGGCGCGAGGAGAGCATGGAAGAGCTGCTGAGCTACACCGAACTGAAAACCGTCAACATCGCGTACTGAGCGCGCCGACGACCGACCGCACCGGGAGCTCGCAGTCGAGCCCCGGAGAGACAACGAGAGGAACCCGACAGTGGGATACACAGGACTGGACGAGAAAGTCATCGTGGTGACCGGAGCGGCGCAGGGCATCGGTGCCGCCTACGCGCGACGGCTCGTCGCCGAGGGGGCGACCGTCGTCGTCGCCGACCGCAATTTCGAGGGCGTGCAGAAGCTCTCCGACGAGCTCGGTGAGCGCGCGGTGCCCTTCGAGATCGACGTGGCGTCGGCGGAGTCGTGCCGGGCGCTCGCCGACTACCTGCGGGCGGAGCACGGCCGCCTCGACGGGCTGCTGAACAACGCCGCCATCTTCTCCACGATTCGCATGGCTCCGTTCTGGGAGATCACGGAGCGGGAGTGGGACACCCTCATGAACGTCAACATCAAGGGCGTCTGGCTCGTCACCTCCGCACTCGTCGAGCTGCTGAAGGCCTCCGGCAGCGCGAGCATCGTGAACATCGGCTCCGACTCCGTGGTGCTCGGCCGCACCAACTACCTCCACTACATCGCGAGCAAGGGCGCGGTCACGGGCATGACGTTCTCGATGTCGGAGGAACTCGGCGGCTTCGGGATCCGGGTCAACACGCTCTCCCCGGGCCCCGTGTACACGGAGATCGCCCGCGAGACCGTTACCGAGGCGCAGACGCGGGCGATGCTCGCCAACACGCCCGTCGGCCGCAAGGCCGGCCCGGAAGACATGACCTCGGTCGCCGCGTTCCTGCTCTCCGACGACAGCGGCTACGTCACCGGGCAGACCCTCAGCGTCAACGGCGGGTTGTGGCACCGATGAGCGCGGCAGAATCGAACGCGACCGACATGAGCGCGACCGCACTGAACACCGACGAGATCCGCACCCTCGTCTCGCAGTCCTCGCAGATTCTCGGTGCCGCGGGCCTCGATGATTTCATCTGGGGGCACTCGTCCGTGCGCGATCCAGAGGGCCGCGGTGCCTGGCTGAAGCGCAGCGGGATCGGGCTCTCCGAGATCACCCCCGACGACGTGCAGCTCGTCTCGCGCGACGGTGAGGTGCTCGACGGCTGGGGAGACCGGCACATCGAGTACCCGATCCACACCGAGATCTACGCCGCGCGCCCCGATGTCGGCGGCGTCGTGCACATCCACCCGCCGCACGCCGTGGCGCTCGCCGCCTCGGGCGTCGAACTGCGCCCGGTGAGCCACCAGGGATCGCTCTTCACCCCGCCGTCACCGCCCCGCTACACCGACACGACCGACCTCATCCGCTCGGCTGAGCTGGGGGAGGGCGTTGCGAAGGCGCTGGGGGATCGGAATGCCGTGTTCCTCGTGAATCACGGCATCGTCACCGTGGGGCCCGACGTGCAGACCGCGACCATCACGGCACTGCTGCTCGAAGAGGCCTGCGAGCAGCAGCTGCGCACGATCGGCTACGGAGGCGTCGCGGCGTGGACGGGCGACGCGGAGGCGCTTGAGAAGCGCGAGCGCATCTACTCGCCGAAGGCGCTGGATCGCGTCTGGGAGTACCTGCTGCGAAAGCTGGAGGCGTGATCATGGCCGAGAGAAGTCACACCCTCATCACCGGGGCCGGCATGCTCGGTGCCTACACCGCGCGGCGACTGCTCGACGCCGGTCACCGGGTGACCCTGCTCGACCGCCAGGTGCCGCACGAGTACCTGAGCGCGGTGCTCGGCGACCGGGAGTTCGACACGGTCGAGGTCGACCTCACCGACCTCGCGGCGACCGAGCGCGTGCTCGCGGAGGTCGCGGCTGCCGGGGTCGACGGCGTGGTGCACACGGCGGCGCTCATCGCGGCCAGGGCCCAGCGCGACGCGCTCGAAACGCTGGAGGTGAACGTCGCGGTGCCGATGCGGCTCGCAGAGTGGGCTGCCGGCGTCGGTGCGCGCCGCTTTGTCACCGTCAGCAGCTGGAGCGTCTTCGACGAGGGCCAGCCCGGCCCGATCACCGAGCAGTCGCGACTCGTGACCCAGTTCAAGGCCTACTACATCGCGTCGAAGCTCGCGATGGAGCACATGCTGAGCGCGCAGGCGAACGCGTCGGGCCTGGAGATCGTCGCGCTGCGACCGGCCGTGATCTACGGTTACGGCCCGAACCTCGGCGGCAGTGTCGGCAGTGCGACCATCGAGAAGCAGGTGCTGCGCGCCCTCGACGGCGCGGAGGTGGTGCTGCCGAGCAACATCATCTCGCAGACCGAGCTGGTGTACGTCGACGACGTCGCCGCGATGGCGGTCGCCGCGCTCGGCGTCGAGCTGGAGCAGCCCTTCGCCTCGTTCACCGCGGGATCGCAGGAGACCACGACGCTCGAAGAGCTTGCTGACACGTTCCGCGAGCTCTTCCCCGGCGTGCCGGTGTCGATCGCTCCGGGGAGCGACTCGTCGGTGATCCCGCCCAAGCAGGATCAGCCGACGGACCTGGCGGACACGCTGCGCACGCTCGCGCTGGAGACGCCATTGCGCCGTCGCGAGGGATTCGAGCGCTTCGTCGCGGAGCTGCGCGAAGCCGGAGCGAGAGGAGTGGCACGATGAGCGAGACCAGTGCGACGAGCGGGATCGAGTACCACGAGACGGTGATCGTCGGGGTCGGGTTCAGCGGCATCGCGATGGCGCACGACCTGCTGCAGAGCGGTCGGGAGGATTTCGTGCTGCTCGAGAAGAGCGACGCGATCGGCGGGGTGTGGCGCGACAACACGTACCCGAACGCCGCCTGCGACGTGCAGGCGCACCTCTACAGCCTGTCGTTCGCGCAGAACCCGGAGTGGTCGAGCAACTACGCGGGCCAGACCGAGATCTGGGCGTACCAGCACCGCGTCATCGACGACCTCGGCATCGGCGACCGGATTCGCCTCGACACGGGGCTGGTCTCCGCCCGCTGGGTGGGTGAGGATGAGCAGTGGGAGCTGAGCCTGTCGACGGTGGATCGGCTGCGCTGCCGGTTTCTGGTCTCCGCGATCGGCTCGCTGAACCAGCCGCTGATCCCGAAGCTCGAGGGCTTCGACGACTACCGCGGCGAGATCGTGCACACCGCCGAGTGGCACGACGGCATCTCGATGTCGGGCAAGCGGGTCGCCGTGATCGGCGCGGGCGCGAGCGCGATCCAGGTGGTGCCGGCAGCGGTCGACGAGGCCGAGGCGGTGTTCGTCTCGGTGCGCACCGCGCCGCACGTCATGCCGAAGCCCGAGGAGTTCTACGGCGAGGAGGAGAAGCAGTTCTTCCGCGAGCACCCCGAGGAGCTGGAGCGCCGCCGCAGGGAGCTCTACGACTACTGGAACTACTCGACCCACTCCCAGGCGGTGATGGACGAGGCATTTCTCGGTGAGGTCGAGGGAGTCTGGCAGGCGCACATGGAATCGGCGATCGCAGACCCCGAGCTGCGGCGCATCCTGACGCCCGATTCGCGCTTCGGCTGCCGTCGCCCGGTCGTCTCGAACCACTGGTACCCGGCGCTCGCCGACCCGAAGACCCGCGTCACACCGAGTGGCGTGGTCGGGCTGACCGAGCGCGGCGTGCGCACCTCCGACGGCGAGGAGTGGGACGCGGATCTGGTGGTGCTCGCGACCGGCTTTCGCGCGACCGACATGCTCGACTCCGTGGAGTTTCGGGGTGCCGACGGGCGCACGCTGGTCGAGACCTGGGTCGACGGACCAGAGGGGGTCAACGCCACGGTGGTGAAGGGCTTTCCGAATCTCTTCATCATGACGGGGCCGAACTACCAGGCTTCGGGATCGATCATCGGCGTCATCGAGGCGCAGAGCGCGTACGTCGCGAAGCTGATGGATCTCGCGGATGAGGCGGGTGCCGCCGCTGTCGTCGTCACGGATGAGGCCCAGGCCGCGTTCAACGACAGGCTCGACGAGATGATGGCTCGAACCGTGTGGGAGGCCGGCGGCTGCCACAGTTTCTACCGCATCGGCAGCACCGGCCGCGTCGCGGTCAAGTGGCCGGGCAGCCTCGCCGAGTTCGAAGAGGCGGTCGCGCAGATCGACCGCAACGACTACCGCCTGCTCGGGCAGGCCGCGGACGATTTCCGCTGACAAGAAAACCATGGGTGCGGCCCCCCGAGCCGACTTAGCTGGGGGTGTACGCACCGAATACTGCCGCGGAGACTCCTCTCCGACGGCGAGTTCAAAGGAGAACAAGTGGGCTACATCATCGGAGTCGATGTCGGCGGAACGTTCACAGACGGCGTTCTGGCCGACGGCGAGGGCAAGATCTACGGCGCGAAAGCACCGAGCACCCCTCCCAATTACACCGGCGGATTCTTCGAGGTGCTCGAAGAACTCGCCGAGCAGGCGGGTCTCACCCTGCGCGAGATGCTGGAGAACACGCACCACATCTCGCACGGCACGACCTCGTCGTTGAACGCGCTGGTCATGGGCACCGTGCCCGACATCGGGTTCATCACCACTCGCGGCCACCGCGATTCGATCTACATCATGAACGTCGAGGGGCGTTACCTCGGCAGTTCGCCCGAGCAGCTGCAGAGCGTCATCACCCAGTCGAAGTCGCACGCGCTGATCCCTCGCAACCTCGCGTACGAGGTCACGGAGCGCGTCGACCGCGACGGCAACGTGCTCGTGCAGCTCGATGAGGAAGAGGTGCGGCAGGCCGCCCGCGAACTGGTGGAGGCCGGCGTTCCCGCGATCGCGGTGAGCCTGCTCTGGTCGTTCCGCAACGACGCCCACGAGAAGCGGGTCCGCGAGATCATCGCCGAGGTCGCGCCCGACATGTTCGTGGCCATCTCGAGCGAGGTCAGCCCGCGCATCCGCGAGTTCTCGCGCAGCGCGACGACCATCATGAGCGCGCAGATCGCCCCCGGCCTCCGCGCGTACCTGGGCGACCTCGAAGCGCGCCTGCGCGAGAACGGACTCGTCGACGGCCAGCTGCTCATCATGCAGAGCAACGGCGGCGCGATCGTGGCGGAGGACGCCCCGAGCCACGCGATCAGCACCGTCGGCTCGGTGCTCACCGGCGGCGTGGTCGGCGCGGTCGCCCTGGGCGGCCAGCTGGATCACCGGAACATCATCGCCACCGATGTCGGCGGCACCACCTTCCTCACCGGCATGGTGGTCGACGGCGAGCCCGTGCGTTCGACCACGACGGTGATGAACCACCACCCGATCAACGTGCCCCGCGTCGAGGTCGACGCCATCGGCTCGGGCGGCGGCGCGATCGCGTGGCTCGACCAGGGCGGCAACCTGCTCGTCGGGCCGAAGAGCGCGCAGGCCGTGCCCGGCCCCGCCTGCTACGACCAGGGCGGCACCGAACCCACCAACACCGACGCCAACCTGGTGCTCGGGATCCTGCCTGAGCGCGGTCTTCTCGGCGGCCGCAAGGCGCTCGACAGGGAGAAGTCGCGCGAGGCGATTCGCACCCGCATCGCGGAGCCTCTCGGCTTGAGCATCGAGGATGCGGCCGCCGCGATCTACGCGGTGCAGATCAACCAGACCGCCGACCTGCTGCGCAAGACGGTCGTCGAGGCCGGTCACGACCCGCGCGAGTTCGTGCTCTACGCCTTCGGCGGTGCGGGCCCGGCCAACTGCGCGGGCTACGCGGCCGAGCTCGGAGTCGAGAAGGTGGTCGTGCCCCTCGGCCCGCTGGCGTCGGCGTTCTCGGCGTACGGCCTCGCGACCTCCGACGTCGTGCTGACGGGCGAGTACTCCGATCCCACGCAGCTGCCGACCGACCCGAAGACCGTCGAGGGCAACTTCATGCGGCTCGAGACCGAGATGCTGGAGGCGCTGGAGGCGCAGGGCATGGAGTTCGCGAGCGTCGAACTCGTGCGCGAGCTCGACATGCGCTACGCGATGCAGCTCGCCGAGCTGCCGACCGAAGTGGGCAGGCCGGTGACCGAGGGCGAGTTGCAGGCCGCGATGGATCGCTTCGAGCAGCAGTACGCCGAGCTGTTCGGCGAGGGCTCCGGGTTCTCCGCGGCCGGCATTCAGGGCATCACCTACCGCGTGCGCGCGGTGGGCAAGCTCGACACCGACCTCGAGGTGCCGGCCCCGACCCCGGCGGAGAGCCACGACGCCTCCGCGGCGGTCGTCGGCACCCGACCGGTGCGCCTGGACGAGCACGGCTACCGGCCGACCACCATCTACGACTACACGAAGCTGAAGCCGGGGCACGAGCTCCTGGGGCCGGCCGTCATCGAGGTTCCGACGACCACGGTCGTGCTGCCCAGCGGCATGACCGGCGTCATCGACCGCCTCGGCAACCTTGAAATCAACACTCAGAAGGGAGCGCACTGATGAACGCGGTCATTCCCGGCTCGGAGAAGTTCGCCAGCCGCCCGGTTTCCCCCGAAGAGCTCGCGGCGAAGCTGCCGGAGTCTCTGAAGGTGCACACCGTCACCCAGGAGCAGATCGACGCCGTCGACCCGCTCACCTACGAGGTCATCCGCCACCGCATCTGGTCGGTCACCGACGAGATGGGCGAGTCGCTCAAGCGCATGTCGGGTTCGCCGATCGTCACCGACGCGAACGACTTCGACTTCGCGATCAGCGACGAGTTCGGCCAGGAGGTGCTGGTCGGCCTGTACAACACGGGCCTCGTCGGTGCCGTCGACCTCGCGATCTACTGGACGCTCGAGCACCGCTCGCAGAACCCGGGCATCTCCGAGGGCGACATGTTTCTCAACAACGACCCGTGGGTCGGCGGCGGGCTGCACCAGAACGACGCGATCGTGTTTCAGCCGATCTTCTACAACGGCGAGCTCTTCGGCTGGACGAGCGGCATCTGCCACGAGGCCGATCTCGGCGGCGTGGGCCTCGGCTCCTTCTCGCCGGCTGCGCAGGATGTCTTCTCGGAGTCGGTGCCGACCCCGCCGGTGAAGGTGGTGCGCGACGGCGTGATCCAGCAGGACATCGCCGACATGTGGGTGCGCCGCTCGCGCGTGCCGCTGCTCGTCGAGCTCGACCTGCACGCGCAGGTCGGCGCGAACAACGTCGGCCGCATGCGCATGCTGGAGATCATCGAGCGCTACGGCCCCGACACGGTGAAGGCCGTGATGAAGCGCATGATGAACGATGCCGAGGGCCGCCTCAAGGACAAGCTGCGGGCGCTGCCCGACGGCACCTGGCGGGCGAGCGGCTACCAGGATCAGTCGCACGACGGCGACCGAGGTCTGCACAAGATCACGGTGTCGATGACCAAGACCGACGACCGCCTGAGCTTCGATTTCACCGGGACGGATCCGTCTGCCGGCGTCATCAATTGCACCTACGCGGGCATGCGCGGCGGCATCATGATCGCGCTGCTGCCGATCCTCGCCCACGACATCCCGTGGTCGGCCGGCGGGCTCATGCGCTGCTTCGACATTGTCTCCGATGAGGGCACGCTCAACAACGCGCAGTTCCCGGCCGCGGTGAGTCGCGGCCCGATCGGCCCGTCGTGGCAGACCGGCACGCTGGTCGCGGAGTGCCTGTCGCAGATGATCGACCAGACGGCCGACATCGGCAAGAGCGTGCAGGCGGCCTGCTGCGGCACCTGGGACACCGCCGTGATCGCCGGTCTCGACCAGCGCGGCGAGGTGCCGATCCCGTTCCTCAACATCCTCATGGAGCCGATGGCCGGCGGCTACGGTGCGAGGCCCGAGGCCGACGGCATGGACACGGGCGGGCTGTTCTGCATTCCGATGGGTCGCATCCCCGACACCGAGATGTCGGAGTTCCTCTACCCGATGCTCGTGCTGTGGCGTCGGGAGGAGCCCGACTCCGGCGGCCCCGGCCGTCAGCGCGGCGGGGTGAGCGCGTCGCTCGCGATGACCCCGTACGGCACGCAGGTGCCGGTGGGTCTCGTGCTCGCCTCGGCGGGCAAGGCGGTCGCGCAGAACACGGGCCTCTCCGGCGGCTACCCGGGCAACAGCGGCCTCGAACTCATCGCCCGCGGCAGCGACGTGCTCGGCACGCTCGCCGAGGGGACGATCCCCACCGACATGAGCGAGGTCGGCGGCACGATCGAGGTCGGGCAGAACTACTCGACGCTCGCGGTCAACCCCGGTGAGGTGCTGTACATGCACTGGCAGGGCGGCGGAGGCTATGGCGACCCGCTGCTGCGCGACGTCGAGGCGATCCAGCGCGACATCGACGCCGAGAAGATCACCGTGCAGGGCGCATCGGACTCCTACGGGGCCGTGGTCGCCGACGGCCGGGTCGATGCCGCGGCAACCGAACTGCGGCGAGCAGAGATCCGTGCTGCGCGAGAGGGTCGAGCAGGGTCGGGATCGGGCTCCGCGTCCGGTGAATGCATCGATATCGCAGGGGCGCGCCACATCAACGACTCGCTCGTGCAGTCGGGGTCGGGTGCCGGTGCCAAGATCGCCTGTTCGCAGTGCGGCGAGGTGCTGGCCGAGGTCGGCCGTGACGAGCGGCTGAAGCTGCGGCGCATCGACGCGGCCTCCGCGGCGGCCGGCCCGCAGATCACGGCCGTCGCGTCGGACTACGTCGACGGCGAGGTCGTGTTCAGGCAGTACTGCTGCCCGGGCTGCTGGACGGCGTCGTGGTCGGGCATCGTGCCCGTCGACCACCCGGACTACGCGACCGAGCTCGGGGCCCTGCAGGTCTGATGACCTGCGCGGGAGGGGCCGGCCGGAGGCTTCGCGGTCGGCCCCTTTCCAGACACCGTTCGACAGTCGAAGGAGAGTGACGTGCAGTTCTACCGCGACGGGTTCCATCCCGGCGACCCGACCATCCACCCGACCCCGGCGCAGGTCGGCCCGCGCGCTCCGCTCAGCGCGGACGGGCGCGTCGACGAGGTCGACGTGCTCATCATCGGCAGCGGCCCCGCCGGGCTCATGCTCTCCGCCTACCTCTCGCAGTTCCCCGACATTAGCACCCGCATCGTCGAGCGGCGCGACGGGCGACTGCTGCTCGGCCAGGCCGACGGCATCGCCTGCCGCACCGTCGAGACGTTCGAGGCGTTCGGGCTCGCCCAGAAGCTCATCGACGAGGCCTACTGGGTGAACGAGACCGTCTTCTGGCGGCCCGATCCCGATCGGCGCGACGCGATCGTGCGCACCGGCCGGGTGCAAGACGTCGCAGACGGGCTCAGCGAGTTTCCGCACGTCATCGTCAACCAGGCCCGCATTCAGGACTACCTGCTCGAGTTCATGGAGCGCAGCGCTTCGCGCCTCGAGCCCGACTACGGCCTCGAGTTCGCGGGCCTCGAGGTCGACCGCTCCGCGGAGTTCCCGGTGACCGCGACGCTGCGCGACACCGCCACCGACGAGCTGCGCACGGTGCGCGCCAGGTATCTCGTCGGCACGGACGGTGCCCGCAGCGGCGTGCGCAAGGCCATCGACCGCGGCCTCCACGGCGACGCCGCCGGGCACGCCTGGGGCGTCATGGACATCCTCGCGGTCACCGACTTCCCCGACATTCGCCTGAAGGCCGCGATCCAATCGGCCGACCGCGGCAGCATCCTGCTCATCCCCCGCGAGGGCGGCAACCTCGTGCGCCTCTACGTCGACCTCGGCGTGGTCGACGACGAGAACCGCGCCGAGGTGCGCGGCAAGACGGCCGAGCAGATCGTGGAGATCGCGCGCGAGGTGCTGCACCCCTACTCGCTCGACGTGAGAGAGACCGTGTGGTGGTCGGTCTACGAGGTCGCGCAGCGGGTCACCGACGGCTTCGACGACGTCGCCGGCCCCGACCGGCCCACCGCCGATCCGCGCGTCTTCATCGCCGGCGACGCCTGCCACACGCACAGCGCGAAGGCCGGTCAGGGCATGAACGTGTCGATGCAGGACACACTGAATCTCGGCTGGAAGCTCGGCGCCGTGCTCAGGGGCCTCGCCGATCCCGAACTGCTCGAAAGCTACTCGAACGAGCGGCAGCCTGTGGCGCAGGGCCTCATCGACTTCGACCGCGAGTGGTCGGCGATGATGGCGGCGGGGCCGCGGGATCCCGAGCATCCCGAGCGCGGCGGCGTCGACCCTGCCGAGCTGCAGGAGTACTTCGTGCGCGCCGGTCAGTACACGGCCGGGCTGGGCGTGCAGTATCCCCCTGGTCCCCTCACGGGAGGGGCGGACCACCAGGGTCTCGCGACCGGCTACCCGGTGGGTCGCCGCTTCCACTCGGCACCGGTGACGCGCATCGCCGACGCGCTGCGCACGGAACTCGGCCACGCGCACCGCGCCGACGGACGCTGGCGGCTCTACCTCTTCGCTGACGCAAGCGAGGAACGCTTCGAGGCGCTGTGCGCCTGGCTCGCGGAGGATCCCGACTCGCCGATCGTGCGGCACACTCCCGCCGACGCCGATATCGACGCCGTCATCGACGTGCTCGGCATCGTGCAGCGACCTCACGCCGAGGTCGACGTGAACGCGCTGCCGGCCCTGCTGCGCCCGCGCACCGGCCGCTACGGCCTGATCGATCAGCAGAAGGCGTTCAGCGCGCTCAGCCGCGAGAACAACTACGACCTGCGGCTCGACATCTTCGAGCAGCGCGGCATCGACCGTTCGCTGGGTGCCGCGGTGCTCGTGCGCCCCGACCAGTACGTCGCGCAGGTGCTGCCGCTCGATGACACCGCGACGCTGAGCGGGTTCTTCGCGGGCGTGCTGCGCGCGGCCGACTGAAGCTCCGCTGCGGAGGCAGCGTCGGCGGTGCGGTGACCCGGGTTCGGGCCGCGCCGTGGTCGAGCGTGCGCCGCGGCAGGGCTAATCTGGAGTGGCCCGCCGACCCGCACGCGACCCGAGGAGGGACGATGGCCCAGGAGCCGCAGAACGGCGATTTCGTGCAGTCCCTCGCGCGCGGGATCGCGGTGATTCGCGCGTTCGACGCCGAGCACGCCGAGCTCACCCTGAGCGAGGCCGCGAAGCGGGCCGAGATCCCGGCGGCAGCCGCTCGGCGCTTTCTGCGCACGCTCGAGACGCTCGGCTACGTGCGCGGTGACGGCAAGCGGTTCGCGCTCACGCCGCGCGTGCTCGAACTCGGCTTCAGCTATCTCTCTGCGCTGTCGCTTCCCGAGATCATGCAGCCGCACCTCGAACGGCTCTCCCGCGAGGTCGACGAGTCGGTGTCGGCCGCGGTGCTCGCCGGTGCCGACATCGTCTACGTCGCCCGCGTGCCCACCCGCCGCATCATGAGCGTGCGCATCACCATCGGCACCAGCTTCCCCGCGTACGCGACGAGCATGGGGCGGGTGCTGCTCGCGGCGCTGCCCGACGCCGAACTCGCTCGCGAGCTCGGCGCGATCCGCCCCGAGCGGCTCACCGACCGCACGATCACCGATCCCGCGTCGCTCGCAGCCGAGATCGTCGGGGTTCGGGATCGCGGCTACGCCATCGTCGACGGCGAGCTCGAAGCCGGGCTGCGCTCCGTCGCGGTTCCGGTGCGCGGGCGCGACGGGAGGGTGGCCGCCGCTATCAACGTGTCGACGAGCGCGACCCGTGACTCGGTGGAGCACCTGCGCGAGCACCACCTGCCGCTCTTGCTGGGCACCGCCCGCGCGATCGAGAACGAGCTGCGACTGATCTGAGCCTGGCACCTCGGTGCCGATCCCGAACCCTACTTCGCCGGGGCCGTGAGCCAGGTGACGACGATGTCGCCGATCATCGAGCGCAGCTGAGCGCGTCGCGCGGGCGTCTGCTGCTCCGGCCCGAACAGGTGCCCGAAAGTGTATTGGTTGGCGACCTGGAACACGCAGTACGAACTGATGAGCAGGTGCACGTCGAGCGCGGTGACATCGTCTCGGAACAGGCCCTGCTCGCGCCCGCGCTGCAGCAGCTGGTCGAGGATGTCGAGCGCCGGTGCGCTGAGGTCTCGCAGGGAGTCGAGCTGCTTGATGAACCGGCCGCGGTGGATGTTCTCGATCGCGACGAGGCGCACGAACTCGTCGTGTTCGAGGTGGTGGTCGAAGGTGATCTCGGCGAGGCGACGCAGCGCTTCGACCGGTTCGATGCCGTCGACCTGCAACTGCTGCTCGGCCTCGCGAATGCCGCGGTAGGCCTGTTCGAGCATGGCGAGGTAGAGGCCCTCTTTGCTGCCGAAGTAGTAGTAGATCATTCGCTTCGTCGTGCCGCTGCGGCGGGCGATCTCGTCGACTCCCGTGCCGGAGTAGCCAGTCTCGGCGAACGCGGCCGTGGCCTCGGCGAGCAGCAGGGCGCGCGTGCGCTCGGCGTCGCGCCGCCGCCCCCCGTTCTCCGTCACACAGCTATCATTCACCCCTGATGCGCTGCGCTGCAAGCCGGATCGGCGCGTTCGCGGCACCGTAGCCGTCGTATCCGCCGCGGCGCTCCACGATCTCGAAGAAGACATCGCCGATCGTGGGGGTGTAGAAGTGGATGAACGAGCCCTCTCCGTCGCGGTCGTAGAGCAGGTCGAGGCTCTGCAACTGGGCGACGAGTTCTGCGTCGAGACCGAATCGGGCTTCGAGGTCGTCGTAGTAGTTGCGGGGGATGCGCAGGAACGGGAGGCCGCGTTCGCGCGCGGCCCGTGCCGCGGCGACGGCGTCGTCGACGCGCACGGCGATGTGCCTGGGCGGCAGGGCGGCCGTGGGCGGTGCGAGGTTCATCGCGAGTCGCGCGGTGCCGTCGGCGGTGCGCATCACCTGGCTGCGCACAAGGCCCTGCGGGCCGGGCAGATCCGAGGTGGGCCCCGCTTCGAGCGCGAGGGTGCTGGTGTTGAACAGCACGGCCTCGTCGAACTCCTGCCACGGGTGGGCCATGTTGATGTGATCGACGGTGCCCTGCAGCTCGGACGCAACCTGCGCTCCGCCCTCGAACTCCGGCATCCATGATTCTGCGGCAGGCAGGGAACTCCAGGTGATCTCGGTGCCGTCGGGCGCGATGACGCCCGGCAGCTCGAAGTCTCCGGCGTAGGTGCGCCTGAACAGCGGTTCGGCCCCGATCGCGACCGCTCGCTGCGCGGCACTCGCGGCATTCTCAACCTCGAATCCGATCCCGGCGAGGTGCGTTCCCTGCGCCCGGGTCTGCTCGTTCAGGATCACGCGCGCGTCGCCGGCCTGCCACAGTCGCACGTCCTTGCTGTGGTGCCGCCCCCCGAACGCGAAGCCGAGCTGGCTCAGCGTCTGCTCGACCGACGAGAGATCCTCTCCCGAGATCTCGACGAAGTCGATGCTCCGCGGCAGTTGCGGGGGTGCCAGCTGCAGTTCGCTCCAGCCGTTCAGCGCCGCGGTGCGGTCGTAGAGCCAGCGCAGCGAGCGGATCGCGTGGGCCGCCGTGCGCCCCGTGTCGGTCTGACGAAAGGTGTCGTTGAACACCTCGAGCGAGAGAGGACCGCGGTAGCCGGCGAGGATCACGTGCGAGAGGAACCGGGTGAGGTCGAAGTCGCCCTCGCCCGGGAAGAGGCGGTGGTGCCGGCTCCACGAGAGCACGTCCATGTCGAGCGCGGGGGCGTCGGCGAGTTGCAGGAAGAAGAGCTTGTCGGGGTCGATCTGCTCGATGGCCGCGGGATCGTGGCCGCGAGAGAGCACGTGAAAGCTGTCGAGGCAGGTGCCGAGGTTGGGGCGGTCGGCGAGCTGCACGATGCGCCAGGCCTCGCGGTAGTCGTCGACGTACCGGCCCCAGGCGAGCGCCTCGTAGGCGATGTCGATGCCGTAGTCGACGGCGAGGTCGGCGAGAGCGCCGAGTTGGGCGGCGGCGATCTCCGGCTCCGGCCGCGTAGCGGTGGCGACGTTGCTGCAGAGCAGCATCATGCGAGCGCCGAGGCGCTGCATCACCTGGAACTTGGCTCGGGCGCGACGCATGTTGTCGGCGAAGGTGTCGTCGTCGACGCCCTCGAAATCGCGGAAGGGCTGGAAGAGCTCGATGGTGAGGCCCAGCCGGTCGCACAGGGCGCGGATCTCCTCGGGCGACTCGTGGGCGGCGATGAGATCGGCGTCCATGATCTCGACTCCGTCGAAGCCCGCGGCGGCGCAGGCGTGGAGCTTTTCGGTGAGGCTTCCGGAGAGGCAGACGGTGGCGATCGAAGTGCGCATGTCAATAATGTACCAATCGGTTAATAGTTTTGGTAGGAGATATTTCTGTAATCTGCTTGACTCCGACTTGACACAAACCGTGGGATGCATGAATTATGTACTCATCGGTGAATACACGCGGGCTCAGTGGCAGCCCCGGCTGCGAAGGAGGTGCACGATGGCCGAAGACGCCTATCTGCTCGGCCTCGTCGGCACGGGCACGACCCCCTCGCTCACTCCCGCACTGCACATCGCCGAGGGGCTCGCCCAGGGGTTCGCCTGCGTCTACCGGCCCATTGACCTTTCGGTGCTCGACATCGACCCCGAGCGCCTGCCCGAGATTCTCGACTGGGCGGAGCGCCTCGGCTTCGACGCTCTCAATATCACCCACCCCTGCAAGCGGCAGGTCATCGCGTATCTCGACCGGGTGGATCCGGTCGCCGAGGCGCTCGGCTCGGTGAACACCGTGCGGTTCACCGCCGAGGGCCGTATCGGCTACAACACCGACACCACCGGCTTCGAGCGGGCCTTCCGCAACGGGCTGGCCGGTGCGCCGACCGAGCGCGTAGTGCAGCTCGCGGCAGGCGGGGCGGGTGCTGCGGTGGCCGATGCCCTGCTGCGCATCGGTGCCCGGCAGCTCACCGTCGTCGATATCGAGTTCGAGCGGGCTCGCGAGCTCGCGGAGCAGCTCGCGAGTCGGCACGACGCGCAGGTGAGAGCCGCGGCTGCGGCTGAACTGCCCGGACTGCTCGCCGAGGCCGACGGTCTCGTGCACTGCTCCCCGGTCGGCATGCGTCATCACCCCGGCATTCCGCTCGACGCCGAGCTGCTGCATTCTCGGCTGTGGGTCGCAGACATCGTCTACCGTCCGCTCGAGACGGAGCTGCTGCGCGCGGCGAAGGCGATGGGCTGTCGCACGCTGCACGGGGGGGCGATGGCCGTTGGCCAGGCCATCGACACCTTCCGCATCGTCACGGGCCGCGATCCCGACCCCGAACGAATGGATCGACACTTCCAGAGCCTCATCACAGATGAAGAGGCTCGCTAGCAAATGAAAGAGAGAACAATGTCCGACAACGAAGCCGGGCGCAAAACCCCGGTGAAAGCTGCACTCGCCAGCTTCATGGGCAGTGCCGTCGAATACTACGACTTCTTCATCTTCGGTACAGCCTCGGCGCTGATCTTTCCGCACATCTTCTTTCCGGACGGCGACAACGCGGCCCTCGTGATGTCGCTCGCGACGTTCGGCTTCGCGTACATCGCGCGTCCGATCGGCGCGGTGATTCTGGGGCACCTGGGCGATCGGATCGGTCGCCAGAAGATTCTGATGTTCACGCTCGTGCTCATGGGCATCGCGACGTTCATCATCGGCTGCCTGCCGACCTTCGCGCAGATCGGCTGGTTCGCCCCGATCCTGCTCGTGCTGTGCCGCCTCATGCAGGGCCTGTCGGCTGCGGGCGAGCAGGCGGGCGCGTCGTCGATGACGCTCGAACACGCACCGGACAACCGGCGCGCGTTCTTCACCTCCTGGACCCTGTCGGGCACCCAGGGCGGCCAGATCCTCGCCGCGATGATCTTCCTCCCGGTGACGCTGCTCTCCGATGACAACCCCTTCAAGTACGAGTGGGCTTGGCGCATCCCGTTCTGGCTGAGCGCCGTGGTGGTGCTCGTCACCTTCTACATTCGCCGCACGCTGCACGAGCCGCCGTCGTTCGAAGAGGCGAAGGAGTCGGGCGACATCGCGAAGGTGCCGCTGTTCGACCTGCTGCGCAACAACTGGCGCGACGTGCTGCGCGTGATCCTGTGCGCGTTCATCGCGGCCGTTTCGACCGTCTTCGGCAACCTCGCCCTCGCCTACGGCAAGGAGGTGGGCCTCGCCGAGAGCCTGACGCTGTGGCTGGTGGTGGTCGCGAACCTCTTCGCGCTCGGCACGCAACCGCTGTTCGCGACGCTCGCCGACAAGATCGGCCGCAAACCGGTGTTCATCTACGGCGCGATCTCATCGGCAGTGCTGATGCCGTTCTACATGCTGTCGATGAGCGGCAGCAACATCTTCCTCATCTTCCTGCTCGCGGTGCTCACGTTCTCGTGCGGCTACGCGGCTGCGAACGCGGTGTGGCCGTCGTTCTACGGCGAGATGTTCCCCGCCAAGGTGCGCTTCTCCGGTCTCGCGATCGGCACGCAGATCGGCTTCCTGCTCGCAGGCTTCGCGCCGTCGATCGTGGCGGGCCTGGGCGGCGTGCAAGAGGGCGGCTGGGTCGTCATCTCGATCTTCACCGGCGTGGTCTGCCTCATCGTGGTCATTGCCGCGCTCACCGCGCGTGAGACGAAGAGCGTGCCCACCGACACCCTCGGGCTCAAGGTGATTCCGACGGATCCGGCCGTGGCGTAGTATCGCGACACACCCGAGTTCGGGCGGTGCGGCCCCGCTACGGCGGCTGCACCGCCCGAACTCGTTTGCAGCGGACCCTACAGAGCGACGGCCGTTACTTGGTGGAAACTCCCACGATACGTTCCTACCGCTTCCGGGCTACTATTGGCAGGTGGAGGGCCGAAGACGGCCCTCGTTTTCGCGTGCAAGACGGGATGAATCGACCTCATGAACGGCACTGGCGCAAACGGCGCTGACGCATTCGCTATACTCCACGACGCCCTCGAGGGAGTCGATCCTGCGCTCAAGCCGGGCCTCGAACGGCTGATCAGGCAGGTCGACGTCGAAGAACTCGCCGCTCGCGAACCGCGGGACGTGGTGGGCGCGGTCTCTTCGATGCGCGCCCTCGCGGCGCGCCGCGATCCCGGGGAGACGCTCGTGGAGGTGTTCACGCCGACGCTGCGCGAGCACGGATGGACCTCGCGTCGCACCATCATCGACATCTGCACCGCGGATTCGCCCTTCCTGGTCGATTCGGTGTCTGCCGCCGTGGCGAGGCAGGGGCTCAACCTGCACCTGCTCATCCACCCGGTGGTCTCGGTGCGCCGCGACCAGACGGGCGAGCTGCTCGAGATCGACGCCCGCGGGGGAGACCTGGAGTCGTGGATCCACCTCGAAGTGGATCGCGTGCCCACCGAGGAGGGGCGCGTCGAACTCGCGGAGTACCTGCGCAAGGTGCTGCACGACGTGCACGCGGCCGTGAACGACTGGCCGCAGATGCGCCGCGCCTGCCTCGACATCGTCACCGACCTGCGCACGGAGCCGCCGCAGAGCGTCGATCCCGCGACGATCCAGCCCACCGTCGACTTTCTCAACTGGCTCGCCGAAGACAACTTCACGTTCCTCGGCTACCGCGAGCACGTGCTCGAGACCGACGAGAACGGCGAGGAGATCCTGCGCGCGCTGCCGCACACGGGCCTCGGCATTCTGCGCAACTCGAAGGCGGCCATCGCGCACCTCACCCCCGAGGCTCAGCGCACGGCGCGAGATCCGCGCCTGCTCACCATCACCAAGGCCAACTCGCGCGCTACGGTGCACCGCGACGTCTACCTCGACTACATCGGCGTGCGCACCTTCGACGAGCAGGGCAACGTCACCGGTGAGCGCCGCTTCCTCGGCATGTTCACCTCGGCGGCCTACGCGACCTCGGTGATGATGCTGCCCATCGTCGCCTCCAAGGTGCGCGCGGTGCTCGAGGCCTCCGGGCACGCCCCCAACTCGCACACCGGCAAAGACCTCCAGCAGGTGCTCGAACAGTACCCGCGCGATGAGCTGCTCCAAGACACCCCCGAGCACCTGCTCGAGGTCGCGAGCGAGGTGAGCCGCCTGCGCGAGCGTCGCCGTGCCCGCATCTTCCTGCGCCGCGACGAGTTCGGCCGCTTCGCCTCGGCACTCGTCTACCTGCCGCGCGACCGCTACAACACCACCGTTCGCCTGCGCATCGAGGGGCTGCTGCGCTCGGTCTTCGGTGCCGACCAGGTCGACCACACCACGCGGGTGGGCGACTCGCCGCTGGCCCAGCTGCACTTCGTCGTGCGCGTGCCGAAGGGCAGCCCGCTGCCCGAGGTGAACGAGGCCGAACTGCAGCCGCTGCTCGACGACGCGATTCGCGGCTGGGAAGAGGGCTTCGTCAACGCGCTGCACCAGGCCTACGACGAGGAGGAGGCCGCGAAGCTGCTGAGCCGCTACAGCAGCGCGTTCCCCGAGTCGTACAAGGAGTACGTGCCGCCGCAGAATGCGATCGGCGACGTTGTGCTGCTCGAAGAAATGGAGCGCGGTGCCGAGTTCACGGTGCACCTCTACGATCCCGAGGAGATGGAGCCCGAGAAGCGCATTCTCACGGTCGTCTCCAACCGGCAGTACCCGCTCACCCAGATCCTGCCCATCCTCACCGACCTGGGCGTCGACGTCGTCGACGAGCGGCCCAACGTCATCACCCTGCCCGGCGGGGTCACGCGCTACATCTCCGACTTCGGCCTGGTGGTGAACGACGCGGCGCTCTGGGGCGACGAGGCATGGGGGGTCGAGTTCAAGAACGCCTTCTCTGCGGCCTGGACGGGTGCCGCCGAGAGCGACCGCCTCAACTCGCTCGTGCTGCTCGGCGGTCTGGAGTGGCGCAGGATCGTGATCCTGCGCGCCATCGCCATGTACCTGCGTCAGATCGGCTCCGCGTTCTCCGTCGAGTACATCGAGCGGGCGCTCACCGCGAATCCCGGAATCGCCGCCGACCTGGTGCGACTGTTCGAGCTGCGCTTCGATCCCGAATTCACGGGAGACCGCGAGTTCGAGGTGGCGGAGCTCACGGAGTCGCTGCTCACGGCCCTCGACGGGGTGTCGAGCCTGGATGAGGATCGCATTCTGCGGTCGTTCATCGGCGTCATCGACGCGACCTGGCGCACCAACTTCTATCAGCACGACGCCGAGGGCAACCCGAAGCCGTGGGTGTCGATGAAGCTCGACTGCGCTCGCGTGCCCGGCCTGCCGAAGCCGCACCCCATGGCCGAGATCTGGGTGTACTCGCCCGAGGTCGAGGGTGTGCACCTGCGCTTCGGCAAGGTGGCGCGCGGCGGCCTGCGGTGGAGCGATCGCCGCGAAGACTTCCGCACCGAGGTGCTCGGTCTCGTCAAGGCGCAGATGGTGAAGAACGCGGTGATCGTGCCGACCGGCTCGAAGGGCGGCTTCGTGGCGAAGCGCCTGCCGTCGCCGAGCGACCGCGGTGCCTGGCTCGAGGGCGGCAAAGCCGCCTACCGCACCTTCATTCGCGGCCTGCTCGACATCACCGACAACCGCGACGGCAACGTGATCCTGCCCCCCGCAGACGTGGTGCGCCGCGACGGCGACGACCCCTACCTCGTGGTCGCGGCCGACAAGGGCACGGCATCCTTCTCCGACATCGCCAACGGCATCTCCGAGGAGTACGGCTTCTGGCTGGCCGACGCCTTCGCCTCGGGCGGCTCAGCCGGTTACGACCACAAGGGCATGGGCATCACCGCTCGCGGCGCGTGGGAGTCGGTGAAGCGGCACTTCCGCGAGATGGGGCACAACACCCAGACTCAGGACTTCACCGTGATCGGCATCGGAGACATGTCGGGCGACGTGTTCGGCAACGGCATGCTGCTCTCGGAGCACATCAGACTCGTCGCGGCGTTCGACCACCGCCACGTGTTCGTCGATCCAACGCCCGACGCGGCGACCTCCTTCTTCGAGCGCAGGCGACTCTTCGAACTGCCCGGTTCGTCGTGGAACGACTTCGACCGCTCGCTCATCTCCGAGGGCGGCGGCGTGTTCCCGCTCACGGCGAAGTCGATCAGCGTGAGCCCGCAGATGGCGCAGGCGCTGGGCCTCGACCCAGGGGTGAAGAAGCTCACACCGCTCGAACTCAAGAAGGCGGTGCTGCTGGCCCCCGTCGACCTGATGTGGAACGGCGCGATCGGCACCTACATCAAGGCGAGTGACGAGACCGACGCCGAGATCGGCGACCGCGGCAACGACGCGATTCGCGTCAACGGCAAGGATCTGCGCCTGCGCGTCGTCGGCGAGGGCGGCAACCTCGGCGTCAGCCAGCGCGGGCGCATCGAGGCCGCGCTCTCCGGCGTGCGCATCAACACCGACGCGATCGACAACTCCGCGGGAGTCGGCACCTCCGACCGCGAGGTGAACATCAAGATCCTGCTCGGCGCACTCGAGCGCGACGGACGATTCGACCGCGAGGGGCGCAACGAGCTGCTGCGCTCGATGACCGAAGAGGTCGCCGTGCAGGTGCTGCGCGACAACTACGAGCAGAACGTGCTGCTCGGCAACTCGCGCGCCAACGCACTCGAGATGCTGCCCTCGCACGAGCGGCTGATGGAGTGGCTGGAGGAGCGGGACGAGCTCGATCGCGCGCTCGAGTTCCTGCCGAGCCCGACCGAGATCCAGCATCGCATCGACCAGCGTCGCGGTCTGACCCGCCCCGAGTTCGCGGTGCTAGTCGCGTACGCGAAGCTGGCGTTGAAGGCCGACCTCGCGGTGACCGACCTCGCCGACGATCCCTGGTTCGCGCGCACGCTCGCAGACTACTTCCCCGAGCCGATCCGCGAGCACTACGCTGGTGACCTCGCCGAGCACCCGCTGCGCGCCGAGATCGTCGTCAACTCCGTCGTCAACTCGATGGTCAACCGGGGCGGCATCACCTTCGCCTACCGCGCGACCGACGAAACGGGTGCCTCGAGCGAGCAGATCGCGCGGGCCTACGTCGCGGTGCGCGAGATCTTCGACCTCGCCGGGTTCGTGATCGAGGTCGAAGCGACCGACAACATCGTGTCGACCGATGTGCAGACCGATCTGTATCTGACCTTCCGCCGCCTGCTCGACCGCGCGACGCGCTGGTTCGTGCAGCACCGACCCGACGGCGTCGACATCGGCGTCGAGATCGAGCGCTTCAGCGACTCGGTGCAGCGTCACGCCGGTCGCATGGGGGAGCTGCTGCACGAGGAGGAGCTGGAGCGCTTCGAGACCGACGTGCGGGCGTTCGAGGAGGCCGGGGTGCCGGCCGAACTCGCCCTGCGCGGGGCGGGCCTGCTGGAGTCGATGTCGCTGCTCGACATCATCGAGCGCTGCCGTCTGCGCGACTGGAACCTCGACGAGGTCACCGAGGTCTACTACGCTCTGACGGCCCGCGTGCACTTCGACGACCTGCTCATCCGCGTGTCGGCGCTGCCGCAGGACGACCGCTGGGGCGCGACGGCTCGCGCCGCGATGCGCGACGACCTCTACGCCGTGATGATCGAACTCGCGGCGTCGGTCATCGAGCAGACCTCCGCCGGCGATCCTGACGAGCGGATCGCGAACTGGATCGAGCAGGGCGGCCCCTCCGCGCGCCGCGCGCTCGACGAATCGCTCGCGGCGGTGCGCGCGGGCGACCACACCGGGCTCGCGACGCTCTCGGTCGCGCTGCGCCGCCTGCGCTCGCTGGTGAGGTAGCGCGGGAGCGCCGTCGCGACTGAGTTCGTGCTCGCGCGCCGCGCTGCGGTGAACTGCGACAAGACCCCGGGATCTCCTCGATCCCGGGGTCTTCGGCTTGCTGCGGGTGCCCCTCAGCGGGCGACTTCGGCGAGCCGATCGGCACCCGATGAGAAGTTCTTCGCCGATCGGGCGCGAACGGGGGTAGTCTAGTGGGGGTACCGGCAATCGGGGCCGGTCGCAGAGGCTGACGCGAGGACGAGGATGTCTGAGATGCCTGCAGGCAATACGCCGCAATCGCGCGCGGGCGAAAACGCGCGACGCTTCGAGTTGCGCAGCCGTCTGGCAGCGGTCACCGCGGCCTGCTGCGTCGGTGCGCTGGTGGCTTTCGGCGCTCTTCCAGCTTCGGGGCTTGCGGTGAACGCGGCGGGCTCCGACCGCGAGCAGAGCGCGGCGAACGAGCAGGGCGCAGCGAACGAGCTGAGCGAGGCGAGTGAGCAGAGCTTGACCGACGGCGGCACCGCGTCGCCTGCGGAGGTGGCCGATGCGGTGAAGGGCGCGCCCTCGCAGCAGGCGGGGTCTTCGCAGCAGCCGGGGGCCTCGCAGCAATTGCAGTCTGCCGACGAGGTGGTCGAAGACGCTCTCCCCGCGATGCTGAAGGTGGAAGTGGCAGAGACCGAGATTTCCGCTTCGGCTTCAGACGCTCCAACGGGCGCAGAGAGTAAACGGCCGGTCGTAGGCTATCCCTTCAAGCACGCCGTCATGCTCACAGACGGTTTCGGATACCGCACCGCACCGGTCGCACAGTTTCACGACGCGCAAGATTTCGCCGCGCCGGCGGGCACCCCGATCCTCGCGATCGCCGACGGAAAGGTCATCGAGGCCGGGCCCGCGAGCGACGGCTGCGGCTTCGGCCTGCGGCTGCTGCACGAGATCGATGGGAAAGACGTCACCAGCCGCTACTGTCACATGCTCACAGACTCGCACTCGTTCGAGGTGGGCGACAGGGTCGAGATCGGAGACCGCGTCGGTCGCGTCGGAAACACGGGAATGTCGTTCGGGGCGCACCTGCACCTCGCGATCCGCGTGAACAATCAGCCGGTCGATCCGATGCCGTTCTTGAAGAAGTACAGCCGGATGACGAAGGCCGAATCCGAGCGGGCGAACTCGAAGCGCAAGGACAAGCCGGGATCGCGCATCGAAGACATCGTGAAGCCCCTGGGCGGCCCGAGCGAGCCGGTCATGCACTGGGACGAGCCCGACGGTCCGCCCGTGACGTGGTCGCCCGATCCGGCACCCGATCCCGCACCGAGTCCCTCACCCGACCCGGTGACGAACCCCGATCCAGAGGTGAGTTCTCAGCCCGACCCGGCACCGAAGCCCACGCCAACACCGAAGCCGACACCCACGCCGACCCCCACTCCCACGCCAACCCCCACCCCGACTCCTGCACCTGAGCCCACGCCGTCGCCGGAGCCGACGCCTGACCCTTCGCCGAGTCCTACTCCGGCTCCCGAGCCCACCCAGCCGCCCAGCGCTGACTCCGCGCAGGCGACGACGGCCTCGAGATAGCGCCGGGTTCGGCCGTTCTTCCCGCGGGTTCGGCTGTTCTTCCCGCGGGATCTGCCCGATCCGGCGCGAGAGGGTCGCTCCCGGGAGGATCGTGACCACCGTCGACACGACCCGCGCGCGCCGACGGTAAACTTGACGGCTATGGCAGCAGATTCTGAGCACGCAGCAGAGATCGGCTTCGCCGCCGAACGCACGAAGGCCTTCGTCGACGCGGTCGTGGCCATCGCCATGACGCTGCTCATCCTGCCGCTCATGGACAGCGTGGGCGAGGGGGCGAGCGAGGGAGACGACGCGCTCGAGTGGCTCATCGGGCACGCGGCACCGCTGGTGAACTTCGTGCTGAGCTTCGTGCTGATCGCCATGTTCTGGATGATCCACCATCGGCTCTTCGCCGGAGTCGAGCGCGTCACCGTGGCTCTCACCTGGATACTCGCCGCGTGGATGCTCACGATCGTCTGGCTTCCCGTTGCCACGGCGATTGCGGGGTGGATGAGCGACAACGATCCCGTGGCCAAGACGATCTACATCGGCAGCCTCACGATCACCGCGCTGGTGTCTCTGGTCGTGCGCCTCTACGTGCGCGCGCACCCCGGACTGTGCTCGCAGGAGGAGGGCACCGAGCCGGGCGGCACGGTCTTCGGCCTCGCCGACGACATCGCGCTGGTCGTGCTGTTCGCGATCGCGCTGGCACTCGCGCTGCTGATTCCGGGTATCGGCTACTACGCGCTGCTGGTGATGCTGCTGTCGGGTTTTGCGCAGAAGCTCTTCGCGAAGGTGCTCGGTCGCCGCAGTCGCCAGGAGGATCAGACGTAGGGCCACCCCGTGTAGGCCTCGGCGAGGTATTGCTGCCCGGCCTGCGACTCCACCACCGAGCGCAGTTCGCTCAGCTGGAGCAGCCGGTCGAAGTCGCTCGCTTCGGGTGCGCGGTGCAGCATGCTCGTCATCCACCATGAGAAGTGCTGGGCCTTCCAGATGCGGCGCAGCGCGGTCTCGGCGTAGGCGTCGATGCCGCGCTCGTCGTTCTCGAGGAGGAGCTCCTGCAGCGCGCGGCTCAGCAAAAGTACGTCGGCTACCGCGAGATTCATGCCCTTCGCGCCCGTCGGCGGCACGGTGTGCGCGGCGTCTCCGACGATGGCGACGCGTCCGCGGCGCAGTTCGTGCGCGACGAAGCTGCGGAAGCGCAGCACGTCGCGCTGGAAGATCGGACCCTCGTTGAGCGTGGTGCCCGGCACGCGCGACCGCAGTATCTCCCAGAGCTCCGCCTCGCTGAACGCCTCGACGTCGACCCCGGGATCGCACTGGAAGTACATGCGCTGCACCGTCTCGGAGCGCTGGCTGATGAGCGCGAAGCCGTTCGGCGAGTTGCTGTAGATGAGCTCCTCTGAGCTGGGCGGGGCTTCGCAGAGGATCCCGAACCAGGCGAAGGGATACTCGCGGAAGTAGCCGCCCTCGCGTGACGGGCCGGTCACCGCCGGCCTGATCACGCTGCGCGAGCCGTCTGCCCCCACCACGAAGTCGGCCGCGATCTCGAACGGAGAGCCGTCGGCGTTCGTGCCGATGATGCGCGGCGTGCTCGTCTCGGTGCCTTCGACGCGCTGCACGGTCGCACCGAAGCGCAGATCCTGACCGGCGGCCAGGCGCGCCGCGATGAGATCTTTCAGCACCTCGTGCTGCGGGTAGAGCCACACGCTGCGGCCGATCGACTGCTGGAAGTCGATGCGCCGGCACTCGCCGGCACCGTCGGGTTCGGCGAAGCGCAGTTCGATGCCGTCGTGGCGGTGTCCGGCGGTGCGGGCGCGGCTGCCGGGAATCCCGTCGAGGACCTCAACGGTGCCCTGCTCGAGGATGCCGGCTCGGATGGTGGATTCGATCTGCTCTCGGCTGCGCAGGTCGAGCACGATCGACTCGATGCCGACCGCGGCGAGCAGGTGCGAGAGGAGGAGGCCGGCGGGCCCGGCTCCGACGATGGCGACGCGGGTGCGTTCTGCGGTCATGGGGGGTCTCCTTCGACTCGATTCGGTGGGGCGACCAGGCTGTCCTATCGCGGTCTCAGGGCGTGTCGCGCAGCGAGTCGAGCAGTTCGAGCCCCCGCTCCGCCCACTCGATCTCGGCCTCGGCCCGTGAGATCTTGCCGCCGTAGGCGAACAACTTGAACGCTGCGATCCGCTCGTGATCGGTCGGATCGGTGGCGGCGAAGCGCCGCGCGAGCGTCGGGCTCGTGCGATCCCGAATCTCGCGAGCCTGCTGCTCGGCGCTCTCACGGGCCGCGGTGAAGAAAGCGATGTGATCCCGAAGCCGCTCGCGGGCGCTCTCGGGCGACCCCCACTCGAAGTACGCGGCCATCAGGTGCGCCTGATCCCGCTCCGGAGCATAGCTCAGCGGCGTCGTCTGCCACGCGGCGAGTGCTTCACGCCCCGCGGGGGTGAGCGCGTACTGCGTCTTCGTCGCACTCTTCGTGCCCCACGGCACCGCCGTCGCTTCGATGAGTCCCTCGGCCTGCATCTTGCGCAGCTCGGGGTAAATCTGCGAATCCGGTGCGTGCCACAGGTGCCCCACCGAGCTTCTGAAGTGCTTGACCGCGTCGTACCCCGTCAGCGGGCCGCCCGAGATGAGGGCGAGGAGGGCGGAGCGCAGGCTCATGGGCGGGTTCGGTGCCTCTCTTGTCTCGGCTGGCGGGAAGGGAACGGCGTCTCCTTGCCAACAATAGCCCGCGGCGGTAATCTCGCTCAAGAGAAATAACTATTGACATAGTTATTTTCATGACACGAGGGAGTGCCCATGACCGTAGAGACCGCATCTGTGTCGACCGCGAAGCTGCTCACGTACCCGCTCAACGCCTGGTACGTCGCCGCGTGGGACCACGAGATCACCGCGAACGGCATACTGTCGCGCACCGTCGCGGGCCGTCCGCTGGCTCTGTATCGCGCGCGGGACGGCCGGCCCGTGGCCCTCGCGGACGCCTGCTGGCATCGGCTTGCCCCGCTGTCGCAGGGCAAGCTCGTGGGGCACGACGAGATCCAGTGCCCCTATCACGGCCTGCGCTTCAATTCAGCCGGGCGCTGCACCGGGATGCCGGCGCAGGAGACGCTGAACCCGTCGGCGGTGGTGCCGTCTTTTCCGATCGTCGAGCGCTACCGCTACCTCTGGGTGTGGCTGGGCGATGCCACGCTCGCAGACCCCGCCGCGATCCCCGATATGCATCAGCTCGCGTCACCCGAGTGGGCGGGCGACGGCCACACGATCTACGCGCCCTGCAACTACCAGCTGGTGCTCGACAACCTCATGGATCTCACGCACGAGGAGTTTGTGCACTCCTCATCGATCGGGCAGGAGGAGCTCAGCGAGTCGGAATTCATCGTGACCCACGATGAGAACACCGTCACGGTGACGCGGTGGATGCTCAACATCGATGCGCCGCCGTTCTGGCTGAAGAACATGCGCGACAAGTTTCCCGGCTTCGAGGGCAAGGTCGACCGCTGGCAGATCATCCACTACACCTTCCCCTCGACGATCCTCATCGACGTGGGCGTGGCGAAGGCGGGCACCGGCGCACCCGAGGGCGATCGCTCGCAGGGCGTGAACGGCTATGTGATGAACACGATCAGCCCGGAGCAGGATCGCAGCTGCCACTACTACTGGGCGTTCATGCGCAATTACCGTTTGGAGAGCCAGCTCATCACCACTCAGCTGCGCGACGGCGTGCACGGGGTCTTCGGGGAGGACGAGGTGATGCTGAAGGCGCAGCAGGAGGCCATCGACGCGAACCCCGACTACGAATTCTACAGCCTCAACATCGACGCCGGTGGCATGTGGGTGCGGCGCATGCTGGTGCGGGCCCTCGAAGCGGAGGGGCGCGGCACTCCGTCACCGGCGCAGGCCGTGGGCTATCGTCCGACCGTCTCGACGGCCGCGAAGGCGACCGCGCCTGTGGGGGCGTAGCGCCGTGGCCGACAAGCACGTCGAGTGGCAGGATGCCGCGGTCGTCGCGTGCCACGATGTCGCCGAGGGGATCCGCCGCATCGAACTCGCTCCAGACCTTCCCGTGCACGTGCACCCGGGAACGCACGTCGACGTGCTCGTCGAGATCGATGGGCGCACGGACGAGCGCTCGTATTCGGTCGTCGACGCGAGCGAGAGCGGCGACCGGATCGCGCTGAGCGTGTTCGAGGCTCACGCATCGAGAGGCGGGTCCAGGTTCATGCACCGCCTCGTTGCGGGTGAGCGCTTGCGGATCACCCAGCCGCTTCAGGACTTTCCGCTGCGGGTCGGAGCGCCCGCCTATGCGCTCGTCGCGGGAGGAGTGGGAATCACCGCGATTCTCGGCATGGCGTCGCTGCTGCAGCGGCTCGGTGCCGACTACGTGCTGCACTACGTGGGGAACTCGCGCGAGCGCATGGCGTATCTCGCCGAGCTCGAGGCCGCGCACGGCGACCGGCTGGTGCCGCACGTGACGCAGGAACACGGCCGCATGGCCGTGGCGGCGCTGCTCGACACCGTTCCCGCCGAGGCGGAGCTGTACATGTGCGGGCCGATCCGGTTGATGGAGTCGATTCGCCGCACCTGGGAGCGCAGCGACCGCGATATCACCGCGCTCAGGTACGAGACCTTCGGCAACTCGGGGTGGTTCGAGGCTGAGCTGTTCGAGGTGCACGTGCCGCAGTACGGCACCACCGTCGAGGTATCGCCGAGCGAGTCGATGCTGGAGGCGCTCGAGCGGGCCGGCGTCGATGCGATGTACGACTGCCGACGGGGAGAGTGCGGCCTGTGCGAGGCCAGGATCCTGGATCTCGACGGTGCCGTCGACCACCGCGATGTGTTCTACTCCGAGCGGCAGAAGGAGCCGAACTCGAAGATGTGCTGCTGCGTCTCGCGCGTGATCGAGGGGGTGCCGGCGACGCCTGGAGCTCCTCCCGTCAGCGGGGAGGCTCAGGATCCTTCGCCGTATCGACCCGCCGGGCGCATCGCCCGGGTGGTCGTCGAGCTGAGCTGAGGCGAGCCGGGCTGAGGTGGGCTGGGTTGGGTTGGGTTGAGCTGGTTCGAGTTGAGCCGGGCTGAGCTGAGCCGAGCCCGGCCGAGCTGAGCTCGGCAGGCAGGCGAAGCCCGCGCCCGCGACAGTGCGCGAACGCTCAGACTTCGTGCGCCTCGTGTCTGTTCCGGTTCCGCTCGCTCCCGCAGACTTTTCCCTATCCCCGCCGCAAGGAAGCTCAGCGGGCAGATTCAAGGAGGAACCCATGACAGAGGCAACGACGCTGCTCGACGCGATCACGGTGGACGCGAGCGTCGGCCGTGCGATCCCGGATGCGGCTACCGGGGAGACGATCGGGTACGCACCCGTGCACACGGTGGCGGATCTGAACGCGGCGGTCGACGCCGCGCGGGAGGCGCAGGTGTCGTGGGCCGGGTTGGGGCACGAGGAGCGTTCGCGGATCCTGCACCTCGCGGCAGACGAGATCGATGCGAACGCAGAGGAGCTGGCGCAGATCATCGCGCGGGAGCAGGGCAAGCCGCTGAACGGCCCGGGCGCGCGGTTCGAGGCCGCGGGGTGCGCGGTCTGGATTCGCAACGCCGCTGACACGGTCATCGAACCCGAGGTGCTGTTCGAGGCGGAGGGCACCCGGTCGGAGCTGCACTACGGTCCGCTCGGCGTTGTGGCGGCGATCGGGCCGTGGAACTGGCCGGCGCTGATCGGGATCTGGCAGATCGCTCCCTCGCTGCGCATGGGGAACGCGGTAGTGGCGAAGCCCAGCAGCTACACCCCGCTGAGCGTGCTCGCCGTGGTCGAACTGATGAACCGTCACCTGCCGGCCGGTGTGCTGACGGTCGTGTCAGGCAACCGCGAGGTGGGCGCGAGCATCGCGAAGCATCCCGGGATCGACAAGATCATGTTCACGGGGTCGACTGAGACGGGCCGTGCGATCGTGCGCAGTTCTGCCGACAATCTTGCGCGTCTCACGCTCGAGCTGGGCGGCAACGATCCGGGGATCGTGCTTCCCGGCACGGACGTGCAGGCGATCGCCGAGGGTCTGTTCTGGGGCATTTTCATCAACACGGGGCAGACCTGCGCGGCGCTGAAGCGCCTCTACGTGCACGACTCCGTGTACGACGATGTCGTCGCAGCGTTGCAGGTGCTGGCGGAGTCGATCCCGATGGGTCCGGGCACGAGCGAGGAGAGTCTGCTGGGCCCGCTCTCGACCCCGCAGCAGTTCGAGATCGTCACCCGCCTCGTGGAGGATGCGCGGGCGCGCGGCGCGAAGATCGTGACCGGTGGTGAGGCTGCCCCCGAGCTGGGCAAACAGTTCTACCGCGCGACGATCGTGGCCGACATCGAGGACGACGCTGCTCTGGTGGAGGAGGAGCAGTTCGGCCCGGTGATCCCGGTGATCCGATACACGGAAGTGGAAGATGCGATCGCGCGTGCGAACGCATCGGAGCAGGGACTGGGGGCGTCGGTGTGGGGCGACCCGGCGGAGGCGCGCAGGGTCGCGGAGCGTGTCGATGCGGGCACGGTGTGGATCAACCAGCACGGCACCCTGAACCCGACGGTGCCCTTCGGCGGCGTCAAAGCATCGGGCTACGGTCTCGAGTTCGGGGCGCACGGCCTGAAGGCGGTAGCTGCTCCGAAAGTCATCACGGTTTGAGCGGAGCCGGGCTCGCAGCGAGGCGATTCGCAGAGCCGCGATCCCGGAATTGCTCTCTCGCGCACTGGATTGACCCCGGTGCGCATGGTCGCCGGCAACTCGCCCAGCGCGAGCGAAGAGCGACCTATCGTTGCCGCAGTGGGGCCTCCGTTCGGGGCCGACGAGGCACTGGCAACCCACGCAGAGTCAACGGTGAAAGCCACGCATTTCCCGATTTCAACGGCGAAGCAACCACGAAGGAATGGTAAGAAAATGAACGAACTCAACGGTGAGGTTCGAGGCATCAAGCGTCTCGGCAGGCTGCGCAGCAGCGCCCTTCTCGGCCTTGCGCTCCCCGCGGCGCTGATGCTCTCGGCGTGCGGCGGTGCGGGCACCTCGAGCGCCGGAGGCGGCGCAGACGACAAGGGCGGCGAGTCCGCCGCGTCTGTCAGCTGCGGCGACGTGCCCGTCAAAGACGCGAACGACCCCGACGGCCTGCTCGAGGAGATGCCCGAGAACGTGCGCGCCGCATTCAACGGCTGGCCCGATCAGATCGAGGTGAGCGCCTTCGCCGACATGAAGTCGAAGGTCGCCGACGGTCCGGTCAAGGTCGGCTACCTGCAGCAGGACTCGGGCAGCCCGGTCGCTGCGGCGTTGAGCGCGGAGATCGCGAAGCTCGCTGAGGAGTCGATCAAGGCAGGGGATGTCTCCGAACTGCTGATCGAGACCCCGGGCGGCGCAGGCGGCGAGGTCACCGCGGCCGACCAGGTGCGCTCCTTCGAGCAGCTCGTGCGCAAGGGTGCCGACGTCATCATCGCTCAGCCGCTCTCGGGCGAGGCGCTCGTGGGTGCGGTCAACTCGGCGGGCGAGAAGGGCATTCCGACCGTGACCTTCACGGGTTACGTCGCCTCTCCCTACGCCCTCAACATCAGCCCGAACGGCTACGACGCGGTCGCCCAGCACGTCTCCCGCGGCGCGAAGATGATCGACGGCAAGGGCAAGGTGCTGCTCGTGCAGGGCATCGAGGGCATGACGGTCAACACCACCTCGATCGAGACCGCCCAGGAGACCCTGGGCTTCTGCGAGGACATCGAGGTCGTCGGTCAGCCCGCGGGCAACTTCAACGACCCCGGTGCCAAGACCGCGGTGATGAGCTTCCTGTCGTCGTACCCCGGCGACATCGACATGGTCTACCAGGTGGCCTCGATGGGTGCGGGCGTGTTCTCGGGCTTCGATGATGCGGGTCGCGACAATATGCCGCTCGTGCTCGACAACCTGCCGACCGCGGCCTCGCTCGCCTGGTGGGAGAAGCTGGCCCCGGAGGGCTACGAGGGTCTGGCGATTCCCGGTACCGGCACGCAGTTCGGCGAGGCCCTCTGGTCCGTGGCCATGCGCACGATGAAGGGCGAGGGGCCGAAGATCAACCAGATCGCGCTCGAGACCCAGTTCATCACCGATGAGAACCTCTCCGAGTACGCCGTGCCCAGTGCGACGGTGACCGCCGCAGAGGAGACCCAGACGGTCGGCAGCCTGCTGCCGGAGGACTACCTGAGCGGCTACTTCACCAACCCGGGTGAGTAAGCGGTCTCAACCCGGAAAGCCGGGGTGCGTCTGATCGGGTCGTCACCGTCCAGTGGCGCGGCGATGACCCGATCAGACACCAAGCGCCCCCGAGCACCCGCCGACGGAGACGAGAGGAACGAGTGGTGAACGACAACACGAGCGCGAGCGAGCAGCGAGCGAGCAGCGGCGAGGTGCTGCTGCGCGTCGACTCGCTGAGCAAGCGCTTCGGACCGACCATCGCGGTGCGCGATGCGTCATTCGACGTGCGGGCCGGTGAGGTGCACGCCCTGGTCGGAGAGAACGGCTCGGGCAAATCGACCCTGGTCAAGATGCTGAGCGGCATCCACGCACCCAACGGCGGCGAGATGATCGTCGACGGCGTGGGCTACTCGAGCTTCGCGTCGCCGCGCGTCTCGCAGGCGGCCGGCGTCGTGACGGTGTTCCAGGAGGTGCTCTCGGTCGACAGCCGCAGCGTGCTCGACAACCTCTGGCTCGGAGCCGACGGCGCGTTCAAGACCCGGGTGCCCAAGGCACAGAAGGCCGAGCGGGCCCGATCCGTGCTGTCCGAGCTGCTCGAGCACCCGCCCGAGCTCGAGACCCGCCTCGAAGACCTGTCGCTCAGCGACCGCCAGGTCTGCAGCATCGCGCGCGCCCTGCTGCGCGACCCCAGGGTGCTGATCCTCGACGAAGCCACCTCCGCGCTCGACTACGACAGCCGCTCGCGTCTGTTCCGAGTGGTGGATCGGTTGCGCGGCGACGGCGTCGGCATCATCCTCATCACTCACCGCATGGACGAGATCGAGGAGATCTGCGACCGCATCACCGTGCTGCGCTCGGGGGTGACGGTGGGCACCGTCGACGACGAGAACTGGACGACCGATCAGCTGGTCGTCATGATGACCGGCGGTGATCACCTCGCGCAGACCGCGGCTCGGGCGGAGGCCAGGGGGCATCCCGCCGACGCCCCGATCGTGCTGGAGACGCACGAGCTGCGCCTGGCACCCGGCCGCGATCCCATCGACGTGCGCATTCGCGCCGGCGAACTCGTCGGCCTCGCCGGTCTCGAGGGTCAGGGGCAGGACGCGTTCATCAAGGCGCTCGCCGGCATCGGCTCCGTCTCGGGCACCGTGGTGCGCCGCGGTTCTGACGGCCGCGAGATCGCGATCACCTCGCACGACGCGGCCCACGCCGAGCACATCGCCTACGTGCCGAGGGAGCGCCGGGGCGAATCGCTCTTCGAGTGGATGTCGATCCTCGACAACTTCTCGATCGCGACTATTTCCGAAGACGCCCGCGCAGGCATGCTCAGCCCGCGAGCCACAGTCAGGCGCTTCGCCGACTACATATCCAGCCTCAGCATCAAGACCGGCAACACCTCGAACGCGATCACCACGCTCTCCGGCGGCAATCAGCAGAAGGTCATCATCGCGCGCTGGCTCGCCACGAAGCCCGAGATCCTGCTGCTCAACGACCCGACCCGCGGCATCGACATCAACGCGAAGCGCGACCTGTACCGGCTGCTCGGCGAGCTGACCGCCGCGGGCCTTGCCGTCGTCATGCTCTCCACCGAGGTCGACGAGCACATCGAGCTCATGGACCGCGTGCTCGTCTTCGACGACTTCGAGTGCACGCGAGAGTTCGCGCACTCCGAGATGACCAGGAACAACCTGGTCGCCAGCTTCTTCGGAAAGGAGACCACAGATGAGTCGCACGCTTGAGCGCACCGGCTCGCAGGCGGTGCGCTCGGCGGAACGGCTGCGCCTCTTCCTCCGTGCCCGCCCGGCGGCCTTCGCCACCGCGCTCGCCGCGGTCATGCTGGTCATCAACATCATCATGCAGCCGCACTTCGGCCCGGTGCAGCAGCTCGCCGCCTTCGCACCGCTCGCGCTCGCCGCGATGGCGACGGCCGCTGCGGTGATCGGGGGCGGAGTCGACCTCTCGATCAGCGCCCAGATGACGCTGTCGTCGATCTTGCTCGCCGGCTACCTGACGCCGGCGGGTCTGGGCGGCTACGTCGCCATTCCCATCCTGCTCGTGTTCGGTGCGATCGTCGGCGGCCTCAACGGCCTGCTCGCGGTCGGCCTGCGCCTGCCCCCGATCGTCGCCTCGCTCGCTTCGATGTTCATTCTCACGGGCATCAACCTGCGGCTCGCGCCGACCCCGGTCATTCTGTTCGACGGCTGGGTGCTCGACATGGCAAAACAGGTCTGGTTCGTTCCCGGTGCCCTGCTCACCATCGGCATTCCGCTCGTCGCTTGGCTGCTGCTCATGCGCAGCGCCTTCGGCCGCAACCTCTACGCCGTGGGCGGCAACGACACGACCGCGTTCTCGGCCGGCATCGACGTCAACCTCATCCGCATCGTCTCGTACGCGATCGGCGGCATGATCGCGGCCGTTGGCGGTATCGCCCTCACCGCGCTCGTCAGCTCGGTCGATGCCTCGTCGAGTTCGTCGTACATCATCGGCGCGATCACGGCGATCGCTCTCGGCGGCATCACGCTCATGGGCGGCAGGGGAAGCCTGCTCGGGGCGATTGCCGGTGCCGCCGTGATCTTTCTCGTACAGAACATGCTCACCCTGTTCAACGTCTCGCAGGTCTGGCTCAACCTCGTGTTCGGCGCGCTGCTGCTCTTCGCGGTGGTCACCGGGGCGATCATGGCCGCGCCGCGGAAGGGAAGTAAAGCATGACCGCTCAGCTCAACACCGAAGCCGTGCAGACGATAGATCAGCGCCCTCGCCCGATCGAGATACTGGTGCGGGCGCAGTCCCGCTTCCCGATACTGCAGTTGGCGATCACGCTGCTCGTCTTCCTCATCGGTGCCCTCACGCTCGACGGCTTCGCCTCGGCGAACAGCATCAAGTCGCTGCTGATCCTCGCCTCACTCGTGGGTCTCGCCGGCATCGGCCAGACGCTTGCCATCCTGCTCGGCGGCGTCGACATGTCGGTGGCGAACTTCCTCGTGGTCGGCGCGGTGTTCGCCACGCAACTCACCTCGCTCTGGGGCATCGGCTTCGGCACCGCGATGCTCATCCTGGTGCCCTTCACGCTCGTGCTCGGCGGCATCGTCGGCTGGGTCTGTCACCGCTACAGGGTCGAACCCCTGGTCGTGACGCTGGCGATGGGAACCTTCGCACTCGGCCTCATGCAGGTGCAGACCGAGGGGACGATCGCGGGCGGCGCGCCTGATTGGCTGATGGCGTTGACCTCGCTGCGCTCTACGACCCTCGGGATGCCGTTTCCGCCGGTGCTGCTCATCTGGGTGGTCGTGATCGTGGTGCTCACCGTGTTCATCCACCGCACGACCGTCGGGCGACGCATGCTCGCCGCGGGCGCGAATGACCGCGCCGCGGGTCTCTCGCTCATCAAGGTGCGCCGCATGTGGGTCATCGTCTTCGCGCTCAGCGCACTGTGCGCGGGTTTGGCGGGCGTGGTGCTGGCCTCGTTCTCGGGCACCGTCAACACCTCGATCGGCGGGCCCTACCTGTTTCAGAGCCTCGCCGCTGTGATCATCGGCGGCACCGTCTTCGGCGGTCCCGGCGACTACTCGCGCACCGTGATCGGCGCGCTCATGCTGACCGTCATCACGACGGTGCTCATCGGCCACGGGCTCGCCACGAGCGACCAGCAAATTCTCTACGGCATCGTCATCCTCGTCGCAATGGTCATCTACGGCCGCGGGCGCAAGCTCAGCGACCGGGTGTGACGAGCAGCACGACCCTCATCATCACGTTCAAAGGAGAGAGATATGACTGAAGCAGATCCCCGCGAGAACTGGCAGGTGCCCCACCTGCTCGCGCAAGACTACGACGCACTGCTCGACCTGTTCCGCTCGCTCGACGCACCCGCGCCGGGTGAGGTCGCGGGCGAATACGCCGGCATCGACTACTACGGGCTGACGGACGAGACCTTCGCAGCCGCGCTCGGGCGCGTCAAGGCGGGGCAGGGGTCGTTCTGGCTGGGCAAGGGCATGCCGGGAGACGAGGGCGACGGCGCTTCGGGCTACAACCGTCTGCGCCGTCCCGACGGCACCGTGTCGCGCTGCGACCGCTTCGGCGTCTACCGCGGACCCTCCCCGCTCGACGGCAAGGAGACGCTGTTCCTCAAGTACAGCGACTTCGACAACGCCGCGGGCAGCATCGGCTTCTTCGACGAGATACGCAAGGTGAACGACAACCTGTTCCTCTGCACGGGCACACCGGAGGAGGGGCACGGCACACCCGGATTCTTCATCCTCTCCGGTCCCCCCACCCGGTTCGGCGGCGTCGACGATCCGCAGAGCGAGCTGCTGACGGCTGCGAACGACGGCACCGAGGTCGGGGGAGAGGAGTAGTGCGCGCCGCGGTGGTGCGCGCCCCGGGTGCGGGGTTCGAGGTCGTCGACCTGGCTCTGGCCGCGCCTGGGCCGCACGAGATCGTCGTAGATGTGAAGGCCAGCGGTCTGTGCCACTCCGATCTCTCGATCGCGCAGCACGGGCTGGGCTTTCCGATGCCGGCCCTGCTGGGGCACGAGGTCGCGGGCGTGGTCGCCGAGGTCGGCGCGGAGGTGTCGACGGTGAAGCCGGGCGACCGCGTCGTGATCTGCATGGTCGCGGGCTGCGGCGGTTGCGACGAGTGCCGGTCTGCGCGTCCGTATCGCTGCCAGCGCGTGGCGACGCTCGAACGCGAGCCCGGCGAGCAGCCGCGGTTGTCGCTCGATGGCGAGGGAATCACGCAGTTCATGGGTGTTGGAGGGTTCGCCGAGCGGGTGCTCGTGCATCAGAACCTGGCCATTCCGATCCCGAACGACATCTCGTTCGATGTCGCCTGCCTGCTCGGCTGCGGTGTCGTGACCGGGGCCGGGGCCGCTATCAACACGGCGCAGATTCGCCCCGGCGACACCGTCGCCGTCATCGGCTGCGGCGGCGTCGGGCTCAACACCATCCAGGGGGCTGCGCTGGCCGGGGCATCGCGGGTGATCGCGGTCGACCTGCAGCAGGCGAAGCTGGAGCTCGCGAAGCGGTTCGGCGCGACCGACGTGGTGAACGCGGGCGACGGCGACGCCGTGCAGGCGGTGCGGGATCTCACCGGAGGCGGGGCGACCCACGCCTTCGAGGTGATCGGAATGCAGGCGACGGCCGAGCAGGCCGTCCGCATGCTCCGCGTCGGCGGCACCGCGCTGCTCATCGGCGTGCAGAAGCCGGGGAACAAACTCGATCTCGACCTCTTCGGCGACATCATCCTCCCGCAGCGCCGCATCGTCGGGGTCTCGATGGGGTCGACCAACCCGCACATCGACATTCCGATGTTCGCCGACCTGTACCTGCAGGGCAGGTTCAACCTCGACGACCTCGTATCCGAACGCATCGCACTCGACGAGATCGACCGGGGCTACGAGATGCTCGCGGGCGGTGCCGTCGCGCGAGCGGTCGTCACCCGGTTCTAGTTTCCAGCTACCGCAGGCGCGGGCTTTCCGGCCGCGGCACACGATAAGAAAGGACGCGAGTTCGCATGAAAGCCCTCGTGCTCGACGAGATCGGATCGACCTACCGCCTCGCCGACGTAGAAATCGACATTCCCATCGGGCGGGAGGTGCTCGTAGATGTGAAGGCGAGCGGCCTCTGCCACAGCGACCTGACCGCGAGCTCGCTCGGCGGATGGCCGCTGCCCGCGATTCTCGGCCACGAGATCTCCGGCACCGTCGCCGCGATCGGCCCCGAAGTGACAAGCCTCGCGCTGGGCGACCACGTCGTCGCCTCGCTGCAGTCCCACTGCGGCAGCTGCGCGGCGTGTCTGCGGGACGACATCAATATGTGCGAGAACCCGGGCTTCGTGGCGAGAGCCGAGGGCGAGGCTCCGAGGCTCTCGATCGACGGCGCGCCGGTGACCGCGGTGGCTCAGCTCGGCGGCTTCGCCGAACAGGTGCTGCTGCATGAGAACAACCTGGTGCGCATCGACCAGCCGATCTCGCACGAACTCGCCAGCATTCTCGGCTGCGGCGTGCTCGCGGGTGCCGGGGCGGTGCTGATCGCCGCGCAGGTGTCTGAGGGAGCGACGGTCGCCGTCTACGGCTGCGGCGGGCTCGGGTTGACCGCGATCCAGGCCGCCGTGCTCGCGGGTGCCTCGCGGATCATCGTGGTCGACGTCGCCGACGAGAAGCTCGAATACGCTCGGCGCTTCGGCGCGACCGATGTCGTGAACTCGATGGCCGAGGATCCCGTGGCAGCGATCCGGGAGCTGACCGGCGGTGGCGCGGATCACGTCTTCGACTTCGTCGGCCGACCCCAGGTGACCAAGCAGGCGTACGACTCGGTCGGGCGCGCCGGTGAGCTCGGTGTCGTCGGCATCAACAAGCCCGGAGCCACGCTCGAGATCGAGATCGGGCCCGAGTTCATCTGGAATCAGGTGCGGATCCGACCCATCTTCAACGGGTCGACCAATTTCAAGCGCGACATTCCTCGTTTCGTCGAGCTCTACAACGACGGTCGATTCAAGCTCGATGAGTTGGTCTCGCGCACTGTCTCGCTCGAGGATGTGAACGAGGCCTACGCCGAGATGGCGCAGCACATCGGGCGGACCGTGGTCACCTTCCCCTGAACCGACGCCTTCCCGTCACACGAGCGAGCCCGCACGCGACACCGTGCGGGCTCGCTCGTGTGACCGGAAGGTGATTGATCGCGCGGAGGACGCGAGCGATTCGAAGAAGTATTCCCACCTCATGAGACTTTTTCACAGTGCGGGACACGCGCTACGTAGCGTTGGAGAACACGCAATTCATGCAACGGCGCAGGAGAGAGCGAGGCCCAGGTGAACCCCACTACAACTGCAAGCAGCACGGTGAGCGACGGCGTGCACACGACGGTGACGCGCACGCTCGACGAGTACACGGAGCTCGTGCGGAACTCGGTGATGCCGCTGACGGTGAGCAGCAAGAACCGGCAGTTCGCCGGGCGGCTGAGGGCCGCGGGGCGCGGCCAGATGTTCTGCTTCGAGGTGACGGCCCCCGAGCACCTGATCGAGCGCACCCCCGAGCTGATCGACGAGGGCACGGGCAACAACTTCTACAAGCTGAGTCTGATGCTCGACGGCGAGAGCATGGTGCTGCAGGATTCGCGCGAGGCGGTGCTGCGCAAGGGCGATCTCGCGATCTACGACACCTCCCGCCCCTACTCGCTGCTGTCGAGCGAGGGCGCCCGCACCGCGATCATCATGTTCCCGCGCGAGCTGCTCTCGCTGTCTCCCGAGGCGGTGGAACAGCTCACCGCGGTGCGGTTCGACAGGTCGCGCGGGCTCGCCGCGAGCGTTTCTCCGTTCATGACTCAGCTCATGCTCCAGCTCGACCAGTTCGTGAGGCCAGCGGGATCGCGTCTTCCTTACAACATCGTCGATCTCGTCGGCACGATGCTCTCCTCGGAGTTCGACCTGCAGCAGACGGGAACGTCATCGGGCGCTCTCCTGCGGCGGATCATGAACTACGCGGAGGAGCACCTCGGCGATCCGGCACTGGGGCCGAATGCCATCGCGGCGGCTCACTTCATCTCACCGCGATACCTGCAGGTGCTCTTCCAGCGCAACGGTCTCACGGTCAGCTCCTGGGTGAGGGAGCGGCGGCTCGAGCGCTGCCGCCGAGACCTCGAAGATCCCTCGCTGTTCGAGGAATCGGTGTCGGCGCTGGCGGCACGGTGGGGCTTTCTGGAACCGACGCACTTCAGTCGCGCATTCAAGAAGCAGTTCGGGCTGAGCCCGCGCGAGGTGCGCACGCGGGCCTAGGCGGGAAGATTGCGCATGCGGTCAATTAGCGTGCCCGTGAGGGTCATCGGCATCGGAACCGCCGACGCTAGTGTGGATTGCGGGCCCCGAGACGAGTTCCGCTGGGCTGGGCGACCCGCTGAATCCGCAGAGTTCGCAGAGAAGAGGACGCGTGCACAATCAGACTCAGGGTGCCGGAGAAACTTCGGCTGCGCTGCGTCAGAGCGGTGGTCGGCGGGTGCACGGGAGTGAGCACGGATCGCCGTTCGCTGTCGCACCGCTGCTGTCGCGCGCCGTCGCACTTCTCCGCTGCTTCACGCAGGAGGAGAACACGCTCTCCGCGAAAGAGCTGGTCGAACGCTCGGGCATTCCTCGCTCGACCGTGCACCGGCTCATCGGGAATCTGGTGTCGCTCGGGTTGCTCAGCCGGACCGCGAGCGGGCGATACTGCGTCGGCTCGCTCGTGTGGGAACTCGCCCAGTACTCGCAGTTGCAGTTGAAGCTGCGGCAGGCGGCGCAGGTGCATCTCACCCGGCTCTACGACGCGAGCGGGGAAAACGTGTTTCTCGGTGTGCTGACCACTGACGCCCCGGAAACCGCCGAGGCCATGTACGTCGGTCACGTGCGCGGTGCCCAGTCGGCACCCACGCGCGCGCAGGAGGGCAAGGTCTTCCCGCTTCTTGCGACGGCGATGGGGGCCGCTTTGACGGCGGCCCAGCCGTCGGGGTGGCGGGAGCGGGTGCTGCGGCGCATGCCTTCTCGAGAAGCATCTGCGGTCGGCGGCGGTGTCGACGAGATTCGGCGCACGCTGGCGGCCTGCAACCAGTACGGCTACCTCGTGCAGTTCGGAGAGGGGAGCGTCGCCATTGCGGCACCGATCCCGGCCGGCGACGGCTACCCGAACGCTGCGGTCGAGGTCGTGCTCTCGCCTGAGCGGTGGGACGAGGGAACGTTCGCGCGACGGATCCGCGAGGCCGCGCAGGCGATTGCGCGCGAGTTGCGACGCGAAGAGTGAGTGGGCGCGGCGGCGTTGCCCGCTGCTGCGCGGACGTGACGAATCAGACACAGACGGATTCGATGCAGACGGATCGGATACAAGGAAAGGAAACAGGACATGGGTGAAACAGGAGCAGTGTTGCCTCAGCTCATCAGCGTCTCGGATTTCGAGGGCAGGATCTTCATCGACGGAGAGTGGGTCGAAGGGGCGGGCGGGAGCATTCCGTCCGTGGAGCCCGCAACCGGCGAGACACTGGCCGAGGTCGGTCTGGCGGGGGTCGAAGACGTGCGCCGGGCTACGCAGAGCGCCGCGGCAGCGCAGAAGGAGTGGGCGGCGCTGCCGCACCCGGCCCGTGCCGCGGTGCTCCGTCGTGCGGGTGCCCTCTGGGAGGCCTACTCGGAGGAGATCGGAGGATGGAACGTGCGGGAGGTCGGAGCGATTCCGCCGCTCGCCGGTTTCGCGCTGCACGTCTCAGCTTCCGAATGCTACGAGGCGGCGGCGCTGCCGTCTGCGCCCCTCGGGACGATCCTGTCGAGCGAGGAGCCGCGGATCTCGCTTGCCGAGCACGTGCCGGTGGGGGTCGTCGCCGTCATCTCGCCGTTCAACGTGCCGCTGATCCTCGGCATCCGCGCCGTCGCTCCCGCGCTCGCGCTGGGCAACGCGGTGCTGCTGAAGCCGGATCCCCGCACCGTCATCACCGGCGGTGTCGCGCTGGTGCGCATCTTCGAAGAGGCGGGCCTGCCCAAGGGGCTGCTGCAGCTGGTCCCCGGCGGAGCCGAGGTCGGCGAAGCGCTTGTGACCGATCCGCTCGTGCGCGTGATCGCTTTCACTGGGTCGACTCGGGCCGGTCGGAGCGTGGGCGAGCTCGCGGGTCGCCACCTCAAGCGCGCGCATCTCGAACTCGGCGGCAACTCGGCATTCATCGTTCGCGAGGACGCCGACGTCGATCAGGCCGTCAACCTCGCGACCTGGGGAGCGTTCCTGCACCAGGGCCAGATCTGCATGACCGTCGGCCGCCACATCGTGCACGAGTCGCGCTTCGACGAGTATGTCGCCAAACTCGCGGCGAAGGCCGACTCGATGGTGGTCGGTGATCCCGCAACGGATCACGTGCATCTGGGGCCGCTGATCGATGAGACGCAGCGGGATCGCGTGCACGCCCTCGTCGAGGCGGCCGTCTCCGCCGGGGCGACGCTCGCAGCGGGCGGCAGCTACGAGGGGCTCTTCTATCGGCCGACGGTGCTTGCGAACCCGCCGCGCGAGGCGTCCGCATACTGCGACGAGGTGTTCGGCCCGGTCGCATCGGTGATCTCCTACGCGACCGATGACGAGGCGGTCGCGCTCGCCTCCGACACCGAGTACGGACTGGCGCTCGGCATCGTCAGCCGCGACGCGCTCGGCGCGCTGGAGCTCGCGCGCCGCATCCCGACCGGCATCGTGCACATCAACGACCAGACCGTCAACGACGAGGCGAACACGCCCTTCGGCGGCGTCGGCTCCTCGGGAACGGGATCGCGCCACGGCGGTGCCGCGGCGAACATCGACGCATTCACCGAGACCCGGTGGATCACGATGCGCCGCCAACCGGGGCAGTACCCGCTCTGATCCTCGTCTTGCGTGCGGCGGGCGCAGCCCTTCTCTTCATCTTTGAGGTGAGTCGAGTCGCCCTCTGGTAATCGTCGATGCCATGCGTTAAACTTGAGTCAATATCACTCAAGTTTGAGTATCAGTCGAATTGGCGGGTGGCTTCCGCGATCCGGCTGCAATGGTTGGCGAGCTGTGCTCGCCGCAGACGCAAGGAGCAATATGCAGGCAAATTGGACGCCCGCCGCGGGCAATGGTGAGGAGGGGCAGAGCGCTCTCGAGCAGTTCGGCGTCAACCTCACCGAGGTCGCGCGCTCGGGCAAGCTCGATCCCGTTATCGGACGTGACTCCGAGATTCGTCGCGTGAGCCAGGTGCTGACGCGACGCACGAAGAACAATCCCGTGCTCATCGGCGAGCCCGGCGTCGGCAAGACCGCCGTGGTCGAGGGGCTCGCTCAGCGCATCGTCGCGGGCGACGTCGCCGAGTCGCTCAAAGACAAAGAGCTGATCTCGCTCGACATCTCCGCGCTCATCGCCGGCGCGAAATACCGCGGCGAGTTCGAGGAGCGCATGAAAGCCGTGCTCGCCGAGATCAAGGAGAGCGACGGCAAGATCATCACCTTCATCGACGAGCTGCACACGCTCATGGGTGCGGGCGGCGGTGAGTCGTCGGTCGCGGCGTCGCAGATGCTGAAGCCGATGCTGGCCCGCGGCGAGCTGCGGCTCATCGGCGCGACCACGCTCGACGAATACCGCGAGTACATCGAGAAAGACGCGGCGCTCGAGCGTCGCTTCCAGCAGGTCTACGTCGGCGAGCCGTCGGTCGAAGACACGGTCGCGATTCTCCGCGGCCTCAAGGAGCGCTACGAGGCGCACCACAAGGTCACCATCGCCGACTCGGCGTTGGTCGCGGCTGCCTCACTGTCGAACCGCTACATCACCGCCCGTCAGCTGCCCGACAAGGCGATCGACCTGATCGACGAGGCCGCGAGCCGGCTGCGCATGGAGATCGACTCGGCTCCGGTCGAGATCGACGAGCTGCGCCGCGCGGTGGATCGGCTGAAGCTCGAAGAGCTCGCCCTCAAGAAAGAGAAAGACGACGCTTCGAAGCAGCGCCTCGCCAAGTTGCGCTCCGATCTCGCCGAGAAGGAGGCCGAGCTCGGTGGGCTCGAGGAGCGCTGGGAGCGCGAGCGTGCGACGCTGAACCGCGTCGGTGCGCTGCGCGAGAAGCTGGATCAGCTGCGCATGGAGGCCGAGGTCGCCCAGCGAGAGGGCCGACTCGAGAAGGCGTCGAAGCTCATGTACGCCGAGATTCCCGCGATCATGTCGCAGTTGCAGGAGGCGGAGGCCGCCGAGATGGCGGGCGAGGTCGGCGGTGAGCCGCGCATGGTCAACGAGCAGGTGACCGACGAAGACATCGCCGGTGTCGTGGCGGCGTGGACCGGCATCCCGGTCGGCCGCCTGCTGCAGGGCGAGACCGAGAAGCTGCTCGCGCTCGAGAGCGAGCTGGGCAAGCGACTCATCGGGCAGGACGAGGCGGTGCGCGCGGTCGCAGACGCGGTGCGTCGCACGCGCGCCGGCATCGCCGATCCCAATCGGCCCACCGGCTCATTCATGTTCCTCGGCCCCACTGGTGTCGGCAAGACCGAGCTCGCGAAGGCGCTCGCCGAGTTCCTCTTCGACGACGAGCACGCCATGGTGCGCATCGACATGTCTGAGTACGGCGAGAAGCACTCGGTGTCTCGTCTCGTCGGTGCCCCTCCGGGGTATGTCGGCTACGAGCAGGGCGGTCAGCTGACCGAGGCCGTGCGGCGACGCCCGTACTCGGTGGTGCTGCTCGACGAGGTCGAGAAGGCGCACCCCGAGGTGTTCGACGTGCTGCTGCAGGTGCTCGACGACGGGCGGCTGACCGACGGCCAGGGTCGCACGGTCGACTTCCGCAACGTCATTCTGATCCTCACCTCGAACCTCGGCTCGCAGTACCTCATCGACCCCGACATGCCGTGGGCCGAGAAAGAGGAGGCGGTGCGCGAGACGGTGCGCCGGGCCTTCAAGCCCGAGTTCATCAACCGCCTCGACGAGATGGTGATCTTCCACCCGCTCTCCGAGGCCGACCTCGCGCAGATCGTCGACCTGTCGGTCGACCGGCTGCAGGTGCGGCTCGCCGATCGCAGGCTCACCCTCGGCGTCACTCCCGAGGCGCGGGCGTGGCTCGCGTCGCGCGGCTACGACCCCATTTACGGCGCGCGCCCGCTGCGCCGCCTCATGCAGCGCGAGATCGACGACCGGCTGGCACGGGCCATCCTCTCGGGCGAGGTGCGCGACGGCGACACGGTGCGGGTCGATGTCGCCGGCGATGGTGATTCGCTCAGGCTTGAGAGCGTGGGATCGGCCCCGACGGTCGGCGGTGCGGCCTTCGGCGGCGCGTTCGGTTCGCCGGAAGACGACGACGTGATCGAGGCCGAGCTGCTCGACTGACCGGCTATTCCCACTTATCCTCTTAAGTGGGAATAGTGGCGACACTGTTCCCACTTAAGAGATTCGCGCGAGCAGCCGCGCGAATCTGTGAGTCGCTTTCTGCCGCTTCGGATTGGGACGAAGCGGCAGAAAGCGACTCACAGATTGAGGCGTAGACCATCGTGGTGAGGAGCGACGTTGATGCCAACTCTGAGATTGCCGCCGCACCGCGAGGAGTCGGCACCGTGGGCGTTTCGCAAGACTCTTCGGGGCATCGTCTCATATCGTGCCGCGGTGCCTTCGAGTATCGCGGAGATCGACTTCGTCACTCCGCCCGCATATGCCGACGCGAGTCGCGAGCTGGCGGCGCGAATTGCCGACCTGGAAGCCCGCGCAGTGCCCGCGTTCGCCTCGCTCGAGCCGTTCTTGGTGCGCACGGAAGCAGTCGCCTCTTCACGAATCGAAGACGAGATCACCACGGTCGACCAGTTCGCACGGGCTGAGGCGGGACGCAGGGCTTCCCCGACCGCGCGTACGGTGCACGGAGCCGCACGGGCGGTGCTGCGGCTCATCGCGGCCGGTGGTGAGGGGTCGATCTCAGAGCGCGATGTGCTGGCTGCGCACGGTGCCTTGATGGGTGGTGATCCCTCAGAGTCGATGCACGCCGGCAGTTTTCGCGAGGTGCAGAACTGGATCGGTGGGCCGGGCGCTCACCCCGTCGGTGCAGACTATGTGCCGCCCGTTCCGGGGCGCGTGCTGGAACTCACGGCAGATCTCTTCGAATTTATGGCGCGCGACGATGTCGATCCGCTCGCGCAGACTGCGATTGCCCACGCGCAGTTCGAATCGATACATCCGTTCGTCGACGGCAACGGCAGGATCGGTCGGGCGCTGATCAACGCACAGCTGCGGAGGCGCGGTATGACCCGCAGGCTGTCTGTGCCGGTGGCTGCGGTGCTGTCGGCCGAGCGGGATCGCTATTTCAGCGCCCTGATCGACTATCGAAGTGGAGCGGTCTCCCCGATCCTCGACGTCATTTCGGATGCGATAGGTGAAGCGGTAGAGCAGTCGGGCGAGTCGATGGATCGCCTCGCCGAATACCCGGAGGCGTGGCTGCAACAACTGCGCCCGAGGGCCGGTTCCGCTGTGTCGAAGGTACTGCCGATGCTGCCGGACCATCCCATCTTCGATGTCGACGACATCGAGGCCATTGCGGGGGTTTCCGAGTCAGCGGCCTATCGCGCGATCGAGACCCTTGAGGGTGCCGGTGTGGTGCGCCGCCTCGTGAGCTCCAAAAGGGACGGTCTCTGGGGCGCATCGGTGATTCTTGATGAGGCGGACCACCTGATCGCACGCATCGCGAACAGGCACCACGGTCTGCCCGTTCAACGGTCTCGGTGAGTGAACGCTGCTCAGGCTCGGGAGACTCCGGTCCACGCGGGAAGGGTGCGGCACATGTCTTTCGCAACGTTCAGCAGAACCGAGGTTCTCCGAAGCTGGTTGCTCGCGTGGGAGACGAGGAACACCTTGACGGGATCGACCGGTGGGCGGATCTCCAGGCATTTCACCTCACTGCCATCGAAGTTGAAGCAGTGCGACTGGCGCTGCATCAAGACCGTATATCCGAGCCCTCGGCCAACGAGCGCGCGGGTAAGGTCGATCTCGTGGGTCACCCATCGGACCCGGGGGCTGACTCCGGCTGCTTCGAACCAGGACATAATCCTGCCGTCATTGGCACCGACGGTAATCAGGATGAGCGGATCGTTTTCCAGTTCCGCAAGGCTTACGCTCTCACGATCCGCGAACCGGTGATCGAGCGGAACGAGCACGTACGGTGCACGGGATGCCACGTGGACGGAATGCAGATCTGGGTGCGTGGACTCAAGATATCCCAGTGCGGCATCGATGACTCCATCGAGCAGCATCTTCTGGAGCTCATCGTCGTCGCCTTCGACCAGGGCGATATCGACGTGAGGAAACTCCGCGGCGAACCTCTCCATGAGCGGAGGAAGAAACGTCGTGGAGAGCGGCATGTGATAGCCCAGCCGGAAGGTTCCGGTGAGCTGTCCTGTGTTCTGCTCGCTCAGCAAGTGGGAGATTTCGGATGCGTCGCTCAGCAGCTGTGATGCAAGACGTTCGAGCAATTCTCCCTCCGGCGTGAGTGTGACTCCCCGGCCTTTGCGTCTCACGCACAGGTCGGTGTCGATCGCTCGTTCGAGTTCCTTGATCGCAGCAGACGTGGCCGAGGGGGAGAGATGCAGCAGTTCTCCGGCTCGTGTGACGTTGGCAGTGCGGGCGACAGCGACGAAAACCTCGAGCTGACGCAGGGTGAACTTCGGTACAGTCATGTCTCCAGGCTAGGCCCTAGGCAGCCTCCGCCGACCTCGGCTTCGCGTCGGCAAGAATGCGATAGGAGAGGCCTGCAGCGGTCAGGCCGCCATCGACGGCGATCTCCGAGCCGGTGATGTAGGCAGCCTGATCTGATAGCAGGTAGAGCACGGTGTTGGCGAGTTCGGAAGGTTCGCACGTCCGCTGAGCGGGCACGGTGCGGAGCGTGGCGTTGATGAAATCTGTGTCGCCCTGCTGCCACATGAGCGGGGTCTCGATGGGACCGGGATGGATCGAGTTGACGCGAATGCCGAACTCGGCGAACTCGGCCGACGCGGTTTTGGTCAGGCCGCGCACGGCCCACTTGGTCGCGGTGTACGAGGCCGACATGTACCCTATGAGGCCCCACACGGAAGAGGTGTTCACGATCGAGGCGGATCCCGCGGCAGCCAGAGCGGGCTGGAGGAATTTCATGCCGTAGAAGATGCCGGAGAGGTTGGTATCGAGAACGCGATGCCAGTTGTCGACTGTGGTGTTGGTGACGCCGACGCGATGGCTGATTCCTGCGTTGTTCACGAGGCCGTGCAAGAGGCCGTCGCCATGCTCGCCGACCCGGGCAGCCAGTCCCTCCCACGAGGAGGGATCAGCGACATCAAGCGGGAAGGTGCGCCCCTCCCCACCTGCCGAAGAGACCTCGAGGGCGATCGCCTCGGCCTTCTGGCTGTCGCGGCCCGCGACCCATACAGTTGCGCCCTCTTCGCCGAGGGCGACGCACTGCGCCGCGCCAATACCGCCGTAGCCGCCGGTGATGACGAAGGACCGGCCCTCGAATCTCTTGCTCACTGCGTATCTCCCTCGGCTCATCCATCGGTCGCAACTCATCGGTGCGGATTCACACATGCTGTCAGCCGACTGATTTGCTGTCCAGCTCGCACCGCCTTCCGCCCGTGGGCGTTTCTCGAAGAGCCCGGCTGTGAGGGTTGACACTTTGTGCCCTGTGGTGGACAATCGGAGATTTATGTCTGAAGGGACGTCTGCCGATCTCCTGAAAGTGATGAGGTTTAATGTGCTGAGCAGGGATTTTCCGAGTGCTAGTGGTATCGCCCAGGTGATGAGCCGTGCCGCTGTCGATCCCGAATTTATCAGGGTGTTCAGCGGTTTTTCCGCAGAAGTAATGCTGATAGTTGAGATGTCCCCGCTCACGCTCGTCTTCGAGCGAGGCCGGTTGACGGAGGTGCGCAAGGGTCAATCGGAGAGACCTTTCGCCACACTCGCGGGTTCGCGGGCAGCCTGGGAGCGTGCGCTCGCGCTTGCTCCCGACGTGTCTGCGTGCACCTCTTCCGAACTCGGCGGTCTGCGGCTCGAGGGCGACGTATTTGAGCTGGGTGGTCGATCGATGGCGCTGCGCGCGCTGTGGATTGTCCTGCGCGACTGCGCTGGCATCTTTAGATCGCTCGGCGATCCGGTACCCGATCCAGCACCTCAGAGTCAGTACGAGATCGTTGGAAGATACATCGACGTGCGTGGCTATCGAACCTACTATGAGAGTTCGGGGGACGGACCCGTGGTCGTCTGCTTCCACACTGCCGGAGCTGATGGGCGGGAGTACCGGCACCTGTTGCCGGCCCTCGCCGAGCGCGGCTACCGAGGGATTGCCGTCGATCTGCCGGGCCACGGCAAGTCGTATCCCGATCTGGAGACGCTCGGCATGATTGACTCTGGGGCCGACCTCGTCGATTTTATCCTCGACTTCGGGCGTGCATTGCGGCTTGATCACCCTGTACTTCTCGGCTGCGCGATGAGCGGAAGTCTACTGCTGCGCCTCGCGGTCGAGCATCCCGAAGCTGTGCGGGCTGTCATCGGCGCAGCGGCGAATACCGATTTTACGAGTGCCGCGAGCCCCGACTACACCGCCACGATGACGCACCCGCTGGTTAGCGTGGCAGACTTCATGCAGTCTCAGACGGATGGTCTGATAGCCCCGGGATTGCCCCGCAACCGATACCACGAGAGCGTCTGGCAGAACGCGCGCAACATGACACCTGAGGTGATGAGCGCGGCGATCGGCATCTACATGCAGCACGACGTTCGAGACCGTCTGAGCGAGTTGAGGGTGCCGTTCCTCCACCTCTACGGTGAGTTCGATATCAGCATCAGCGCGGAGAGCATAGCCGCGCTTGCTGCGCTCGGCCCGCACGTTCGTTCCGTGCCGCTGAGCGGTGTGGGGCACTTGCCGATGGTCGAAGATCCCGAACAATTCAATGAAGCCGTGATCGAGTTTCTCCGCAGCCTGTGAAGAACCGGATGCGGCCGCGCGAAGACCGCTCGGCCGCATCCGCCTCAGTGCATCTCACTCCATTCCTCAGCCAAGATCTCGAAAGGAAATACCTGAAATGAGCAACGACTTCCAAGTCCTCGGCCTGTGCCGCACGCAGGTCGGTGATGCGACCGTCACGGCGCTTACCGACTGCGTTGTGCCCTTCGACCAGGAGATCTTGATCCTCCCCGATGGAGCCGACGCATCATCGTCCGAGTACCGGACTTCGGGGCATGTCTCGATCAACGCATTCCTCGTTCAGACCGGTGCGCACACGGTGCTGATCGATTCGGGTTTCGGCCACGAGGGCAAGGGCTCGACCGGTGAACTGCTGGAGAAACTTGCAGAGGTGGGCGTTGCTTCCGGCGACATCACGGCGGTTCTTCTTACGCACCTGCACGTCGACCACGTTGCGGGGATCGTAGACGACTGCGGGCGACCTCAATTCCCCAATGCCCAGCTCGTATTGCATTCTGAAGAATACGGATTCTGGATCGACGGTGCTGAGCAAGTGCCCGACTCCCAGTTGAATCACCGTGAGGCCGCGCTGAGAGTGACCGCATACGGGGACAGGCTCTCGCTGCGAAGCGGTGGTGAGGTTGTACCTGGGATCGAGATGCTGCCACTGCCCGGGCATACGCCGGGCCACTCGGGATATCTGATCGGTCACGGGGATGAACGTCTGGTCATTTGGGGGGACATCATTCACCAGCCGACGTTGCAGTTCGCCAATCCGGATATCCGGGTCGTGTTCGACGTAAACGCGGATGAGGCCGAGCGAACTCGCGTCGCACTGTTCGAGCGCGTCATCGCTGAGGGGCTGCGTGTTGCGGGCCTGCATTTTGACCAGCCGGCCTTCGGCAGACTCTCGAGAACCGGAGAGGGGCGGTATTTGTTCCATCCAGAACGATGATCCGCTGCGCGTAATGAGCCGCGCAGCATTCCAAGCCCTGCCGTTCATGCGCACTCAGAGGAGAAGTGTTGCGAGAGAGACTTTTCATCCCGACCCTCTCCATGGTGATGATCATCACCTCCATCGTGTCGAGCCTCGGAGCCCCGCTGATTCCGCAGATGGTGAGCTTCTACGGTGTACCGCTCGAAGTGGCTCAGTGGGTGCTCACGATCGCCATGCTCTCGGGTGCCGTGTCGAGTCCGCTCATCGGCCGCTTCGGCGCACCGGGCCGACAGCGCAGGTTGCTGCTGATCTGCCTCACTCTGGTTGCAGTCGGGCTGCTGCTCAGTGCGCTGCCGCTCGGGTTTCCCGTGCTACTCGCCGGCCGCGCGCTGCAGGGAATCGGTGTGGCACTCGCTCCTGTCGCAATGTCACTCGCGCGCGATGCGCTGGGAGCGGAGGCGTCCCTACCGGTCGTTGCGAGCCTTTCGGCCGCTCTTGTCGCCGGAGTTGGCCTCGGATACCCGATCTCATCATTGCTGGCCGGATTCATCGGAATCTCAGGTGCGTACTGGGTCGGATTCGCATTGGCCGCGCTCACGATGCTCCTCGTGCGGTTCGCGATCCCGACTGAAACCCGGGGGGCTCCGGTGGTGGTCGACTGGTTGGGCGCGTTGCTGCTCATGGTCGGCAGTGGTGCGTTCCTCCTGATGCTCAGCCAGATTCACGGCTGGCCTCCGCTCCTCAGCGTCGCGATCGCGGTCAGCTCCGCTGCGCTGGTCGTGATCTGGGCCGTACGAAGCCTGAGGATCGGCGAACCGCTCATAGACCTGCGTCTTGCGGCGTCACCGAACGTACGTCTTGCGCACGTCGCTATCGTTCTGGTTGGTGCCGGCACCTATCTAATGATTCCGCTCGTTATTCTGGCGGGCCAGGACGAACGAGCCGCTGCTCTGCCTCAGATCCTCACAGGTGCTTTGATGATTCCTTACTCCCTGGTGAGTGTTGTCGGCGCGAAGGTCGCAGTTGTGCTGCGACGGTGGATCCCGCTTCCCGGCCTGCTCGCGATCGGTATGGTGTGTTACTTGATCGCCAACGGTGTTATGGCGCTGCAGCACTCGAACGCGTGGGCGCTGATCATTTGCATGGGGATTGCGGGGATGGGCAGCGGGTTTTCATATGCGGTCATCGCGCAGATGGTGGTCAAGGCCGTACCCCGAACGGCGGTATCGAGCGCCCTCTCATTCAACATGCTGCTGCGGTATATCGGCTTCTCGATCGGGAGCGCACTCTGCCCAGTGCTGATCGAACTGTCGACCGGCCGCCTCGAGGTCGGGGAGCCGTATCGGGTCCCGTTTTTTGCGGCGGCCGGATGCTACGTGATCGGTCTTGCGCTCATGCTGGCCTGGGGCAGGGACAGGAGGGCTGCTTCCTGACTCTCCGCGCGCTCGCCACCTTGCGCAGCATCGATTCGCCGCCGGGTATGTCCAAGAGGGGTCGGCCTACAGCAGATACTCCTGTCCCCAGAGCCGGTTGGTGCCGTGGCTTTGGAAATGGCGGGTATCGTGCAAGATTTCCTCCCGGCCTCTCGGGGAGTCGAAGTATCGGTGTTCCATGCTTTTCGCATCGGGAAAATGGAGCACCGACAGGCCTCCGAGATTCGGGGCAGCCTGTGTGAGGGGTCCGTCGAACAGAATGCAGGAGTAGCGTCCGAGCCCGATGTGCACGCGTTCGGCGAGTGCACGGTGGTGCTTCCAGCTGCGCCTTGCCGCTTCGCGGCTGAGATCGTCATGGTAATACAGACCGCGGATTAGCTTGTAGCCATCGGAGGGCGAACCCCGATGGAGTGTATCCCGGCGGAAGACCTCGTCTTCCTGCGCTTGATAGCCGTGGAACCGGGCGATATCACCAACACTGCTCTTCAGATAGTCGAGTATGTCGGATGGACCGCGGTCCACCTGCTCGACGGTGAACAGGGCGTCGATCTCCTCGTCCGAGTTCCGTTCCATCCCACCGTAGATGGGTGGAATATCGGGCCTGGGCTGAGGCAGATCGAGCACCGCACTGCCCCCGAACCCGCGGAGCGTGGGCACCCCGTTCCGCAGCCGGCGGGAGAGCTCGGCCTGCTGGCCTTCGTAGGCTTGAAACATCACAACAAGAGACATATCGTTTCCTCTTCCGGTCACCGTTCTTCTACGCGAGGTCGTTCTCCTGTGACGGCAGGGAAGCCCACGGTTGATGCGCCGTGCGGCGGCCGTATCAGGCCCACTTTCCTGTGCTTCGGAGTTCTCGCAGATCCCGCTCGACACGATTCCAGTCGACCCCCGGGGTCACCAGCTCGTACACTGCAGGGCCGCGATAGCCGCTGTCAGTGAGTGCGCTTGCAAAGTCCGAGAAGTTCACACCACCCTCGTGGAGATAGTCATGGCGGAAACGCACTCGATCGGTATCGCTCACGTGCGCGAGTCGCAGCACTGGTGCGACCGCGTTCACTTCGGTGCGGAAGTCCAGCTCACTGAAGTAGAGATTCGCGGCATCGATGACGCTTGCGAAGGCCGCGTCCGAGAGGGCGAAGGCCTCCTCCATCAGCACGGAGGGGGATTCGAGAAAACCGAAGGGTGCGTTCTCCAGAGCAATGCGAACGCCGGTGCGCTCTGCTACGGGTATCAATTGCCTTAGGCTGTCACGGAACAGCGGCAGTGCGCGTTCATCAGGCATCGGGCTCAGCACGTTCTTCCTGCCTGGAACGGTGACGACTGTCTCGACCCCAATGCGTTGGGCCGCCTCGAGCAGGTGGGTCAGCTGGGCGATGGTAGCTTTGCGCTGCAACTCGATCGGACTGATCAGGTTGAGTTCAACCGTGTTGAGCGACACGATGGAGACCCCGGAGAACTCGGAGGCTTCGAGCAGTGCTGCCACTGTGCGCCCGACGTCGTCGAACTCGCAGATCGGTGAGCAGAGCACGACTTCAGCCTTCGCGAACCCGGCCTCCCGCATCGAGACCATTGAGTCGGCGAGCGACTGCGTCCAGAGGGTTCCGAAATTGGTTCCGACGAGTTCAGGCAGGGAGCCATGTGTATCTGTCTTGTTCTCGTTCACGTCGCGTTGAACCCTCCGTCGACCGGGATATTGACACCGGAGATGTACTGAGCATCGTCGCTGAACATGAAAGAGGCGAGGCCGGAGATATCGCTCGGCTCGGCGAGCCGGCCCATTGGATAACTGGCCGCGGTGCGTCGAAGCGCCTCCTCGGGCGAGACCCCGTTCAGGCTGGAGCGATCCCGGTAGAGGCCTTCGACCAGCGGTGTTCTTGTCGTGCCCGGGGAGATGCAATTCACCCGCACTCCCGAGGGGCCGAAGTCCACTGCCATCTGGTAGCAGAGCGACACGAGCCCGCCTTTTGCGGCGGAGTAGGAGACTGTCGCGGGGATACCGTTCGTTGCGCACAGGCTCGCTTGGAACAGGATCGTTCCTCCGCCATTCTCAAGAATGGCGGGCAACGCGGCTTTCGCGCTGTAGAACGCACCGGTGAGGTTGATCGAGATGAGTCGTTCCCAATTCTCAGGGGTAACCGTCAGGGCCGTCGCCGCGTCGTGGATTCCCGCGTTGGCGTACAGGCCGTCCACCGACCCCCACATCTCGACTGCGCGATCAGCCATTGCCCGGCAGCTGTCGAACGATGCGACGTCCACCTCGGCTGCGCCCGCGGTCCCGCCTACTTCTGAGATTCGGGTGACTACCTTCTCGGCCGCCGCGAGATCCCGGTCGGCCACGAGAACGTTCGCACCGTCCTGCGCCAACCGAATGGAGATATCTGCACCCAGTGATCCCGCGGCACCAGTGACGATGATTGTTTTGCCCTGCAAATATGACTGTCTCTGCACCGGATTCCTCTCTTTACGACGCTCCCTATTCTGGGACTGCGCTGGGTCGAACGGAATCGCGTTCGGTCGCACATATAGTGCGATCCTTCAACGGTCAAAGGAGGAAACGCCTTGCCGCAGTGTCCTTCTCCGCTTTCTCCGGTCAGCTACTGCGGATCATCCGGGGCTCCACGGGGCTTGACCAGGTCAGAAGTCATGTTATCAATTCGATAATCGGCAGAATCCCGGACTATATCTGCGATGAGTTGTGATTCCGTACTGCGGAGCCTGTTCCCTACGCTGTCCGAAGAAGCGCTGTCGGCGGTGACCGCCGCTGATTGACGGTGCAGATGCCTGAACGAGGAGGTTCGTCACGTGAAGAAGAACAGAGTATTGATCGCTGGAGTTGCCGTCCTGAGCCTGGGCCTGGGCCTGGTTGGATGCAGTTCCGGTTCACAGGGTGGAGACGCTGGGAGCGAAGGGAAGACGGTCGGCATCTCGGCGCAGTTCATGGACGATCCGTTCCAGGTCGCGATGTACGGCGCGGTGGAGGACACCTCGAAGGAGCTGGGGTTCAAGGTGCTGCCGCTCGTTAACGCGGATTTCGACCTAGCGAAGCAGCTTACCGATATCAGGTCGCTGCTTGATCAGGGTGCTCAGGGCATCTTTGCCTCACCGGCGGATGAGGCCGGTATGGCCCCGGCCCTGCAGCAGGCAGAGGAGCGAGGTGCCCCCTTCATCTCGGTTGGAGCAACAACGCCCGGTGCCTATATCAGTGTCGTGTCTGACAATACCGCGATGGCCGAGGCGAACTGCGAGTATCTCGGGGAAGCCGTTGGTGGTAAGGGAACGATTCTGATGACGATCGGTCCGCAGGAGGTCAAGTTCTTGGCTGAACGCCGGAACGGGTTCACCGATTGCATCGGGGAGAATTTCCCCGAGATCAAGGTGAAGGAGTTCCTGGTTGGGCCGGATTCTCAGAAATGCTACGACTCCATCAACACCGGCTTCAGCTCGGAGTCGGATGTCGTCGGCATTTTCACCCACAGTGATGCGGTGTGCGGCACCGCAGTTCCCAACGCGCTGAAGTCGCTCGGAAAGTTGAAGCCGGAGGGCGAAGACGGCCACATCTACTGGGGCGCGATCGACGGGAGCCCTGATGGACTGCAAGCCGTCAGAGACGGGTATCTCGATTTCCTCGCTTCGCAGCCGGCCGCCGAGTACGGTAGCACGAGCGCCGAGTGGATGGAGAAAGCGTTCACCGGGGAGGAGCCCAAGGTCGGAGAAACTGAGCACGGCAGTGAAGTGCGCGACATCGACGGTTCGCTGGTCGACGTGATTCCGTTCGTGCCGGTGACTAAGGACAATGTGGACGACAGCAGCCTGTGGGGTAACTCCAAGTGAACCAGGAACCCTACCTCGTAGATGCGCAGAGCATCTCGAAGCGTTTCGGGTCTAACCAGGCGTTGGATGGAGTTTCGCTGCAGATCGGCGAGTCTGAGATTCACGCGCTCATCGGGGGTAACGGCGCAGGAAAGTCCACGCTGGTCGGGGCGATTACCGGGTTGTTGCAGCCTGATTCGGGAACAATCAGTTTCCAAGGTCAGCCTGCCCCTCCGACATCGGACCGAGAGGCCTGGAAGCAAAACGCTGCGTGCGTGTATCAGTATCCGACAGTGGTGCCCGAACTCAGCATTGCTGAGAATCTGTTCCTCGGCAACCCACGGAAGACGCGGAGTGGCCTTCTGGATTGGCGGAGGATGCGGGCTGAAGCGCGGGAGATTCTCGGCAGCTGGGGTCTTGCACTCGACGTCACCAGGTCCGCGAGCACTCTGCGCGTGGGTGAGCGCCAGATCGTCGAGATCGCCCGTGCGCTCTTGCTCGGCAGTCGCTTCGTCATCCTTGACGAGCCGACTGCCGGGCTGGCAGCCGCGGAAGTGAAACTTCTCTCGGATCGTGTGAAAGCGCTTCGCGGAGAGGGGGTCTCTTTCCTCTACATCAGCCACTACATGGAGGAGATCTTTGACCTCTGCGACCGCGCCACATTCCTGCGTGACGGCAGGATCATCGGCACCTTCGACGTCGCGGATCTCAGCACTGGCCGTGCCGTCGAACTCATGGTGGGAGAGACGGCCGCAATACGCATCGCCGAGCTCGAAGCTGCCTCCGCCGAGGAACGGATCCCAGAGGATGCCCAGACTGTTCTGCAGGTGCAGGGTGTTGAAGCCGTTCCCGGGGAGAGTGTGAGCTTCGAGGTGCGCGAGGGCGAGATCTTCGGACTCGCCGGCGGCGCGAGTTCGGGGAACGTGGCGCTTGCCCGGCGAATCGCGGGAATGAACAGGGCTGCGGGGGGTACCGTGCTGCTGCGCGGTGCTCCGCTTACCGATGATCGCCCCGAGAAGAACATCGACCTGGGGCTCGGCTACGTTCCGGGTGATCGTTACATCGAAGGAATGGTGCCCGAGATGAGCATCGCTGACAATGTGACGCTGACCGTGCTCGATCGTATTGGAACAGGCGGGTTCTCCCTCGCTTCCACCCGAGTCGAGCTCGCAGAGGATGCAGTCGATGGGCTCGCTCTCAAAGCAGATTCGCTTCGGCAGCCCATCAATGAGTTGAGCGGTGGAAACCAGCAGAAGGCAACGCTGGGGCGAGCGATTGTGGTGGATCCGAAGGCGATCGTGCTGGTTCGTCCGACGGCGGGTATCGACATCGCGGCGAAATCAACCATTCGTTCTGCAATCAGAAAGCTTGCGCGCGATCGCAAGCTCGCAGTCCTGATCGTGTCCGATGACATGGACGATCTGCGCGGCTGTGACAAATTACAGGTCATGTTCAAGGGCCGGGTCATTCGCGATCTGCCGGCTGCATGGAGCGAACACCAACTCGTATCGGCAATGGAAGGCATTGAAGAACAATGAGCAAGTCCGCAATGGCATGCAGCGAGGCGAATACATCGAACGCTGGAGCATCGGCCCTCAAGGGCGTTACCGGGGTCATTCGCGACTACCCGTTGCTGCCGGTGCTCATCGTTCTGCTGATCGCCGGTTCATTCATCCACCCGAACTTCATGACCGGCCCGAACCTCATGTACAACGTACTCGAAGCGAGTGCGCCCATCGCGATCGTGGTGCTGGGTTCGGTTCCGTTGCTGATCGCGGCTCAGATTGACATTTCGGTCGAGTCGACCGCGGGTCTCGTTCCCTTGGTGGCGGCTTGGCTTGTGGTTCCTGCCGCGTCATTTGGGCTGGGCCTGGAACTCAACCCGTTTATCGCGCTCGTGATCGCCCTGTTTCTCGCGGTGCTGATCGGAGCGGTCAACGGCTATTTCATTGTCTATCTGAAGATTAATGCCTTCATCTTCACCCTGGCGATGATGATTCTGCTGCGCGGCATCTCCACCGGGCTGACGAACAGCGCGTCACTGAGCAATCTTCCAGAGGTATTCACCTATCTGGGCACCGCACGGTGGTTCGGGGTGCCTGCATCAATCTGGATCGCGGTGGTGATGTTCGTCTTTGGCATCATTTTCATGGAGCATCATCGCCTCGGGCGGTCGATCTATGCGATCGGTGGCAACTCCGCCGCAGCGAGAGCAGCGGGGATTCGCGTGAACACGGTGATGTTCTGGCTATTTGTGATCGCAGCAGTGTGCGCTGTTATCGCCGGTTTCATGGTTATGGGGCGAGTCGGCGCAGTGACAGCCTCACTCGGCCAGAACTGGATCTTTCAGGTGATGGCCGCTGCGGTGCTCGGAGGTGTTGACATCAACGGTGGCAAGGGACGCATGGTCGGGGCGTTACTCGGCGTGCTGGTGCTCGGCGTGGTGAACAATCTTCTGATTCTTGGCGGTGTTCCCGTGTTCTGGATCAACGCGACCAACGGTGCCTTTATCGCGGTTGCACTCATCCTTTCCAAGGTGTTCGGCGGTAAGAGTACAAGATAGCATTCGCCACTTGTAGCGTTTGGGCATCACGCCTTTCTGTTCTGTCGGGTACAACGTCGAAGTGTGAGATGAACAGCATGAAGTCAGTAATGATGTCGAACTTTGGGGTTGCCCCGGTGACGGATATCGAGGAAGTCCAGCAGCCGATGCTGACCTCTGGCATGACGCTGGTGCGCATGCACGCGGTGAATATCAATCGACTTTCGAAACTGGTGCGCGATGGAGAGCTGCCAGCTGCTCCTGGAATGTCGATCTTCGGCAATGAAGGTTCCGGAATTGTGCAGGGCGGTGGCCGACTTGAGCCCGGGACTCCTGTCATCGTCTACGGGGGGCGGGATCTCGGAGTCAACGTCGATGGTCTGTTTCGGGAGTTCGTGCTCGTCGAAGACTGGCGCGTGTTCGAGCTCCCCACAGGCCTGTCACTGAGCCAGGGGGCAGCCGTCTCGGTGAGCCTTCTCACGGCCCGGGGCGCACTGGACGCGGCAGGAGAATTGGAAGGTGGGAGCCCTGTGCTGGTCTCGGGTGCGGCTGGGGCCGTCGGACTGGCTCTGATGCAGACCGCACGAGCGAACGGGCTCCGCCCCATCGGAGCAGTGTCTTCGCGAACGAAGGCGGAAAAGCGGTCAAGTCCCGGGTAGTGGTGTAACGGTTGATCCTTCGTGGTGATGGGATCAGGCGCTGAGCTTGAGAACGGTGTCGATCACCTCCTCGAGCTCGTTGTCTGTGACGAGGGTGAGGCG
>JBKEBN010000107.1:0-22154 GCA_047973175.1 Leucobacter sp.
CGCCTCACCCTCGTCACAGACAACGAGCTCGAGGAGGTGATCGACACCGTTCTCAAGCTCAGCGCCTGATCCCATCACCACGAAGGATCAACCGTTACACCACTACCCGGGACTTGACCGCGACATCGACCGCCCAGCCTGGTGTCCAAACCAAGAACACGGGATCGTTGCGTCGACTCACCGCATGGCACTGTGCCGCTCACTGAGCGTCACAGCGAATCAGTGAACATTACTGTGACTCAATGACGACCGACGATTCCTTCGGCAGCCCGGAGGATCGCTTCGCCCGCAACGCCGGAAGGCTGTTCAGGTCAGAAGTCTGTGCCACCTCACGATGACGCAGTTGCCTTCAGCTCGGAGTTACACCACCTTCTCCTCCAGAGGACTACCACCCCCAAGCAAATGCCCATGCTGGGCGTACCAAAAGAGGCAGGTCCTCTTTAGATCCTGCCTCTTGTTCGCGTGCGCGAGGGGGGACTTGAACTGACCTCGACACCCTCGCGCCGCGAACCTCGGTAGGGCGTTCTGCCGCACAAAATCAACGATCTACGGCATGTGACCTGTGGATAACTCCCCCGCGATACCCCGACCTACACGATCCTTAGCACTTCTGTTAGCACTTTTCCGGCGATCGACTACGGTGCGATATACGCTGCACCTCCCTCGGCGAGGACTCGATCGGAAATACCCTGCGTTACGGCAGCCTGTCGCCCGAAGGTTTGTTCCGGGTGTCATGTAGGGTTCCCGAGTTAATCGCCGCGAGCTGGCCCTCGGTCGAAGGCGTAGCTTGCCGACAGACGCAAAGCCGCTTGCTCTTCGTCAAGGGCAAACCATTCAACCTGAAGGATTGCATACCGTGCATCAATGTCGGGGTCGTTGGTCTCGTCGATTTCAAGAAGTACGGCACCGTCTGTTTGCCTTAGGTTACATGGTTGACCGGAAGGTGGTTCACACTCCCAGACACGTTGCTGCTCGACGTCCGGCAGGCCCGAATCAGTAATCGAGTCGGTGACTCGGAGGTGTACCGTGACCGGCGTGTGTGTCGTCTCAATGCGGACGGGGTCCCCCCGTTGTACATTTCCCCATTCGAGGGCGCTCGGGGGGCCGAGAGATGACTGACCCCAGCTCGCGTAAACCAGGTCAAGTTGCACTTGACCGATCCTCGCTTCGGGAGGCGCGCTAAACGTGTCGAGGCTTGGAAACTCAGAGATCTGGTGCTCGACGGTTGAATCCGGTTCGTTGGTCACGGGGCCTGCTTCACTCGATGATGGCGTGGAGCACCCAGAGAGGCTCAACACGACGGCCAATACTCCGGGTGCTCCAATCGTCACCAGCCGCGGTCGCAATAGAGGTTGTTCTTGGTAGTGGTGCGGTAGGAAATGCCAGTGTATCCGTTCGCGAACTTGGAGTAGTAGCGCGCTTCAGTGCGATAGTTGTAGGTGGACTTCTTTGTGCAGCCGAACGGGTTGACGAGTTTCAGCTGGATCTTGGGGCTTGAGATTGAGTTGGACTTCTGATGGCCCCACCCGAACCATTCACTTCGGTAGCTTGAGCCAGAGATTGTATGCACGGTAGGTGTCGCAGCGCACTTTCCAGTCATGTGGGTATTGACCGTATAGCGATTTGTCGCTTCGCTGGACATGTGAGGGTTGTCTTGGGTGATCTTGCACGCAATCGGCGTCGCTCGCATAGCCGCACCTCCACTGCCGCCATCGGAGTAGGAATCTCCAGATGCGGCTCCGTTGAGTTGCAGGGGCACTAGCGGCTCTTCGTGGCCCTCGCGCGTCTCGGTCGCCTCTGGAACAAGTGCTACGTTCTGAACGAAAACAGAGTTATCAGTAGCGGACTCTTCGAGTGCGCGAGATGCGGTCGGTTCATCAGCATGAACTACTGTTGGGCCTGCTGCCGCCATAATCAGCGCCAGGACGCCCACCGCTGCGACGCGGAGTGACCTTGGGCCCATTTGAAGTGCGAACATTGTAAGTTCCTCCGTCCTTGGCGTGAGTTTGTTGAACAGGAAGCACGCCTTACCTTCTTCGTTGTTCCAGGACCCCCTTCTGTGACATCGCACCCGCAACAAACTCGGGGTGAGAGCCGCGTCACGCGCAGGTGATCTTCGTGATGCCGCTGGTGTTCGAGGACCCGTTGCCCGGACTGAGGGTGTTTTTCAGAGTGCTGCCGTTGTAGGCCTTGACGGTGCCGGAGGTGCGGTTGTTCTTGATCGAACGTACGGACCCGATGGCGCTGAAGGAGGTGTAGGTTGCGGGGCATGCCGTGTAGGTGAGCTTGTTGCCGCCGTAACCGATCTTGCCGTACGCGCAGTACTTCCCGGCCGCACAGTTGTCCTTCGCCGCGGTCCGGACACTATTCGCGCTGGTCTCGTTGCTGTCCTCTGGGGCAATGGTGAGGACGACCGCGCCTTCGTCCCAGGTCACCTCGTTCCACCCGGTCTGCGTGCCGCCGTGCTCTTCGATGACATCCTCCACGCGCTCCTGCATCGGAGCGGTGTGTGGTGTTGTGGCCGAGGCTGCAGTCGGGATGAGGAGAGCAACGAGCGCTAGGGCAGCGGTTGCGAGAAAGGGGCGAGAATGATGCATGGGGAGGGTGTCCGTTCTATCGTTGATCGGGGTAGTAGGCGGGCCGTTGGGGTCAGCGTTCCCACGCGGTGTAGTCGATCACGGCTGGGGATGTGATGTCCGTGCGGTCTGAACCGATGTAGAGGGTCTCCGCTGCGAGGATCTGTCCGCTGTGCGGGGAGAGGATCAACCGATCCTCGACCTGTCCTGGGTCGCGATCGGTCGAGCTAAACACGATTCCGGCCCGTCCCAGGCGGTCGGTCGTGGAGCCTGAAACCTTGATTCCGTCCAGCTTGCTCAAGTGTCCGATGAGCGCTGCTTCCTGCTCGGGTGAGAGGATGGTATTTGACATGATCGCGCTGATCTCGCGAATCGTCTGCCCTGTCGTGAGAGTGTGCTCACCAGTCAACCCCATAAGGAACTTGGCCACGTCCTTTACTTCGGTGGGTGGTTCTTCTTCGACCGGGTTGTCCCAGTCGCCAGGGAGGAACACCTCGTCCACGAGGACCATGCCCGGCTCGGGCAGGCCATCTTCGTTCTGACCGGGGAAGGGTGCGGCGGTGACGAGTCGATAGTGCACACTTCCGTCCGCCAGGAACGTCGTCTCGCTCCACTGCGGCTCTGTCACGGACGACTCGATCGCGCCATCTTCTCCAATGGATGTGTTCAGCGCCCAACTCTGCGCCCGGATCGTGCTCCCGGGCGGTGAGCCATTGCGTCGCATGTTCTCCATCTCTTTCAATAGCTCAGGAGTCACTCGTGGAACGGACGCCAGTTCGAGAAGCGGCGGCGTCAGCGCGATCGCTGGAGCTGGACGCAACACACTCGTTACGGCGAACAGCGAAACGATCAGCAGCACAAGCAACGCACCACTGGTCGCCAAGGGCAAAGGTCGCCATAGACGACGAACGGAAAACGTCGAGCGACGGCGCGACGAGTGCGTGAGTGCCGCTTCTTGCGCTTCGTACTTGGCGAGTTCGCGTCGGCCGTGCTCGGAGAGAGGGTCTCCACGCTTTACTGACCCGGGATCTGCGTTGCGCAGCAGATTGCTCAGGAGATCATTCACGAGTTGGCACCTCCCTGTCGGCCTGATCTTGTATGTCGCTTAACGCGGCGCGCAGTAGACGTCTGGCTCGCATCAACCTGGCCCGCACGGCGGCACTGTTGATGTCGAGTACAGCGGCGATCTCCCGCGCAGTGAGGCGTTCCCAGTAGGCCATCTTCAGCGCTTCCCGGTGCATCGGTGGGAGACGTTCGACCGCTTCCCGGACGTCCGCATACAGGTCATCAGAGACCGGGATGCTCAACGCGAAGTCCTCGTTGAGCTGGCGTTGCAACTCAGCACGTCTCCCGCGCCGCCGATACTCGTCCCCGATTAGGTTCCGCACCACCCCATACAGCCACGGCAAGCTCAGCGGTTCGCCTATTTGGTATCGCCGCCAGGCGAGATGGAACGCCTCCGTCGCGACCTCCTCGGCGTCCTGAATCGAATCGAGGCGACGTTCGGCAACACCGACGACGAAGGAGTAGTTCTCCCGGAAAAACGTCGAGAATCGCTTCACGCCACCTCCTCATCTCTTACTGCACACGAACACCTTTCATCATCCCTGTTGTCTCGGTGCCGTGAAGTGTGACCATCGTTCTTCACTTCTTTCGTGCCGTAGCGCGAGGAGAGCAGAATCTATGACACTCGGAGACGTGGAGGAGGGATCCGTCACCGAGATCGGGGCCTGGGGCGGCGTGATGCCGATCGCGCCACCCCAGGCTCCAAGTTCCGTCTCACCAGCCTGTCTCGGAATCGAAAATTAGTGAGTTCGTCTTCGTGCTGACGCCCAGCCGAAAAGGCGACGAGCAATCCGATGAGCGCGATGCCTGCTCGTCGTCTGCATCAGGGAGTGCAGCCAGCAGCAGAATCGTGTGGTCGATAGCGAGGGCTTCGGCAAGCGTGCGCGCAGATGCGGTGCCCGCGTTGAGCGCGTTCAGATGGGCTGGGTCGATGTCGGCGCGGCTGCGCGCCCCGCGCTCACTCACCTCACGACCTCGGCAGCAAGATTCTGCCTCCCCGCCGACTATGTGGCCGAACACGCCCACCTGTCCTATGCGGCGACTGCCTCCGGCGTGCAGGGTGCGACCGTCGAGGCGTCGCACACGCTCCTCACCGACTCCACGAGCGCCGTGAGCGTCTACGTCGGCAGCAACCCCGCACAGCAGGCCTCCAGCGCCACACAGATCGCGCAGCAGGCCCGGGAAGAGGCCGAGCTGCTGCGCTCGCTGACCCCCGCTGAGGTGGCCGCGCGGATCGAGCAGACCCGCATCGAACAAGCGGCGCGAGAGGCCACGAGCGAGCGGCGCTTCCAGCACGACCCGACACCGCATCGGAGCATGCCCCGGCACGACGGCACGACGCGCGGGCTGTAGTAGTTGGGCGAACACCAGGTGTCCATGCTCTAGGCAAGACGAAACCCCGGCGATTTGGCTGGGCCAGGGATCGTTCCGGGGTCTTCGTCACCTATTTTAGCTGGTGCTTCTGTAAAATCAATCGCAATGGATGAGTTCTCGGAGAGCGATTACGACGACCTCCTCTCGCTGGTGACAGCGGAGCGTCTCGGGTCGTATGTTCGCGCCACGGGCGGCACGACGGCCGAGGCGTTCGCGCTCTACGAGTGGAATATGCGTGCCTCTGCGAGCGTTATCGAACTGAGTTCCATTCTGGAAGTGATCACGAGGAACGCGATCGACCAGCAGCTGCGGAATTGGGCGCGCACCCGTGCTGGTGGCCGCTCTTGGCTTGACGCCGCCCCGCTCGATTCGCGCGGGCGCGCCGACATCGCTTAGGCCCGCTACCGGGCGACGCTTCGGGGTCGCCGCCCAGAGGTTCACGGACGTGTCATTGCCGAGTTGACGTTAGGGTTCTGGCGTTATCTCTCCGAGGCGCGCTACCTCACCTCACTCTGGGTTCCCGCCGTTCACCTGGCGTTCCCCCACGGTAACCCGAATCTGCGTCAGCGTCAGCACGATGTTGCGTTCCGTTTGCAGCAGTTGAACTTCGTGCGCAACCGCGCCGCGCACCACGAGCCGATCCACCAGCGCGATCTCCTCAAGGACAACGCGCTAGCCATGGAACTGGCCGAGTGGGTCTCGCCCACAGCCGCCCGCTGGGCGAAGAGGGTATCGACGCTGCCCGCGATCGCCGCAGAACGCCCAGGACTATAAGCGTCAGGCGCGGTGGCACCGATTCGGCCCCACCGCAGCACACCCCCGCCCGGGTGCTCGTTACTGCTTGGCGGTACTGTTCGGGCTGTCGGCGTCGAAGAGGCGGAGGAACTTCTCGCGCGGGATCACGACCCGACGCCCGAACCTGACGGACGGGATCGAACCATTCTCGATACTCGCCGTGATCGTGCGCGGATCAACACCGAGCGCCACCGCAGCAGACCGCTTCGCCCAGCATCTCCTGTCGCAGTAGCGACAGCGCGGTTCGTGCGGAACGCGATGCGTTCCACCCAAACGAACCGCGCCTAACACATATCTCAGCACATGGCACGAAAATGACCCCCAACCTAGGTATCTAAACCCCAGGTCAGAGGCTATTTCATTCGCGTGCGCGAGGAGCGCGGATCGCTCAAGGGAGAACGCATCGCGTTCGACCGCGATCCGCGGCGAAGGCGGCAAGCCTGAGCTGAACCCCGAAGGGGTTCAAGTCCTCCCGAGCGCGAAACGGGTGATCCCCCTGCATCGCAGGGGGATCACCCGTTTCTCTGTGCGCGAGGGGGGACTTGAACCCCCACGCCCTTGCGGGCACTGGCACCTGAAGCCAGCGCGTCTGCCAATTCCGCCACTCGCGCGAGATGTCTTCCGAACCGCCAGGCTCGGACAACTCCACAAGCTTAGCAGCACAGGGCCCCTCACACCAAAGCGGGTTAAACTGCTCGCTATGCTAAGAGGCAAGCCCTGCTGTGATTCGCACCGGGCTGGCACCGAAGCCGACCAGGCAGACGACGAATACGCAGAGAGGGGAGCGTCGCATGGGCATTCTCGACAACGTTGAACGCGGTCTTGAGCGCGTCGTCAACGGCGCTTTCGCCCGCACCTTCCGTTCAGGCGTGCAGCCGGTGGAGATCGCCTCCGCGTTGAAGCGCGAGCTCGACATCGGTGCCGTGGTGGTAGATCGGGATCGCGTGCTGGCCCCGAATCGCTTCGCGGTGCGGGTCTCCCCCAAAGATGCAGATCGGCTGCACAACCTGGGTGAGACTCTCGAGCAGGAGCTGCGGGGCGTGGTGCGCAAGCACGCGGAGAGTCAGAACTATCAGCTGCTCGGCGATCCCGATGTGGAGATCGTTTCAGACGATTCGCTCACCCCCGGCGTGCTCGAGATCGATGCGCTGCGCGTCGAGGGCAGGGTCGACTGGATCGCGGTCATCGACGTCGAGGGAGCCCGGCACGAGCTGCGGCGCGGCACCACGACCGTGGGGCGCGGCACCGACTGCGGCATTCGCATCGGCGACAGCGCAGCGTCGCGCAAGCACCTCGAGATCATCTGGGACGGCGCGGCGGGTATCGCCCGCGACCTCGGTTCCACCAACGGTTCGAAGATCAACGGCCAGCGATTCCGCGAGGCGGCCCTGACTCCTGACACCGTCATCACCATCGGGCAGACGGGGTTGCACTTCCGTCTCGTTCCGGGGCGCGACCGCTCGTCGCAGCAGCGCCAGCAGCCGCAGCGCCCGCAACAGCAACCCCAGCAGCAGCGCAGGCCCGATCCCGCGCCACAAGCCACCCCGGTTCACAACAACCGACCCGCCGCCGGATCGCAGTCGAACACGCAGAGCGGCGTGCCAGACATCGCCCCGAGCATCGACCAGGACTTCTGGAGGGGCCTGTGAGCGAACTCACTCTCCTGATCTTGAGAATCGGCTTTCTTGTACTGCTCTGGTTCTTCATCTTCGCAATCGTCTACGCGCTGCGCAGCGACCTCTTCGGCGCTCCGGTGCGCAAACTGAAGAACGGCGACGCAGCGTCGGCGGCCGCACCGCCCCCGGTCGCGGCCATGGTCCGATCGGAAGCCGCGCCAGCCGCACCGACGGCACCGGTTTCCTCGCTCGCGAGGCCCGCGGGCGCACCGGCCCCCTCGGCCGGCCCCTCCGGCCCGGCCCGCAATCTCGTCATCACCTCGGGCGTCGCCTCAGGCACCTCGATCCCACTCGACGACGAGATCGTCACGATCGGCCGCAGCGGCGATTCGACCCTCGCCATCGTCGACGAGTACACCTCGACCTACCACGCGCGCCTCAGTCGCCAGGGCGAGCAGTGGATTCTCACCGACCTCGGCTCGACCAACGGCACCCGTCTCGGCGGCGAGCGCGTCACCAAGCCGCAACCGGTGCCCCCGTTCACGCCGGTCACGATCGGCACGACCACCTTTGAGTTGAGGCCCTAGGCGTGGCGATCGGCTATGAGAGCGCCATCGGCTCACACGTCGGGATGGTGCGCACCAATAATCAGGATTCCGGTTTCGCCGGCGATTTCCTGTATCTCGTGGCAGACGGCATGGGCGGTCACGCGGGTGGCGACGTCGCCTCGGCGATCGCGGCTCAGGAGATGTCGAAGCTCGACGTGGTGCCGACCGGCAGCCCGGAGGCCACGACGAACGTGCTGCGCTCGGCGGTGCTCGACACGAACACGAGGCTGCGAGACACGGTCAAGGAGCGCCCCGAGATCGCGGGCATGGGCACGACCTTCACCGGTTTCATCACGGTGGGCGACCACCTGGCACTCGCGCACATCGGCGACTCCCGCCTGTATCTGCTGCGCGACGAGAGCCTGCGGCAGATCACGGCCGATCACACCTTCGTGCAGCGTCTCGTCGACGCCGGCAAGATCACCGAGGAGGAGGCGAAGACCCACCCCCGCCGCTCGGTGCTGATGCGCGTGCTGGGCGATGTCGAGGCCTTTCCGCAGATCGACACGAGCGTGCTCCAGACGGTGCCGGGCGATGTCTGGCTGCTCTGCTCCGACGGCCTGTGCGGCTACGTCGACGACAGCGACATCGAGAAGATCATGCGCCGCCGCACCTCGCTGCAGAGCGCGGTCGACGCGCTCATCGACAAGAGTCTCGCGCACGGTGCTCCCGACAATGTGACGGTCGTGCTGGTCGAGGCCGTCGAGGTTCCGGATCGCGATCCGCAAGACACCCTCGAGATGAAGCCGCCCAACAAGCGCTTCGCCGGCTCGGCCGCCAGCGCCCCCGAGCCTCGCGACGGTGCGGTCACGACGGCCCGCACCCGCCTGCTCAATCGTCGCTTCTCGGTGCGTCGACCGCCGGTCGTCGCCGAGAGCCAGTTCGAGCCGCGCGTCGACGAATACCTGGCCGAGCTCATGGCCGAGACCAAGCGCCGCAACCGCAACCGCCGTCTGCTGTGGACGATCGGCGTGGTCTGCGTGCTCGCCGCCATCGGCGGCGCACTGCTGCTGGGCTACCAGTGGACGCAGAGCCGCTATTTCGTCGGCACCGACGGCGAGACGGTCATCATCTACCGCGGCGTGCAGCAAGATCTCGGCACGATCCCGCTGCACTCGGTCGCCGAAGACACCGAGATTCCGCTCAGCGAGCTCGACGGCTACGAGCAGCGTCAGGTGAAGCGCACGTTCAGCGCGGGCTCCATCGAGGAGGCACGCGAGATCGTTCTGCGTCTGGGGGTGAACAATGAGTAGCTCCCAGGCGACGAACGGAGAGCCCCGCAGCTTCGACAAGACCCGCACGAGCGAAACGGTGCTGCAGCGCATCACCGCGCTGCGCGCGCCTCGCAAGCTGCTGGGTCTCGAACTCGCCCTGCTGCTCTTCGCGATCGCCATCGGCGTGGCCGCGATCGTCATCATCGACCTCACCGTGCTCGGCCACCTGTCGATGACGCTCGTGCCGTCGGGTGCCGTGTTCGTCGCCTCGCTGATCGCGCTGCACATCGTGATCCGCCGCATCACGCCGGATTCCGATCCGCTGATCATGCCGATCGCGACGCTCCTCAACGCAATCGGCATCGCGATGATCTACCGCATCGATCTCGCCGTGAACCTGACGGGGTGGGACGCGACGTCGACCCGCCAGCTGATCTGGTCGACCATCGCGGTCGTGGCGGCGATCGTCGTGCTGCTGGTGGTGCGCAACCACATGGTGCTCTTCCGCTACACCTACCTCACCGGCCTCGCCGCGGTGATTCTGCTGCTGCTGCCGATGCTTCCGGGCATCGGTCAAGACATCAACGGCGCGCGGGTGTGGATCCACATCGGCTCGTTCTCGTTCCAGCCGGGTGAGATCGCGAAGATACTGCTCGCCATCTTCTTCGCCGGGTATCTCGTGCGCAACCGCGACTCGCTCGAAATGGCCGGCAAGAAGATCCTCGGCATCCGCTTTCCCCGCGCCCGCGATCTCGGACCGCTGCTCGTCTTCTGGCTCGCGGCCATGGCGGTGCTCGTGTTCCAGCGCGACCTCGGCACCTCGGTGCTCTACTTCGGCCTGTTCCTGTCGATGCTGTATCTCGCGACCGGGCGCGCGGGCTGGATCATCCTGGGTGTCGGCCTCTTCCTCGCCGGCGGGATCATCGCGAGCCAGACGCTGGGCTACGTGAACAGCCGCTTCTCGATCTGGCTCGACCCCTTCGCCGATCCCTACGGTGCGGGGCACCAGCTGATCCAGGGGCTCTTCGGCATGGCGAACGGCGGCATGACCGGCACGGGCCTCGGCCAGGGCTACCCGCAAGACACGACCTTCTCCCAGAGCGACTTCATCATTCCGAGCCTCGGCGAAGAGCTGGGCCTCACCGGTCTGTTCGTGATCCTCTCGGCGTACCTGCTGCTGGTGGCGCGCGGGCTGCGCGTCGGCTTCGCCGGCCAAGACGACTTCGGTAAACTGCTCGCCTCGGGCTTCGCCTTCACTATCGCCTTCCAGGTGTTCATCGTCGTCGGCGGTGTGACGCGCGTCATCCCGCTGACCGGCCTGACGGCACCCTTCCTCGCCTCGGGCGGCTCCTCCCTCGTCTCCAACTGGATCATCATCGCGCTGCTGGTCCTGCTCTCGAACTCCGTGCGCAACCGACCGAAGCTGGTGATCCGCGCGTGAACAAGCAGTTGAAGGCCGTGACCCGGGTCATATTCGGCATGTTCCTGGTGCTGTTCTTCGCGGTGACGATGATCCAGTTCGTGACCGCGGATGAGCTGCGCGCCAGCGAGTACAACAGCCGCACGCTGAAGAACAGCTACAAGGTCGAGCGCGGGTCGATCCTGGTCGAGGGCGAGCCCATCGCCTTCTCAACGCCGACGGGCAACAGCTACCGCTTCCTTCGCGAGTACTCGAACGGGCCGCTCTACGCGCCGATCACGGGCTACTACTCGCGCACCCAGGGCATGACGGGTCTCGAAGCAGCGATGAACCAGGATCTCTCGGGCATCGGCAACGCCCAGTTCTTCACGCGCCTCATGAACACGATCAACGGCGTAGCCCCCCAGGGCAGCTCGGTCGAGACCACCATCAGCGCCGCCGCGCAGCAGGCCGCGGTCGACGCGATGACCGATGGCGGCTTCGAGGGCGCGGTCGTCGCGATCGAGACGTCGACGGGCCGCGTGCTCGCGATGGCGTCGACGCCGAGCTTCGATCCGAGCGTGCTCTCGAGCAACGACGACGCCGAGATCATCGCGAACTACAGCCAGCTCAACGACGATCCGCAGAAGCCGCTCGACAACCGCGCCATCGCCGGCGACCTCTACCATCCGGGCTCCGTCTACAAGCTCGTGGTCTCCGCTGCCGCCATCGAGAACGGTGTGGCGAAGCCCTCGACCGAGTTCGACAATCCCGCCCAGCTCACGCTGCCCGGGTCTACCGCCGTCATGCAGAACGCCTCGCGCACCACCTGCGGCGGCAACGCCAAAGCCACGCTCGAGCAGGCTATCGTGATGTCGTGCAACATCCCCATCGCGGAGATGGCGATGGAGATGGATCCCGAAGCGGTGCCCGAAATGGCCCACGCCTTCGGCTTCGGTCAGGAGATCACGATTCCGCTCGCGGTGACCCCGAGCCAGGCTCCGGTGCCGGAGGACAAGGCGCAGGTCGCGCTCTCGTCGATCGGCCAGCTCGACGTGCGATCCACCCCGCTGCAGATCGCCATGGTCTCGGCCGGCATCGCCAACGGCGGCACGGTGATGGCACCATACCTGGTCGAGCGCGTCATCACGCCCGACCTACGCGTCGAGTCGAAGGGCAGCCCCACCGAGTTCAGCAAGCCCATCTCGAAGAAGACGGCCGACGAGGTCGCCAGCATGATGGAGCACGGCGTCTCGACGCCCGAGGGTCTCGCGCAGAACGCCGCGATCGACGGCGTGCGCGTCGCCGGCAAGACCGGCACGGCCGAGAACGGCACGGACGATGCCGGCAACGACCTTCCCTTCACCCTGTGGTTCACTGGATTCGCCCCGGTCGACGACCCGAAGGTCGCGGTCGCGGTGGTCGTCGAGAACGGTGGCGGTGAAGCTTACGGATTTGAGGGTGGATCGTTCGACCTCCCCACAGCAGTCGGAAAACGAGTAATGGAAGCGGTGTTGAGCGACTGAGGCCAGCTGCAGGGATCACGTTCGGAGGGCGCTACGAGCTCAGCTCGCGGATCGCCGTCGGCGGCATGGGCGAGGTGTGGAAGGCGACCGACAGCATCATCGGGCGCTCCATCGCCATCAAGATCCTCAAGGACGAATACATGGGGGATCCGGGCTTTCTGGAGCGCTTCCGTGCCGAAGCCCGCCACGCAGCCCTCGTCAACCACGAGGGCATCGCCAACGTCTTCGACTACGGCGAGGAGCAGGGCTCCGCGTACATGGTGATGGAGCTCGTGCCGGGCGAATCGCTGTCGTCGATCATCGAGCGCGAGGGCCGTCTTCCCCCGAACCGGGTGCTCGGGATCGTGGCCCAGACCGCCACGGCACTGCAGGCCGCGCACGACGCCGGCCTCGTGCACCGCGACATCAAACCGGGCAACCTGCTGATCACCCCCGAGGGCCGCGTCAAGATCACCGACTTCGGCATCGCGCGCATCGCCGACCAGGTGCCGCTCACCGCTACCGGTCAGGTCATGGGCACCGTGCAGTACCTCGCCCCCGAGCAGGCGAGCGGCCACACCGCTACGCCGGCGACCGACATCTACTCGCTGGGCGTCGTCGCCTACGAGTGCCTCGCCGGCAAGCGCCCCTTCACCGGCGACTCGCAGGTGGCCATCGCCATGGCGCAGATTAACGACACGCCGCCGCCGCTGCCGGACGACGTGCCCGAACCCGTGGTGAACCTGGTGATGGCGTGCCTCGCGAAGGACGCCGCAGGGCGCCCGGAGTCTGCGGCCAAGCTCGCGCAGGCCGCAGCGGCCCTGCACCGCGGCGACGTGCAGCTCGCGGCGAGCTACGTGCCGCAGGTGCTCGGCGACTCCGTGCCCGCGACCACGGTCATGCCGCAGCAGACCGGTGCCGCCACCACGGTCATGCCGCAGACCGCCGCGCTGGCCGAGCAGCAGGACGCGGCCGACGACGCGGCCGATGCGACCGCCGACGGCGACGGCAAGAAAAAGAAGAAGCGCAGCCCGTGGACCTGGCCTCTCATCACGCTGGTCGTGCTGCTGCTCATCATCGGCGGCGGCACCATCTACGCACTGATGAACAGTCAGGGCGACGCCAAAGAGCCGACCACCGCCTCGAAGACGACCACGAAGAAGAAGACCACCACGAAGACGCCGACCGAGGCATCGGAAGGCTCCATCATCAAGGCCGACCTGGTCGGCAAGCCGCTCGACGAGGCAGTGGCGATTCTCAACGAGCTCGGCTTCGACGACGTCAAGCCGGTGGAGGGCGACGCCGCGCCCGACGACGAGGTCGGCCTCGTGACCGACGTCAACCCGACCGGTGCCGAAGTGCCGTTCACCTCGACCATCACCCTCACCTACAGCGTCCCCTTCGGAGACGCCACCGAACCGGCGGCACCCGTCGCCTCGAAGGACGAGGTCGCTTCGGGCGAGTCGTTCGTCGTGACGCTCGCGGCCGCGAACACCTTCTGCCCCAGCGGCTTCACCGTCGAGAACTACAACATCAGCGTCGGGGGTGCTGGTCAGGAGAGCGGCGTCTCCGGCGCAACGGTCACCATCCAGGCCTCCACGCTCGATGCCGGTGCCGAGAACGGGCAGATCACGGTCAGCTACACTCCGACCTGCAGCAACTCCGGCGGAGTCACGCGCGAGGCCCCGACCTCCGCCGCCACGACCATCACGGTCACCGCCCCGCCCGCGCCCGAGCCCGATCCGGACCCCTCCGACGACTCGAGTTCCGACGACGACAAGACCCAGAACCAGTCGAATAGCTCGAATAACTAACGTCTGAGTCCCGAATGCACGGCCCGTTTCGCTCCTCGCGATACACTGAGAGATAGCCTATGAGCACGGAAGAGGTGAACATGCCGGAGAAGACCGATGTCGGCGAGCAGCGCATTCTCGCCGGACGCTACGCGATCGGCGAGTTCATCGGTCAGGGCGGCATGGCCACCGTCTACCGCGGCACCGACACCAAGCTGGGCCGCCAGGTCGCCATCAAGGTGATGAAGGCGGATCTGGCCGGCGATCCCCAGTTCCGCTCGCGGTTTCGGCAGGAGGCGCAGTCGGCCTCGCGCATGGCGCACCCCACCGTCGTGCGTGTGTTCGACGCCGGCGACGACCTGATCCAGACCGCCGACGGCCCCAAGCGGCTGCCCTTCATCGTCATGGAATACGTCGAGGGCACCAACCTGCGGCAGCTGCTCAGCGAGAAGCAGCTCTCGCAGGCCGAGGCCTGCCGAGTCGTCGACTCCGTGCTCACCGCGCTCGAGTACTCGCACCGCGCCGGCATCGTGCACCGCGACATCAAGCCGGCCAACATCATGATCACCAAGACCGGTCAGGTCAAGGTGATGGACTTCGGCATCGCCCGAGCGGTCTCCGAGACGTCTTCGACGCTGCAGCAGACCACCACCATTCTCGGCACCGCAGCCTACTTCTCGCCCGAGCAGGCGAAGGGCGAGGTCATCGACGCTCGCACCGACCTCTACTCGACCGCGGTGCTGCTGCACGAGCTGCTCAGCGGCGACGTGCCCTTCCGCGGCGACACCGCGGTCGCGGTCGCCTACCAGCACGTGAGCGAGCGCCCCAAGCCCCCGAGCGATCGCAACCCCGACGTCACCCCCGAGCTCGACCGCGTCGTGCTCTACGGCCTCGCGAAAGACCGCGCGCGCCGCTTCCAGTCGGCGGCCGAGTTCCGCGACGCGCTGCGCATGGCGGCCGACGGCAAGATGCCGAAGCTGACGCTGCAGCAGTACGACACGGTGCTCTTCTCGGGCGGCGAAGAGGTGTCCGAGTCCGACCTCGCGCTGCGCCAGCTCTCAGAGGGCGGCGTCGCGCGCACCCAGAGCCGGCCTCCGGTCATGTGGACCTGGGCCGCGATTCTCACCATCGGTGCCGTGGTCGTGGCGGTCATCTTCTGGCTGGTCACGCTCGCGCCCAAGGAGTTCCTGCCCGACAGCTCCCGCGAAGTGCCGCAGCTCGCCGAGCAGGAGCGCAGTGCGGCGCTCGAGACGCTGCGCGAACTCAACCTGGTGCCGACCACCATCGAGCAGACCAGCGAAACCATCGACGCAGGGCGCGTCATCTCGACCGACCCCGCGGCCGGCACCGTGCTCGACTCCGGAGACAGCATCACGGTCTACGTGTCATCCGGCAAGGAAACCACCGAGGTGCCCGAGTTCGGCCGCATGTCGGTCGACGAGTACAGCGAGGCACTCACCAAGCTCGGCCTGAGCGTCGGCGTCGTCACCACCGTCGACGACCCGCTCAAGCCGGAGGGCCGCATCATCGCCGTGCTCCCCGAGCCCGGCACGAAGGTCGGCTCCGGAGAGAGCGTCGAGATCCAGGTGTCGAGCGGCAAGGTGCAGGCACCCGACCTCACCGGTCAACCCCTCGATGTCGCCCGGGCTCAGCTCGAAGGCCTCGGCTTCAGAGTCGTGGCCAAGACCGTCACACCGATCGAGACCGGCTGCGCACCGCAGACCGGCTACCCGGTGTTCTCGCAGTCGACCATGGGATCGCAGGAGCAAGGCTCGACGATCGAAATCACCTACTGCTTCGGGTGATAGAAGGCGCTACGCCTTGAGCAGCGGTGACAGCGTCGCCGCGATCGCGCCGGCGTTGTGCAGACCGGTGAGCTGCAGCCAGTTGCCGAGCTGCTGGTAGCCGCCCTCGGTCAGCACCGATTCGGGGTGATACTGCACGCCGTAGATGGGCTGCTCGCGGTGCCGCAGTGCCATGACGATGCCGCTGGCGGTCTCTGCGGTGATCACGAGACTGTCGGGCACGGTGTCGCGCACCACCGCGAGCGAGTGATAGCGGGTCGCGTTGAACTCGGGTGCCACACCCTCGAAGAAGGCGTCACCCGAGTGTCGCACGCGAGACACCTTGCCGTGCATCAGCTCCTCGGCATGAGTGACCGTGGCACCCACGGCCTCGGCGATGGCCTGGTGACCCAGGCACACCCCGAGCAGCGGCACACCGGTGCGCAGCGCGATCCCGACCATCGAGATCGAGACACCGGCCTCCGCGGGCGTGCCCGGGCCGGGGGAGATCAGCACGCCGTCGTACTCGGTGACCAGCTGCTCGAGCTCGCCGGCGCTCACCTCGTCGTTGCGGATCACGCGAGTCGTGGCACCGAGCTGCTGCAGGTAGCCGTTGAGCGTGTAGACGAAGCTGTCGTAGTTGTCGATGACCAGGATGGTTGTCATGAGGTGATCGTCACTTCCTCTTCGGGGATCTGCAGGGCGACCCACGGATAAACATAGGCGATGAGCAGGTAGACCAGCGCGACCAGCGCGGCGAGCAGCACGATGACCCGCACCCAGGCCGGACCGGGGAAGAACCGCCACAGCAGAGAGAACATCAGCTCTGATCTCCTCTCGGGGCCTGCGTGCCCTCCATCGTCGGGTTGAGTTCGAGCAGTTCCGCCGGCGGGCCCTCCGCGCGCGGCACGAAGCCCTCGAACACGGAGTAGGCCACGGCGCGCTCGTCGCTGCCGGCCGACTTGGGGTGGCAGGTGGTCATGGTGAGGATCTGGTCTTTACCCGGCTCGCCCTCGAGACGCGGAAAGGGACTGAGCACGTCGACCGCGTCGGGCAGCACGTACTCGATCGACCGAAAACGGTAGATGTACCAGCCGTCGGCGGTCTCGACGAACAGCGGATCGCCGACGCGCAGGTTCATCACCTCGCGGAAGGAATTGATGAGCGGCCCCGAACGGTGTGCCGCGAGCGCGAAATTGCCCGGTTCCCCCGGCATCTGCGTGGTCTCGTAGTGCCCGATGCCCTTGTCGTCGAGGTTGAGCACCGTCCACCAGTCGGTGGTCTCGGCGATGCGGTTGGCATAGGTCGTGCCGAACGCCGGAGCGTGCAGAACCGCGAACACCTCGCCCGCCTCGGGCTCGGGCAGCACCGGAATGCCGTCGACGAGCAGCGTGCTCGCCGTCGTCCCACGGTCCCCCTCGCGGTCCCAGCGCGCGGAGTCTTGCGCCGAGAGCTCGGTCTGCTTCGCGGTGACCGCCACTCCGGTGTGCCACGGCTGCCACACGATGTAGCCGAGCACACCGAGGCCCGCCACCAGCAGCACTTCGCCGATCACCGCCAGCGGGCTCAGGCGCGCGCGACGTTTCCGCCCTCTCGCGCCCGTGCCGACCATCCTCACATTCTAAGCCGCGCGGGCTGAGTGTTCAGAGGAGGCGCAGGGTAGACTCGTGGGCATGGCAGCAGCTCGGAAAGATATCAACAAGCGCAAGTCGGGCGAGCTCTCTGAGGGCATCGAACTCGCATCCGCGCGCGACAACACACCCAACCCCGTATGGTTCAAGCCGGTGATGTTCGGCTTCATGCTGTTGGGGCTGCTCTGGATCGTGGTCTACTACGTCACCAGCATGAACATGCAGTTGCCCATTCCCGCCCTCGGCCAGGCCAACATCTTCGTCGGCTTCGGGCTGGTGCTCGTCGGCTTCCTAATGACTCCGTGGTGGAAATAACAGTGCTGTAATTCCTCCCCAGGTGTGAACAACCCTGTGGATAACTCGCGAGGGGGCCCAGCGGATGCCGGGCCCCCTCGCTGTGTCTGGGTGGTTCGAATAGGTGACTGAGATTCACGCGACCGGGAGCCGTGATTTCGACTCCGCTTCGCTCTCGCTCAATCACCTAGCTTTTTTACACGATGGCGGGGAGCGCTACGAAGTACGAGAAGCTCAGCACCACCAGGATCGCGCCGATGACGACCATCGTGGCGATGCGCGGCGTGCGCTTGCGCGGTCCGCGCATCGCGAGCAGTGCCCACATCGTGGCACCGCCGACGATGATCCCGCCGAGGTGAGCCTGCCACGACACGTTCGCGCCCGGCAGCAGACCGATCCCGAAGTTGATGGCGATGAGCACGAGCAGCGACGTGATGTTGACGTTCGCCGCTTTGTAGGCGACCAGCGTGGCGGCGAGAACGCCGAAGATCGCGCCCGAGGCACCCACCGTGGGCACGAGCACCGACTGCGGGTCGGCATATCCCCAGAACATCACGCCCAGCGATCCACCGACGCCTGCGAACAGGTACAGCGTCAGAAACAGCGCCCGACCCAGCATCTGCTCGAGATTTCGCCCGAACAGCCACAGCGCGTACATGTTGAAAAGGATGTGCAGCAGAAATCCGGTCGAGTGCGTGAACATCGCCGTCACCATGCGCCAGGGTTCGAAGAACCCCGGCACCGAGTAGAGAGGGGCGTACCACAGCGCCTGAGTCACGACGTTGCCGCCGAACGAAGCGCTCAACCACTGCAGCGCGAACACCACGAAGCACACGATCATGATGCCGTAGGTCACCGGCGTGTCCAGTGCGGCGAAGCGCCGACTCGTCACCCTGGCCGAGCGCGCGGCGCGCTGCGCGACACCCGGCTGCGTCTGCTTGACGCACTCGGGGCACAGCACGCCCACGGCCGAAACATTCTGGCAGTCGGGGCAGATGGTGCGGCCGCAGCGCTGGCACAGCGTGAAACTGTGCTCGCGCGGGTGCCGGTAGCAGACGTCTTGCGGCCCGTACTCGACGCGCTCGCCGAACGCCGGCCCCGATCCCCCCGACACCGCGCCTAGGCCTCGACGATATCGACGCCGTTGATCACCACGTCTTCGACGGGGCGATCCATGGCACCGGTCTGCACGGCCGAGATGGCGTCGACCACTGCCTTCGAGGCGTCGTCGGCGACCTCGCCGAAGATGGTGTGGTTGCCGTTCAACCAGTTGGGGGCGGTGGTGGTGATGAAGAACTGCGAACCGTTGGTGCCCGCGATGCGACCGGTGAGGTCGCGACGCTTGCCGGCGTTGGCCATGGCCAGCTGGTAGGGCTTGTCGAACACGAGCTCGGGGTGGATCTCGTCGTCGAAGGTGTAGCCGGGGCCACCGGTGCCGGTGCCGGTGGGATCGCCGCCCTGGATCATGAAATTGGGGATGATTCTGTGGAAGATGACGCCGTCGTAGAAGCCTTTGCCCGCCAGGTCGACGAAGTTCTTGACGGTCTTGGGAGCGTGATCGCCGAAGAGGTTGATGACGATATCGCCGTGATTGGTGTGGACTGTGGCTACCGAAGTGTGATTGGTCATGGGATCAAGTGTAGGCGCGACCGCTGACAGCTGAGGATCTGAGACTCGGCCGCGCACGCGAAGTCGCAGTATACAAAGACTCTGAGAATCACGGCGGCACGGGCCGCCGCCGCCGCCCGCCGGTCCGATTCAGTGTAGCGTTGAAGCGTACGAGCGATGTCGCTCAGAGCGGTTATCGCTCAGGGCATCGCCTCGCCGAGCTAGGAGGACAGGAATGAATCTCTCACGCAAGCGCCGCCGCGAACTCCGACGTCTGCGGAACGAAGCACAGGAGCTGCTCGACCAGCAGCGCGTCGTTCTCGGCCAGGCGAATGAGGTGCTGCACAGTGCCGGACGCCAGGCCAAGTCGCTGAGCGACGAGCACCTGCAGCCCCGCATCAATGCCGCGGTCGACGCGGCCCGGCCCACGGTCGATCGCGGCGTCGACTACGCTCGCCGCTCGGCCAAGAACGTGCGCAGCTTCACCACTCCGCTCGTCACCGCCGCGCTGCTGCGCACCATCCGCACGCTCGACGATCTCGAGGGCCACGACGCGGCGCAGCAGGTGCGCGGCTTCGGCGAACGTTCCGGCTACCTCAAGCCGGAGAAGAAGAAGCGCGGCGGCATTATCGCCCTCGTCATCGGCCTGGTCACGGCAACCGGCGTCGGCTACGCCATCTGGCAGGCCTTCCGCACCGACGACGAGCTCTGGGTCTCACCCGAAAGCTGATCCCCACCCGCTCCCCGACCCCGCTCGCGCGCGGGATGCGGAGCAGCGAAGCCGCGGGTTCTCGACCGTTAGGGATCCCGCGGCTTCGCCTGCTCCGGGGAGATTCCGGCCGCACTTCTCCTGACAGCGCCGCGGCGACACGGCAATCAGCGAATCAGCGGCGGCCTCGCGTGGTCTTCGCGGACTGTTTGTTGCCCTGGCGGCTGGCGGGGCGGCGACCGGTGATCCCGGCCATGCGCAGCGCGGTCTGCACCAGCGAGAGCGTGCGCAGCGAGCGAATCTCACGAATCGGCACCCAGCGCGCCTCATCGGAGGATCCGCCGATCTCGTGACGCAGCGGCCCGTCTTTCACGGTCGCCCGATACACGATGCGGATCGTGTGCAACTCGGGATCCACCCCCTCGGGAGCCTCCTCACGCACCATCACGCGCGAATCGACACCGAGCAGCTTGCCGACGCGGGCTTCGAGCCCGGTCTCCTCCATCACCTCGCGCACGACGGCGTCGCGCGGATCCTCACCGCTCTCCAATCCACCGCCGGGCAGAGTCCACCCGTGCAGGTGACCGCGCCGCCAGTGCGTGAGCAGCACTTTGCCCCGCCGCTCTATGACCGCGTAGGCCGCCACCCTCAAATCCATGGTACGAGCCTAGCCTGTCGGACCGGTCGCACGCTCCAGGCCAGATCGTTGCGAGGTCGCGGCCCGCCAGCCGACTACCCAACGCTCAAGCCGGCGGTAGGCGTCGGCACGCGCGCTCTCACCCGACAGGAAAACGTCGTGCAGAGCACCATCGACGCGCTCCACCGTCACGGAAGAGCCCAGCTTCAACGCTGCCTTCGCGATCTCCTCCACCTCGAGCACGGTGTCGGCGCGGGTCAGGTCTTCACTCCACTTGAGGGGCAGCGCATAGCGCGACGAGAGCAGCACCTCGATGGGTGCCTCGATGTGGAGCCCCCGGCTGACCCGCTCGTGCCCGGCGAGGATGGCGCGCATCCAACCGTTCACCACGGCGTGCGCCTTCTCCGGCCGCCACACGGCGTTGATGTCGACGAAGGCGTCCTGCGGGCCGACCTCGCGCTGAGCCCGGGTGTAGAAGCCGTAGTCGAGCTGCGGCGCGACCTCGCGAGGGTTGATTCGCGCGCCGAGGTTCACGATCGGCGCGACGATGTGCCGCATCGTTCCCGAGAGCTGGAACTCGAGCCACGGACTGTTGAGGATCAGTGCATCGGCCCGGCCCGGGTTGTCAGCGGCCCACAGGCTCAGCACGAGCCCGCCGGTCGAGTGGCCGAAGAGCACGAGACGCCGCGGTTCGGTGCCACCGCTCCGCGCCGTCTGCGCGCTGTGTGCGATCTCATCGAGGGCGAGGTCTATCTCATCGTGGTAGTCCTCGATGTGATCGATGTAGCCGGGGGTCTGTCCTTCGCGCAGGCTGCGGCCGTACTTGCGCAGGTCGAGCGCGAAGAATCTTGCGCCGCGACTCGTCCAGAACCGCGCGAGTTCGCGCTGGAAGAAGTAGTCGGACCAGCCGTGCACGTAGAGCACATCGACGTCTTCGAGCAGGCGTTTCCCGTGAAACATTTGCGCGAAGAAGCCGCGACGCTGCGGCAGAGAGCGCACCAGCGTAGCCACGAGAGCGCCCTCGGCGTCACTGCCCAGATCGAGTTCAGCGCACTCGAAACCCTCGCCCAGAATATCTTCGCGCCACTCGACCATGCTTTTCAGTCTAGAACTCGTATGATTACGCGCGGCTGAAACCGTCCTGCCCCCGGTGATTGAGCGAAGGCCGAAGGCCGCAGTCGAAATCACGGCCTGAACCTCCTTGTATTTCCAGAAAGGCTCATGGTGTCTGGTTTCGACGCCGGCCTGCGGCCTCTGCTCAACCACCTACCTGCCCCCGGTGATTGAGCGAAGGCCGAAGGCCGCAGTCGAAATCACCTGTCCCAACCCTCCAAGGAACCTCCAGGCCCGTAGTTTCGACTCCGCTCCGCTCCGCTCAACCACCTACGTACCCCGGCGATTGAGCGCAGTCGAAATCACCCGCAAAAAACGGCTCTTGTGACGTATCCGTGGGTCATCGCCCGGGGAGCCGGGGCCGGTGACCGCCGTGGGTGAGCATCGCAAGGCCGATTAACGCGTCGGTCGAGCGGAACCCGAACGCGACCCG
>JBKEBN010000108.1:0-8757 GCA_047973175.1 Leucobacter sp.
CGCCTCACCCTCGTCACAGACAACGAGCTCGAGGAGGTGATCGACACCGTTCTCAAGCTCAGCGCCTGATCCCATCACCACGAAGGATCAACCGTTACACCACTACCCGGGACTTGACCCCACAATGGCAACCCCGAAGCGCTTGCGGTCTCAGGCGACAAGTGGGGTGACCATGCAGAAACACCATGAAATGCTTGTTAGCACAAGTAGTAATAAACGGCTTCTAGCATTTGTGGCTACTGTCGTTGTCGTTCTTCTCTTCGCTCTCGCGCTCCGGCTAACAAGAACCAGTGAGGATCTTGTGGCTGAGAGTTCCGTGGTCTGGGATGCCATCCTTCAGATGATTCTTGTACCAATACCACCTATGGCGGGAATGCTTGCAATCACGTTGTTGGCCGCTTCACGCCGACGCAAGCGCGTCAGAGCCTAACGACGCAAGGCCTCATCAGGTCAATATTCTGATGAGGCCCTTTCCATTGCCGCCTATTGGATGCTTCTACTGCGAGCATCTTTCATCCAAACCAGTGGGGACTGTCTAGGTTTCCCAAAGAGCGGGGTTGTTAGAGCGATTACTGCTGCAACAAAAGGTGTAAGGAAGTATAGCCAAGAAGGAATCTCCTGTGCCGCAGAAGATGCCGTTCCCGTCCAATCGCCAAAAACCGCAAAGACTATGAAAACAGCAATAAACGTCATGAGCACCACGTCCTTGGTTCTAGCTATCTGAGGTGATAGAAGAGCCATGGCTAGCAAGGACTGCGCGTAAGGGCTATGGAGAGTTCCACCAGTGTAGGTGGCGAAGTAGCCAAGAAGTACGATGCACTGTAGGGAGCTAATAAAAAGAGCTGATCGCTGAAGCCGATCAACCCAAATCGCGGGGGTGGCTGCAGGAATGAGTTCGACGTGGCGAGCGAGTACACGCCTAAGGTTTGGCCAGCCAAAGCCGAAGCCCAGCACTACTATGATCGCGATGCTCTGCCAAATTAATGGCCACCAATTCAGCCGCTGGACGTCCAGCACAAAGAGTTGGGTTATGAGACCGAAGGCAAGTGAGAAGAATGTGGCCGCAACCACGGCAGTTGCCTGCTCGCCTGTTGTGATGTCATCTATCGGCGCATGTTCCTCACCAGGCACCTGAGTCTCCTGGAAGGCTATCGATAATGCGTATGCGCTCTAGTTTTACTCCGTAGTCGATCAAGGTGGCGAGGCCTGCAAGCGCAACAATTCCGGCGCCAATTCCCTGCACATCCCCAGTCAGCATCACGACTGATCCCCAGAGCGCAATGGCAACGGTATAGACGCGATGCCACTTTGCGCCTGCAACTACGATGCGCTTCTCTCGCAGCACCCGAAGCCCGATCAGTGCCTGAAAAGCATCTCGGATTGCCAAGAGCGCCCATGGAATCCAGAGCAGCTCAACTGAAACTGCAACTATTCCTAAAACGAAATGAACACTCAGGCGGTCGATAACTCCATCTGCTAGCCGTCTCAGAGATGTCTCTAGATTGAGTTTCCTTGCTACATCCCCATCAAAGATGTCCGCCACAACAAAGATACTTAAAAACGCAACTGAAACCCATGGAGCACCCAACATAAAGGCGACAGCCATACCTACCACGAGTGGTATACGCCCAAACGTTAGGAGCACCGGCATCGTTGGCGCTACTGAGGGTGAGCCGGGTAAGGCAGCCCCTCTAGCGATAGGAACTACTCGTAGTGCTGAAAAACTCATTGCACCTCTCCTGTTTGAGTCGCATCTGCGTTCATAGCTTCACTCGGTCTACAGCGACCCATTAGCAATCTCAATGCGACCAATCGTCTTCTTATTGTATTCTCGCTGTACTTCCGCCGCCGGAGCAAAGCCACGTACTGCTTCCTGTCCTTCTCGTTGAGCACGAGTACATCCTTGTCTCGCTTCACTGCCCACTCGAACCAGTCTTGGAGGTCTGCCCAGTAGGCGCGAGCGGTGTTGTAGCCGTAATTCAGGAGTAGCTCTTCGCGGCGGTCGGCGAATTCAATCCATCGTGCTGGGATTTCTTGCGCGTACTCCATCTGGTTGTCGGGGTAGCGCTCCGTTGTCATGCTCTGAAGACTACTTGCTATGCCCTGCTTAGTGTTATCACGCTTATGCTTTTATTCCCCTGATCTGGCATTTAGCTTGGGATTATCGAAATCCACTGAAAAGCAGCCGCTTTTCGTTCGAGCAGAAAGGCCAGTCTCATGGCAGGAGAAATCACCCCTCTCTTTGGAGGGATCACGACCCAGCAGGGTCAAAAAGTCAGCGGCGGGCTTGCCCGTCTCACCAAACGCGAGGTCGAACAGGTCGCTGCTCGCGTTGAAGTGGAGGCCGTCCGAGAAGCCGGGCACGCCTTCCTCACGAGTGTCGCCATGACCAACGTCAGTGTGCTCGTGAACCAGGCCGAGCTGCACGTCAAGACAAACCCGGCGACGGCTCCATTCATGGAGCAGCTGGTTACTGGGTACGCGATCGGTGCGAGTCGTCGACTTAGCGGAGGGCTGTAACTATGACTTTCCTTGAGCTTCTGTTTTATGTCCTCGTGACCGTTCTTCTGTCGGGTTTTTGTGCAGTGCTGATCATGTGGGTATTCAGCGTCAGTATCGAGGCAATCCGTGATTGGGTATCTACTCGGCGGAAGCAGCAGCGCGCACGAGAAGAAGCGGAACTTGACCGTACTGCTCGTGAGCTTCAGGAGACGATTCAGCGGCTCGCGGAGTTGATTGCAGAAGAACGTCTCGCGGCCGAGCGCACGAGTCGAGACATGGACTATTTCGCCACTGACAGCACTCGCGATTGAGGCTATACCGTCGTCACAATCACAACACCGGGTAACACTGCATAACTCTTGAGCAGCACCCACCTCTTCACCCCTTAACGCGTTCGCGGCGAGGTTCTTCAGGTCGCTCCTTCCTGCATCTCTTCAGCGGATTGACCTTCTCGCTACTTCGGCGCATACATCTCTCTCACGGGCAGACACCGTCATGTTGTGCTGCCGAGAAAGGAAACAACCATGCACACCACTTCACTTCACAGGACTACTCTTGCGGGCGACAATCAGCGAGGCGGTGCCCCGGTAGCGCACCGCCGAGGTCGTCCATCGTCTCACCCCGCAGGGTCGCGCAGGCCGCCCCAGGGCTTGCCGGGACGGTCGGTCTCATCTCGCCCGCCGGCGCGAGTTGCCGACCTCTTCGCTGGCATCGGCGGATTCCATCTGGCGTTCGAGCGGGCAGCCGCAAAGGTCGTCTTTGCGGCTGAAAACGACAAACACGCACGGCTCACCTACGAGGCAAACTTCCGGCCGCGTAGCCCAGAGCTGTTTGAATCGGACAACTTCGCTGGCGACGTGACCGCACTCGATCCGCACCAGCTACCTGACTTCGACGTGCTCACCGCGGGCTTCCCCTGCCAGCCGTTCTCCATGGCGGGCAAGCGGCAAGGCTTCAAGGACGCGCGGGGCACGATGTTCTTCGAGATTGCGCGTATTCTCGCTATCAAACGGCCGGCCGCGTTTTTCCTTGAGAACGTGCAAGGGCTTCAGTCGCATGACCGCGGGCGCACCCTTGCGACTATCCGAGCGATCCTCACGGAAGACCTCGGCTACTCTTTCCACTGCAAGGTCGTGCGGGCGTCAGACTTCGGATTGCCGCAGCTTCGGCCGCGTCTGTTCATGGTGGGGTTTCGTGATCCGAGTACGCCGTTTGAATGGCCAGAGCCGGTGCCGTTGAAGTTCACATTGTCCGACCTGCTCGGTGGTAAGGCGAACCGAGAAGTCGCCTATACGGCGCTGACTTCAAGCCGGTACAAACCGTTAGGGACGCGCGGCGCCTGGGACGCCTATCTGGTGGATGGGAAGGTGCATCGGCTCACTGTTGACGAGGTACGGGCACTCCAAGGCTTCCCCGAGGATTTCGTGTTCCCCGTCGCCATGACACATGCCTACAAGCAACTCGGGAATGCGGTGGCAGTGCCTGCGGTCGAAGCGGTCGCACGGCAGGTGCTTGCGAGTCTCGAAGCTCCACGGAGGAGCTGCATCGCAGCAAGACCGCACACTCCTGAGTTGCAGGGTGTCGTTGTGAAAAAAGCTACAACGGCTCACACGACCACCTTTGAGAACGGCACCCCTGCACCCTAGCCGCGGGTCGCTCGGGCAAGAGGCTCCGGGGCGCATTGTCTTTCGGAGCCTTTTACCTCATAACTGCCTCTGTACGTGTCGCTAAAGAAGAACATTGCGGCAATGAAAGGAGACTTCATGAATACATCACATAAACCAGACAGCAGGAGCGCACGAGTCGAGAAGGCGGACAAGAGAAATGTCGAACAATTTGAACACCTCCCTCAGTTCGAGAGTATGGCGGTTCGCCGCCGCGGTTCTCGGGGCTGCATTAGCGCTATGGGGAATCGTCGAGATCATCAAGGTGATCTGGCCATGGCTTCTCGGGATCGGCATGGTCGTCGTCATCGTCTACGCGCTCGTGATCGTCGTGCGCTGGTCGAGGCAGCGCAAGAACTGGTGATTGACGAAACCAGTGGGAAGGCGCTCAGTAAGAAGCATTTACATACGAAGGGAGGGCGAGATGGATACGAACAATAACAAGCACACGAGGCGAAAACGAGGACGGCCGCGGAGCGCATCGGGCGGTTTCTCGCTCAAAGTGATTCCCCGTGAGACCCCAGATGCGCAGAAGCTTGGCCGTGCGCTGCTGTCGCTGGCGTTGCATCAGGCGCAGCAAAAGGGCTCCTCCACGCAGAACTTGGGTGAGGTATCTCGTGAACGCCAGTAATCGCGAGTGGCGCGAAGTCATCTGGCCGCGCCCGTTCAAGCCAGAAGCGGCGGTTGAGTTGCTGGAACGCCTTGCGGTGGATGCGGAGCTTGGTGAGGTGATCTTCGAGGCGCGAGCTTGCGGCGGCTCGGTGCGAACGTTCTGCGGTGTGCGGCGCGGGCAGATGCGCAACTTGACGGTGCTGCTTGGCGGGAGCGTACCGGGTGCGCGAATCATCCGCGCCAAGAAAGACACGCGGCAGCATGTCTCAAAGTCGGTGCGGCTGAATCTGACGCACCCTACCCTCGCGCTCAATACCGAGCGGATGACTGCCGTCAGCCGGGCAGTCCTTGCAGGGCTCTCCGCAGTCGAGAAGGATGAGCAGCTGGTACTCCAAGTAATGCTCGGCGGCCGTCTGAAGCCTGAGTTCGTACCGCAGCGCATGCCGGAGACAAGGACACCCTGGCTCGATCTGCTCGTTGGAGGGGTGCGGGAGATGTCGAGCGAACAGCGCGGGAGCGTGAAAGCGCGAAAGTCACTGCATGGCTTCCGCTGCACGATTCGGGTTGGCACTGAGAGCAGCAGCGAAGCGCGTTCCCGCTCACTCATCTCTGGCGTCGTCTCCGGGCTGCGCGTGGCGGAAAGCGCCGGTGTGCAGCTCGGATTCCAGCCTGAGCCGGTCGACAAGCTCAATGACACGCGCCGGCCGTGGCGGTACCCGCTCGCTCTCTCTACGCGTGAACTCGCAGCCCTTATCGCGTGGCCGCTCAGCGAGAGTGCAGAAAACACTCTTCCTGGGCACCCGGGCACGCACCCGCGGCTTCTACCTCCGCCTGAACGATTAGCCTCGACTCGGCGACCGTTCGCAGTCACGACGGCACCTGGTGAGCCGGTGCGGTTCGGGATATCTGCCCGCGATTCCTTGCAGCACACGCTGCTCATGGGGCCGACGGGGTCAGGTAAAAGCGTTGCAATGCTCGCCCAGGTAGAGAACGCCATGCTCGACGGCCGAGGGTTGCTACTCATTGATCCGAAAACTGACCTCGTCAATGACGTACTGGCGCGAGTGCCTGAGCATCGGCGGCGAGACGTGGTCGTTATAGATCCCACCTCCTCGCGGCCAATTGGCATGAATCCCCTACAAGGAGATGGGCGGAGCGCAGAGCTTCGTGCAGATGCGATTCTTGCCGTGTTCCGTGACCTCTTCGCAGATTCATGGGGCCCTCGGACACAGGACATCCTGACAGCAAGCCTTCTCCTGCTGGCACGCCAAAAGGGCGCGACACTCACAATGCTTCCCGCACTCCTCACCGACGAACGATTCCGCAGGAAGATGCTGCGCGGTGTGGAAGACAAACTGGGTCTCGGCACATTCTGGGCTGGCTACGAGGCCATGAGCGACGTGCAGCGGGCACAGGTCATTGCTCCCGTTATGAATAAGATCCGCGCGTTTCTGCTGCGCCCAAGTCTCCGCGCAGTCCTGGGGCAGGCAGAGCCGGTATTCCAGCTGAACGACATCTTCACGAAGCGGAGAATCGTACTGGTGTCACTCAACAAAGGACTCATTGGGGCAGAATCGGCGCGACTTCTCGGGGCGCTCATCGTGAGCCAACTCTGGCCGCTGACGCTCGCACGGGCTGGTCTGCCTGCGAATCGTCGGCACGTCGTGAGTGTGTTCATTGACGAGGTACAAGACTACCTGACACTGCCAACAGACCTCGAAGATGCACTCGCTCAGGCGAGAGGCCTCGGCGTTGGCTTCACGGTGGCGCACCAGTACCGGAAACAGCTTCCGCCGTCGCTTCGGGCGGGATTAGATACGAACGCGAGGAACAAGATTGTCTTCGGACTCAACGCAGATGACGCCCGAGACATGGCGCAGCAAGCACCGGGTCTCGATGCGCAGGACTTCATGCTTCTCCCTCGCTACGGTGTTTACGCGACGGTGCAATACGAGGGCCATTCGAGCGGATGGTTCTCAGCACGTACTCTGCCACCCAGCACCGCGACGAGCGACCCAGTGGAACTGCGAGTGCAGTCCGAGAAGCGATATGGCCGTGACGCTGCCGAGGTCGAGCGTGAAGTACTCGAAGCAATCGGCCTCAGCGACACAGCACACTTGTCTCCTGATGATTCGGACGAGGTCATTGGTCGCCGTCCGAGTAAAAAGGAGCGGGCATGAGCGTTCAGATCGGTTGTCAGGTCGCGCAGCCTCAAGTCACAGATTCTCTAGCGGCAGCTTGCTCCGTTCGGGTAAAGGCGGCAACGACTGGTGCGCTGTTTCAGTGCGCACTTCTACCTCTCCTCTGCTCGGTGGGAGGTGTCTCATGACGGCACGCATCCCTCGCCACCTCGAACACACGTCGGCGCGCTTATCTGAACGCGACTGGGCGATTCTCGCCTCCCTCAAAGAGTGCCGCTACCTCACGACCAAGCAACTAGCGAGGCAGTTCTTTGGCATGGAGAAAACTGCAACGGCGACACCTAGGCAGGCCAATCATGCGTTCGCGAGGCTCCGTAGTCTCGGCCTCACGAGTAACCTGCTCAGGCGCATTGGTGGCGTGCGTGCTGGCTCAGCTGGGCATGTCTGGGCGCTCACCGATACCGGCAGTCGGCTCCTTGCCTGGCATGAGGGGCATCCAGCTGATCCGCGCATACGTGAGTACGAACCCAGCCCAGCATTTCTGGATCATACGCTCGCCGTCGCCGAGGTAGTGCTTGACCTCACGGAAGCTGCCGCAGCGGTACACGCCAGCATCGAGCGAGTGCAGTTTGAACCCGCAGCGTGGCGGAAGTACCTCAGCAGGAGTGGCGTGGCTGTATTCCTCAAGCCTGACCTCGCCGCTACTACGCGGGTCTGCTGCACGGTTAGGTGACAGGTTGTAGTCACGCCGCGAGTGCAACGTTCGTGTTCATGATGGTCTCGAACTCGATCGGGGTCAAACGGCCCAGGCGGGCCTGACGGCGTCGCCGGTGGTAGGTCCGTTCGATCCAGGTGACCATTGCGATGCGCAGCTGCTCGCGGGTGGTCCAGGTGCGGCGGTTGAGGACGTTCTTCTGCAGCAACGCGAAGAAGCTCTCCATGGCGGCGTTGTCCCCGCTGGACCCGACGCGACCCATGGAACCGACCATGCGATGCCGGGTCAGGGCGCGGAGCATCTTCCGGCTGCGGAATTGAGATCCTCTGTCCGAATGCACGATGCAGCCGGCAACGTCGCCGCGCATCGCGACGGCGTTCTCCAGCGCCCGGACGGCCAACCGGGACTTCATCCGCGAGTCGATCGAGTACCCCACGATCCGACCCGAGTAGACGTCCTTGATCGCGCAGTGGTACAGCTTGCCCTCCGCGGTCTTGTGCTCCGTGATGTCCGTCAGCCAGAGCTGGTTCGGCACGTCAGCGGCGAACACGTGCCGGGTCTGGCCATGCTCGTCGACAACGGCGCAGAGGTCGTCATGGACGGGCGGTCCGGGCCGACGGTGCTTACTGCGCTTGGGCTTGCCGAACGCGCTGAACCAGCCGTTCGCGGAGGCGATCCGCCACGCGGTCCGGTCCGACATCGCCTCACCGTTGTCGCGAGCCTCATCGGCGAGGAGCCGGTGCCCGAACTCGGGGTCGTCGCGGTGAGCGTCGAACAGTGCGTTCGCACGATACGCCTCCACCACCTCGCTATCGGTGATGGGGTTCGCCAGCCACCGGTAGTAGGGCTGGCGGGAGAGCTTGAGCACCCGACACGTCACCGTCACAGGGATCCCCGCGTCGGCGAGCTCCGTCACGAGCGGGTAGAGCCTTTTCCCGGCAGGTTCGCCTGCGACAGATACGCCGCCGCTCGCCGGAGAACTTCGTTCTCCTGCTCGAGCAGCCGGATCTGTTTGCGAGCTTCGCGCAGTTCGGCCGCCTCGGATCGGGTCGTCCCGGGCGCGGCGCCGGTTTCGACCTTGGCGCGCTGGAGCCATTTCTGCAGTGTCATCGGGTGAATACCG
>JBKEBN010000156.1:0-23544 GCA_047973175.1 Leucobacter sp.
TGAGGCGCAGCGTGAGCTGCAGATCGGGAAGGATGCCTGGGCAACGGCGAAGCGGCGCCTCCTGGAGTCCGGGTTCCTTCGTGAGGTTCGTGATCGATACCCACGCGGCTATGTCGATGAGACTGGCACGTCTCGGGGCATGCAACGCCGCTTCAGGCTGTTCCTGCAGGACCCGGAGCCCGATGTCTCTGTGCCCGTTGGAGAGGCGGTCTTGGAGCTCGATGAGCCCTATGAGGAGTACGTTTCAGCGGTGTCAGGTCCCGTGTGCGGAAAATCCGCACACGGGAGTAAAACCCCTGATCAGCCCGACTGCGGAAAATCCGCACACGGAGAATTCCCGACTGCGGAAAATCCGCACACGGCGGAAAATCCGCAGTCCTTTAAAGGAAGAGAAAAGGTTAGGTTGGTTGGTTATACAAAATCAAACCAACCAACCAACCTAGATACCGATCGCGCGCGCGAGCTGAGGCGGGTCAACTTCGGCCCGGCCACGCCGCCAGAGCAGCTCGAGGCCCTGGTCGAGGAATCGCGAATCAACAAGCTGCTCGAGGAGCTAGCACCTGGTTGCGGGCTTACCCTCGACGCGATCGCTGACGAGATTGCCGGGCGGGTCGACCTGGCGCTGGTTGATGTGGTGCAGGCGACTCGAGATACGCTCCTCCGGGCGAAGTCCCCGGTGCAGAAGCCTGCGGGGTACATCGCTGCGGTGATCGTCAGAAAGCCAGACGCGTGGCCGATCGGTGGCAGCACGAGTGTACCCTTCGATCCGGCCTCAGTCTCTCCCTCGACGACAGCGCCGGCGCGGAAACGTGAGCCGGGATGCGCCCAAGGGGAGCACGACTGGGGTCCCGGGGTGTGGGGTGAGTACGCTCGTTCGCATTGCGTGGACTGCGGGATCCCGCGCCGTGGCCTCGATCCCGTGTTCGCGGCGCTGCAGGACGAAGTGGACTCTGCCTCGCTGACGTCTGGCGGTGATCGATGATGGGCCGCGTCATCCGAAGCGAGTGCGTCGCGATTCGCTGCGAGATCGCTACACCTCGAGGCAAGAACCCCTCGACCCAGTGCGATGCGGTGGAGTGGGTGACTCCACAGCCGGCGTCCGCGACGTGGCGGAGCCATCTCGCGGACCTGCAGCGGTTGGTCGACCTGGGGTGGGCGTTCGTGCTCACACCGAAAATCCGGGCTTACTGCCCGGCGCACGCGGATCGAGTGCAGGAGTGCACTTGCCGCACCCATCCCGAGCTCGAGCACCTGTGCCCGGCGCATGGAGACACCCGCGAGCTGGTCTGGACCAGTGAGCACACACCTATCGACGTTCGACAGATCGGAGCGGCAGCATGACCATCGAAGGACTCATCCAGGGCCAGATCGAGCAGGAGTGGATTCTCGTCGACCCGCACCAGGTGATCGTGCGGGAGCGACAGCGGAAGATCAACGAGGAGCACGTGCAGCGCGTGCTGAGCTCGTACCGGGATCTCGGAGGACAACTCCAGCTTCAACCGATCGTGGTCGACGAGGACCTGGTGCTGATCGACGGTGCTCATCGCCTGGAGGCAGCGAAGCGGGACTGCTGGACGCACATCCGAGCAGTGGTTTTCTGGGGTGTCACCGACGAGGACCGTCCTCTGATCGAAGCCGAGGCCAATGCGGTTCGTCTCCAGCTGACACCGCTCGAGCTCGAGGAGGCCTGGAAGACCCTCTATGAGCCGGCGTTCAAGGCCAGGACGAAGAGGAACCAGGTCGCGAATCTCAAGCAGGGCACCGCGGCACCCGTTACTGAAAATTTCAGTAACGGGGAGCCTGTGAAGCCGTTGACGCTCGCTCAGGCGGCGCAGGAGGTGACCGGGACGTCGCTGAACACGATCAACAAGATCACGGACATCCGAGCACTTGCGAACTCGTCGACAGCGTCTCCCGAGATCCGCGCAGCAGCAGGGCGGGGGCTGGAAAAGCTGAAGCGCCCGGGCGCTCCGGTGGATCCTGTCCACAGGTCGCTGATCGAGATGCAGGAGCGGGAGAGCCGGCAGAGGATGGACCCGACGGAGCGGCAGCAGCAGGAGCTCGAGAAGCGGCTCGACAACACGCTCTCCGAGACGACGCTGCTCGCGGGACACCTGACCGGGACGCTCGGTGCCGACCTCGAGGCCGCCGCCGGCCTGCAGCAGGCGAACGCCGAGACATTGCGTGGCATCAGGATCGCGCTCACGAAGTCCCTCGCTGCCGTCGTGTCGATCGAGTGCAGGACCAGCAGCGATGACGACGTGGTCTCCCTGAAGCGGCTCGGCAGCGAGGTCACGAGGATGCTCTCGGAAGACTCGATGAGGTCGCTGGGCCTGGAGGTGGACGATGGAAATTGAACGCTTCAACACGTGGCGGCAACGCACGGTCCTCACCGAGCTTGCCGAGGACGGTATGGGCTTCCTCGATACCGCGGAAGGTGCCGCGCTCCTGGAGCAGCTCGACACGTTCTTTGCGCCGAGCGTCGTGTCCCTCGCTCGCGGCTGGGGCTACTCGCTCGAGCGCGCTGACGTCGTGCACATGATCCTCGAGAAACTCGTCACTGGAGCGCAGCGACGCGGCAGCCAGGCCGCGATCAGGTACGCTGCCGCAGCCGAGGAACCCTGGGGGTACCTCTGGTCATGCACGCTCAGGTGGGCGCAGGAACTCTGGGGCACTCGCGGAGTCGCGCTAGAGCAAGCCGAGATGATCCCCGCCCCCAGCGGTGAGGTCAGCCACGACCTCACACCATTGGACGACGTCGTGCGACTCTGCTTCGACGCTCTCGCTCCTCGCACCGCTGGGAAGCATCATGCGGCGGTGCTCGAGCTGCTGGGATGGCTCGCAGCCAACCCACCCTCGCGTCTCTCCTACGAGGGCGAGGACCGAGTAGCCGCGCATCGGCACTGCCCGAGCCTCACCATCGAGCAAGTCACAGCCGTGATGAACATAGCCTGGGGCGGCAGGCCGCGCCAAGCCGAGACCAGCTTGATGGGCGCGTTCCTGCTGAACCCGAAGTTCCGCCCTTCTGATTCGCCCACCCATATCCGGGCGCTCGTCTACTACAAGAGCGCGATGCGAGCCGGAGAAGCTGGCTCCCGAATGCTGACCGATTGGACCTCATGATGAACGACTATGACCAGTTCCCACTGCTGATGTGGACGATCACCACCGCTATCAGCACCCTCACCCTCGTGGGGGTAGCACTCCCGCTCGCCGCAGCATGCAAGCCCGCCAGGACGGAGACCGACTATGTCTAAGAAGCCACAACGCAACTGGGGGCTGGTGTTCGGGCTCGGGATCCCGTTGCTCGTGTGCGGTGCCGGCGCGATGGCGATCACGTTCGCCACCCTGATAGATGTCGCGAGACTGAGCGGTTTGCCGTTCCCGGTGTTCTTCCCGTTCGTCGTCGACGGCGGAATGATCGGCTGCATGGTCGCCGCGAACGAGTTCAAGCGTCGCGGCATCAACGGCGCCGGCCTCGCCTGGGTCGGCTTCATCGGACTGTCGGTCGTCTCGGTTGTCGCGAACTCCTCCCACGCGCGCATGTCCGCGGACCTCGACGTCATCCCGATCTGGGCCGCCGGCGTCATCGGCGCGATCCCGTCAGCGGTCCTCTTGCTGATGACTCGCCTCATCGAGAACATGATCCCGGACGAGAGAGAACGCGCGAAGCTGCATACTCGTCGCGGCACCGAGACCCGTAAGGTCCAGACCTCTGCTGTAACCGAGAACGTTCAGCACACCAATGCTCGCGAGGTTCCCAGTGAGGCCGCCTCTGCAGGCTCAGAGCGCCGGCTCAGGATCGTCGACCAGGAGACGCCCTCGGCCCAGGCTGTGGCGGTGGAGAAGTCCGAGGTCGTCGATATGGTCCTCCAACACATCAAGTCCACTGGATCGAAGCCTACCGGCGCCGTTGTCGGTGATTGGCTCGGCGGGAAGAGCGCGAAGACCGGGCAGCGCTTCCTCGCAAAGCTCGAAACCGACGGCGCACTAGAACAAGACAACGACACCAGCGTTCCTGGACTGACTGCATCGCGCCGATGAAGAATGTCACCTGTCCTGTATACACTTCCACGACCACGAGCAATCGAGTACTACCATGAGCAACGAAGAACCCAGAGAGATGAAGATCGAGACCGCAACCCCGCGGCCGGCGCCGAGCCAGACAGGATGGCTCAAGACGACGAGGAGCAAGGTCATCGCCGGCATCACAGCCGGTGTGCTGCTCGTCGGTGCAGGCGCGAGTTGTGCCTACGCCATACACTCGGCGAACAACCGCCAAGCTGCACTCGAAGCTATCGCGCAGATCAACGACGCTGAGCATCAGCTGCTCGCCGCCGAAGCCTTCGAGCCCCAGGCTGCGTACCTGCTCGTCGACAAGTGGAACCAGGCTGAAGAGACGCATCTCGCTCAGTTGAAGACCATCTCGACCGTCCCCGAGAAGCTCATCTCCAAGGAAACGATCACACCCGTGCAGGAAGCCCACGAGGCCGCCATGGAACGTTTCGCCAAGGACTCTTCGGAGCGTCCGGCAGACGGCTTGATTGAGCAATACGCACTTGTGGCCGAGCAGCTGGAAGACAGAGCAGCAGAGTTCGCACCCGATGAGGCTGTGGACCTCAAGCCTGAGGACCTGGACGGTCGTGTGAACGGTGAGCGAGTGCGGGAGCTCGAGACGCAAGCTGCCGACGCCACGGCCCGGGCGGAGGAGGCGATGGGCGTCGTCGACGACATCGAGAACAGGATCGACCTGCTCGAGTCGCAGATCATCGAGGACGCGGGCCTCCTCGCAGGGCCCGCTGCTGAAGCCCTGAAGAACCAGGACGCGTTCTCCAAGGCCTACTCAAAGGCAGGGAAGACTGAGAAAGAGCAACTCTCGAAGAGAGCGGAGATGCTCCAATCCGCCCTCGACACGTTCAACGGCGTAGTCCAGGCTGACGAAGCCGTCGAGGCGGAGCCCGCCTCGAGGAAGTACCAAGATCAGAGTGCGGATCCGGTTCCGGCTGCGGAGCGTCTAGCGTTCAAGCGCACCGTCACGGACTCGGTACCATCGCTCGAGCAAGCCGAAGCGCTCTTGACCGCGCTGAGCAGCTACGTATCGTCGGCGTCTGCCGTGCAGGGCTCGCACGACAAGGCCGTGAAAGCGGAGAAGAAGGCTGCTGAGGAAGCCGCCGCTGCAGCGGCCGCAGCTGCGGGTACTGGCTACACGGACCCCGGCACCGGGCAGTGGATAAACACAGGCGGTGGGGGAGGCGGCAACTGGACCGACAACTCCGGAGGCGCACCTTGGACGGGCGGCGGCTCCAGCAGTGGCGGCAGCGGGTCATCGAGTAGCGGTGGGAGCTCCGGCGGTGGCGGAGGGGGCAGCTACGTCCCTGGCGGAGGGAACTGCCCAGCGCCTCCTGCAGGCTGGTACCCGACCGGAGGCACTGCGAACGGGTGCCCGACCTACAACCCGCCCGGTGGCGACGCCGACGGCTGGTAACCGGATCCGCCGCTGCGGCCCCTCGAGTTGTCGAGGGGCCGCAGTGCTCGTTGTGCGCGGTATCGGTCTTCTTCTTGGTGCAGGTGTGGCCCTCCCGGGGGCCATATCTGTGTATATCGACAAGAAAGGCCTTTCATGTCACAGACAGAAATGGATACGCGCCAACCGAATCGGCGCGAACGGCGGAAGCGGAACCGATTCCGCAAAGCCACAGTGATAGCGCTCGCGGCGGGGTTGATCCTCGGCACGGGCACCGCAATGGGCGGAGCAGTGTTCCCCGCAACGCAGGCGCACGCCGTGAGCCTCGGCGCTGGCGTCTGGTTCGGCGGTGATGTCGGAGCCGGTTCCTTCATCCACTCCAACGGCACTATCGTCTACTGCGCCGAGCTCGGCAAGGCGACCGTGATGGGCGACAACCCGGCGATGGGTGCCACATCCTCGCTTCCCGCCTACAACGTGGGCAGCTACATGGTGGCCGGCCAGACCTTCACGAACGTCGGCACCGGTGCTCTCAGCGGTGAGGGGTTGCGCCAGTTCAACTACATCCTGTCCCACTACGGTTCGACCAACAACAACGCCCAGGCGGGTGCAGTGCAGATCGCACTGTGGAAGCTGCGCGCCTCCGGCTCGACTGCCGGCTACCAGCAGGCCCTCGCGTTCATGGAGTCCGGCGTCGGTGGTGGCGTGGTCTCCCAAGCCAACGCGATGATCAGCGAGGCAGCGAACGCGAACGAGGCTGTGGGTGCTCCGAGCGATCCCCGCATCCGGCCGGGCGCGACACCGTACACCGGCACGGTGGTGGTCGACCCCGGCACGACCGAGCTCACGATCACGAACGGCATCTTCACGTCGACCGGCACGAACCGGATTACGTTCTCCGGCGGCACAACCTCCGTGACGAACGTCCCGTTCGTCGGCCAGGCTCCTTACGACGCCGAGTCGTGGGACCGCTACTACCGGGTGACGGTCAACGGGAAGTACTCGTACACCGAGCCCGGATCAGGCGTCCTGTATGGGTCTCCCGGTGGCCTCGGGCAGGGCCTCGCGCACGCCGCACCAGCAGTCACGAGGTCGGGCGACTACGACGCGGTCTACATCGACCCGGACACGGTCTGGTCACCGGTGCTCTCGACCCAGGTGCCCTCGAAGTTCGTGCAGGACGGGGAGCAGTTCAGCGACACCGTCACCTTCGACGTCGCCGAGGGTTCGGACCCGTGGCGCATCGGCATCACCAGCGGAGGCGAGACCCGGTACGCGCCGATCACGGCGAAGGGCACCCTCTACGGGCCCTTCCTCGCGGATCCGGCCGACAATCCGTCGGGCACGCCGCCACGGAATGCTCCGGTCGCGGCAACCGCTGAGATCACGACCGATACCACGCGAGAGCCTGGCACCTACGAGGTGACAGCGGGCACATCGCGTGAGGCCGGCTATTACACCTGGGTGTGGAACATCGAGTTCGACGACCAGGCCAATTCGGTGACGAACCCGACCCGGAACGATCCCTCGATCCCGGTCGACTACTTCTTCACCGATGGGTTCGGGCAGATCGGCGAGGGCCAGATCACCCCGTCCGACATCTCGTTCACGACGCAGCTGTCAGACACCGAGGTCGCGATCGGCGGCAAGTTCACCGACGACATCACGGTCTCCCTGAACAAGGGCGGCTGGCTGCAGACGAACGGAGCTCGCACAGAGTTCACGCTGCGCGGCACGGTCTACACGACCGACGAGCAGCCCGAGAAGCAGAAGAACGCCCCGGAGGGCGCCGAGGTCCTCACGACCACGACGACGACGATCAATGGCCCGGACGAGACGTTCACCTCGGACGAGATCCAGATCCCGTACACGAGCACCGACAACTGGGTGACCGTGCAGTGGTGCCTCCTCGACGAGGACCAGACCGACGACGCCCGTGGGAAGGCCAAGGAGTACTGCGACGACTGGGGCGTCCCGTCCGAGAGCGCAGAGATCCTCCGACCCGAGGTCACGACTCAGGCGCAGCCCGACGGCGCGTACAAGGGCGACATCAAGGACACCGCCCTCGTCGAAGGCACCGTCGTGCCCGACGTGCCGAACGAGATCGACTTCACCTACTACCTCCAGCCGAAGGCCGGCGACCCGAAGTACGACGAGAACTGGGAACCGGTGCTCGACGACGCAGGCGAGCCCGTGCTGTGGACTGCGGAAGAGGTGTCGGATCCGGACGCGGTCTGCCTGGCGCAGCCGGTCGCGAAGACCGAGCGTGTCGAGGTCACCCAGATCGGATCGGTCGACTCGCCCCCGGTGCACGCGAATAGCGTCGGTACCGGCTACTGGGTCGAGCGCTACTACATCACGACCCCGGAGGACGAGGAGATCGTCATCCATGAGGGCAAGTGCGGCCTCGAGAACGAGAAGACCGTGATCGACTACCCGAAGGTGCGCACCGAATCCGCAGGAACCGTGAAGGTGGGCGAGGACATGTTCGACTCCGCGATCGTGTCGGGTGAGTTCGCACCGAGGGACCGCGGCGTCGAGTACAAGGTCACGTTCAAGGCGTACGAGCGCACCGCCGGCGAGCAGATGGTCTGCTCCCCGGAGAACGAGCTCAAGGACTTCGAGGACAAGACCGGCGTGAAGGTCGACAAGCCTGGCCGCTACGATTCGAAGAAGGTCAAGACGAAGGAGAAGCACGTCGGGCTCGGCGGGTACGTCGAGACCCTCTGGCTGATCGAGGACGGCAAGGAGAAGGAGATCCACGTCGGCAAGTGCGGCGAGAAATCGGAGAACTTCGAGATCAAGAAGCCGACCCCGGTCGACAAGGCGATCGAGCTCGCGGTCACCGGCGGGAACGGGCTCGGCCTGATGAGCGCCGCAGCCCTGCTGCTGCTCGGAGGCGGCGGAGCCGCACTCTACGCACAGCGTCGCAAGCAGCTCGCACTCGTGGACGACAACGCAGAAGGAGGTGAGGGTATCGAGGCCCTGCTGAAGAACTAGCAGCGGTCACCAGGGAGGCCCCCAATCATATGGTTGGGGGCCTCCCGTCGTCTCCAGTGCCTGGACTACAGCAGGCCGCGATCCATGAGCACGGGGCCATATAGCGCGATGAGTTCCTGCAGGATGTGGAGGGTGAACGGTTGCATCGCCCAAACGACCTCGGCGCCGAGGATGATCGCGTCGACGGCGAGCCGGATGAGGTACCCGACGAGTCCGTAGAGGACGAAGAACAGGCCGAAGAGCACGAGCCAGACGAACCCGCTGCGGGGGAGTGGGATTCTCATGGCGTCTCCTTCCAAGGTTCTGCGAGCGTATCGGCGACCTCGGACATCCCCGGATCTACCGGTAGGGGGAGATACCCTTCGGCGACGCGGGCGACGATCCCGGATCCAGGGAACACGTCAGTGAGCTCGTCGACGTCGGGCTGGTAGCCGAGCAGCCCCAGCACCCACCTGGTCCATTCGGGTGGTTTCGAGCCGAGGAACCCCTGCCGGGTGTTCGTCGCGCTGATCAGGATGTCTGAGACAGCCAAGCCGGTCGAACGGTCCCGGCGTTCGTCAGGGACCCGGAACAACACGGGTTCCCAGCGGTTGAGCACGCGAGAGCCGCCTGGAATGGAGTTGCGCTTCGCCCACACACCGATACGCGCCCTCGGCGGAGCTGCCTCGGGGAGTACTTGGAGAGAATCGGCTGCACCGGCGAGAGCCCAACCATCGAAATCCCGCTCGAGGTCCGCGATAAGTTGCTGGTGACGTTCGGGGGAGTCCCACTCGGCCGCGTCCGGGTGTAGGTCGGGCTTTCTGCCGTTTTTCACGTAGTTGCCGTCTGCACGGGTGCGGCCTCCGCCTCTGCCGGCCCCGTACCAACGATCGGCACGTCCGAGGTAGGGCGGGTCTGCGATCGCGAGCTTCATGACGAACCCGCCTCGACGAGCTCGCGGCGCATTCGCCTGACGGTCTCTGGGTCGCTTCCGAGCCGATCCGCGATCTCGCGCGTGGATGTTTCACGCGCTTCGAGGATCCTGACGACCTCGAGGCGAGACGCGTAGGAAAGTCGCGCCTTCCCTCCGGTGAGCACGATATCGATGGCCGCGTGATCGAGCGAATCCTTCCAGGTCGACTGTTGCTCACGGCGATTAGGGTGGGCGTCATGGTCGATGTCGTCCCACGCGAGCGGCGGCGCCCAACGATGCTTCTTGGCGATCCGCTTCGCGGAATCCGCGCCGCTCCCAGTATTGGGTGCCATGTGCAATCGCTCGTAGAGCGTGTCGACCCGTTCCGCGGTCGCTGCAAGGACTTTGCCTCGGTAGAGGTGCCGCATCAGAATGATCCTCGACAGGTTCCCGACATTCATGCCGAGTTCGTTCGCGAGCCTCGTTTCCGAGTAACCCAGCGCGACGAGGGCACGGAGCCGCCGCACAGTGCCACGTGCAGCGACGACGTTCCTGGGGATGTCCTCGGCGTCGAGGGCGAGGATCGCCTCGGAGTGATCGGAGCGCCACGTCTTGACCGGTCCTCGGGCGCGCGATCCGCGTGGCCCGTAGACGAGATTCGACATGGCTCCTCGGCCGATTCCTGCTACTTCTCCGATGCGCTCGAGCGCGCAACCGGCTCGCATGAGCTCGAGTACTCGCTCGCGTGCAGGTTCGGCGTTCACGCGGGGTGGGGAGATCCGGTGGTCGCGGCCGTACGCCATCATACGAGTGCGATGGCGCTGCCGTTCGTTCTTTCGAGCGCGGCAGCAGCCATCGCACCTGCAGCCGTGATGCTCCCAGCAATCGACATCGTGCGCGTGCACGTCTGGGCACCGCGGCGGGGACTTCGGTTCGTGTTCTTCGAGGGTCTGCGCACGCCATGCCTGCAGGTAGTGGCGTCGGCACAGGCCTCTCGCGGTGATCGAACTGGTGCACGCGTCGATGGTGCAGTGCTTTGCGTTCATCATCTGAGTCCTCTCAGTGTGGTTGTGTGAAAGATGCGACATGCTGCGCGGCCGACCGTCAGCGGGCTTCTTCGAGGGCATGGTCTGAGAGGTCGTAGCCGCCCCAGGGCGACCCGTAGGGGATATGCCGGGTTCCGAACCCGCCGCGCTCGCTGAGGATCGGATAGCCGGGTTGATGCATTTTGAGCGGGTAGTGCTCAGCGATCCACGCGTGGAGCTTCGCGAGCTTCTTCTGTTCGCCCATGTACCCGCGGAGCTTCTCCGGTACAGTCGGGAGGTTTCGCCAACCGGGCATGGCGTGGTCGTGCCAGTGCTCGACGATGTCGCCGGTGGTTCGCGCGATCTCTCTCCAACCGCAGCTGGTGCAGATCCCGAGCACGCGATAATCCTCCGGGAGGTCGCCCGGGGCGTGTACGTGGTCGGTGTACTCCGAGCAGTACCTGGAGTCGGCCACGACATCAAACAGGTTCAGGGTGTGCCCTGCGGCCTGGAACTCGCCCCTGATGGCGTGGGAACGGTGCCACATGTGACTGCGCGGAATGCAGCCGTGGTGATCGTTCTCGAAAATGTACCGGTCCCATGCGGCATCGAGGTCTTCCGGCGACCACTGCGGATCTTCGTGATAGCGAAGCGGTGCCCCTTCCCACTCGGGTGCTGCGGCGACGTCGGCCTCTCGAATGAGGTCGTCGATGGCAAATGTCTGCTGAGTCACTGGTTCTTCTCCTTCCGGCCCGGGCTGACGTAGAGTCTGTAGAGCGCTACGATCCAGAGCGGTCCGCCGATGACGGCCGCAACCCAAGGGGTGATCTCCTCGGTCATTGCTCTCTCCCTCCTCCCTCACGTTTTCTTGCCGTGAAGGCACTTAGTGCCATTCGGAGCGTGAGCTGCGGAGCGCAATCCGTAGTGGCGGGCCCGCGCGGCCGAGACGGAGTCGAGAGACGCGCGAGCACGCTGCGTTGAGACCGGCCCGCGTATGCGGGTTGGTCGTGCGGTTGCGTGGAGCTGCGATCGCCGTAGACTGCCGAAGGCTTCACGGCAAGAAAACTGGGGCGCAGCCCCAGCTGGGGGTATGCACGCGGAGCGTGCTCAAAGTGGGCCGGCCTCCGTCGCCGGCGCCGCCCGGAGCCGCGGTCGGTTCCGGGATCCTGCGCGAGCTACGGCATCGTGCAGGTATGAACCATCCAACTCGAGCATCGATCACGGTGCTGCCCGCGTGCAGCCGGTCTGGCGGTGATCAGCGTGGTGCGTGAGCGAGGCGAACGCCCATCGGAGAAGGCCCTTCCGCCGCCGACGGCGGTGCCGCCGAAGCTCGCGGCCCCGATCGACTGGTGGAAGCTCGACGACGCGGAGCGCGCCGAGACCCTCGAGGTGCTATTCGTGTGGGTGCCCGAGCTCGTGCGACGATACGGGCTCGCGGAGCAGATCGTGCCGCCGTGCTGGTACCAGCATGAAGCGATCGTGCAGGAGCTGCTCGCGCTATTCCAGTACCGGAACCAGCAGCAGTACCTCGACATCGCTCCACCGTCGGCGCCGCTCGATTTCCATACTCAGCTGCAGTACGTGATCACTCGACTGCGGATGTGGGTGGGCATGAGCGAGTGCACCTTGGGCCGGCACAACGACACGATCCTGCCGAGTTGGGCCAGCCAGCAGGTCGGTGAATGGGGTGCGGAGGCATGGATCTGGATGGAGGACCACCTCGGGAATGTCGGCACCGACTCCTATCCTCCTGAGCAACCCATCGGCTCCAAGCCAGGCGCCGAACGAGCTGAAGAAGGATGAGGGCGACCATGACCGAAACGGATTTCGAAGGAACTGCAGGACGACGCCGGCGCATCGTGATGATCGCCTTGGCGATCGGGTTCGCGATCGCTCTCATAGCCGTGGTGATCGCCCTGATCCTGGGAGGTGGCGACTCGGGAGAGGACCGGGCACAACCGGAGCAGGAATCCCGGGAGAGCTCGTCGGAGATCGAGTCGCAAGGATCCAACGGGAGCGGTCTCGCTGAGGAAGACATGCCCGAGGTGAAGTTCGACGAGAACGGCATGGTCGAGATGGTGGTGACGGACGACCCGCATGTGGCTGCGGCATCCGCGGCCGCGGTGTTGATGTCGGCCGAGACGACGCGAATCCAGTTCACTGAGGATTTCCGAGCCGAAGCACTGGGCCGGGTCACCCAGCCGAGCCCTGACTATGTGGGGCCTGGCGACCAGGTTCTCATCAACGAGATCTCCGGCCCCATCACGAAGGGCGACCTCATCCCGGAGCTCCCGCAGCGGCTCGCCGACTGGGGGTACAACCCCGGGGGGTCGGCTTGGTGGCTGCTCGGGGATGATGCGTCCTTCCAGAGCTTCAAGAGTTTCGGGAAGACCGTCACATCGCATCCGGTGGCGGTGCTCGACGAGGCCGAGATGGACGAGTACACCGGTGGCGCGAACTGGGTCGGATACTCGGACAACTACGTGTTCAACATGCACGATGGAGCACGGGTCGGCATCTACTGGGTGCGTGTCGAAACGCACGTCTCAGGTGATGACGGCTACTCCCATAGAGACACGACCCAGCGTCTCCCGGTCGCGCTCTCGATCTTCTGCGATCCCCCCAGCGAGGGCGGGATCTGCGGTGTCGACGGTCTGATGAGCAGTTACCCGGACTCGTGGAAGGCATCGTCATAGCGTGGCCGCACCGGTTGCAGCGAAGATAGCGGTTCACGCCGCACAGTCGAAGGCTGTGCGGCGAACCGCTGCCGCGGTGCTGGCGATCATACTCGCCACGGTCGCGGCACCCTTCGTGCTCCTCTTCGGGGTGGCCACCATGGCGCTCGCGAACGTCTGCGCGACAACCATCGAGTCCGTCGATGGTTTCTCAGATGTTCAGCTGAAGCACGCCGAGACGATCATCAGCGTCGGCGCGGATCGTGACGTCCCTGAGCAGGGCATCAAGATTGCCCTGATGGTGGCGCTCGTGGAGACAAACCTGCGGAACCTCGCGAACCCGACGGTGCCCGCGTCGATGGGGCTCCCGAACGACGGCACGGGCTCCGACCATGACTCGGTCGGGCTCTTCCAGCAGCGGCCGAGCCAAGGCTGGGGGACCGTGCCGCAACTAATGGACCCGGTCTACTCGGCCGGGAAGTTCTACGAGCGCCTGACGGGGATCCCCGGTTGGGAGTCCCTGAAACCCGGCGATGCTGCACAGAAGGTCCAGATCTCAGCGTTCCCGGACCGCTACGCGGAACGCGCTGGAGAGGCCGAGCAGCTCCTCGGGGGGAGCAGCACGAGTGCTGCGGACTGTCCCGCTGAGAGCGCGGACGGCGTGGTGCCTGTCGAAGTGAAAGGCGGGTGGGCTCACCCGTTGGGCAATGCGACGACCTGGTCGACGTACCCCGGCCACGCGGGCGGCGCAGTCGATTTCCCGGTCCCGGTCGGTACGCCCGTGTACGCGCCGGCCGCGGGCATCGTTCGCGATTTCTCCGAGGCGTGCGGTGGCACCGTGATCGGCGTACAGAACGATCAGCGCTACACGACCGTGTTCGCTCATCTCTCCCGCGTCGCGGTGACTCCTGGTACCGCGGTGAAGGCAGGCCAGGTGATCGGGTACTCAGGGGTATCCGGATCCTGCGTGAATGGGGCGCATCTCCATCTCGAGGTGCGGACCGGCCCGAACCCTGCGGCGTATGGTTCCTTCACGCCTGCCTACCGGTTCATGAAGTCTGTCGGGATCGACCTGGGCCCGTGCTACTCGGGATGCAACTTCTAACCGATGTGAGGTGAGTGCGCTCCCGCTGCCTTCGTCAGGGTGACCTACCCCTGACGAAAGGCATTCGGCACCATGACACTCACCGACCTCAAGTACTACGCGACGGTTCTGCCCGCGGATCTCGACGTCCCGAACATCACCCCGGACTATTCCCCGGCACCCGTGCAGGCGGGCCTGAAACTCACCAACCAAGTTCTCGCGTTCGGCACGCTTGGCCTGTTCGTCGCGATGATTGCGATCGGTCTGCTGCTCGCGTTCGCCGGTCTCGACTCGACGGGACGCACGCGGGCATGGAAAGCACTTGCGATTTGTGCTCTCGCAGCGATGTTCATGGGGTCGATCTCCGGTGCCATGACGTTCTTCGGCAACATCGCGCTGTTCTAGGCCGGGTCGACGAGGCGGAGCCACCGGAAGATGTACGTGGTAGAAGACAGCGAGATCACCTTCGAGTGCGGTGCACTCGATCTGGTCTGCAAGTCTATGGAGACCCAGGCCCAGGGCTTGGGAACGTTCATGGGCTGGCTGGCAGAGATCGTGCTCGGCTCGCAAGACCTTGCCCCCGGCACGAAGCTCTGGAACACCGCGATCGCAGAGGCCGGCAACTGGCTCGGCATCGCGATCGTGGTCATGCTCGCGATGGGGATCATCGGCCTCGCCACAGGCGTACTGTCGCTCAAGTCCGGCGAGGTGGGCCGGTCGATGCTGGGCATCGCCGCTGGGCTCCCGTCGACGTATCTCGCTCTCGCTGTCGGCGGGGACCTCCTCTCGATCGCAGATGAACTGAGCGACGCCGTCCTCAAACGCATCGGCGGACAGGACGGCTTCCAGAACATCTTCCGCGCCGTGCTGCAGGGCGGCTCCGGAGATGATGATGCTGGGGTGATCATCAACCTCTTCTCCGGCTCACAAGGGATCGTCCCAACGATCCTGATGCTGGGGTTCCTCATCGTCGGCCTGGTCCTCATCGCGTTCGCACTCGCGTTCCGCAACCTGGCGATCATGATCCTGATCGCGTTCAGCCCGCTCGCATTCATGGCAACCGGCATGAAGGGCGGATGGAGCATCGCCCGCAAGTGGGCGCTCGCCGGGGTCGCCCTCCTCATATCGAAACCGCTCATGTTCGGTGTGCTCGCCATGGTCCTGAAATCAGCGGACGGCATGGCGCTGTTCTCAGCAGAAACCCTCACCGTCGTCACAGGACTCTTCGTCGTTGCATTCATGCCGCTCATGGCGTACAGCTTCTTCTCGTTCCTCGGCTCAGGCAACGAGTCCCAGGCCGGGGTGAACATCGGTAGCACGGCGGGTCAGAAAGCGGGCGGAGTTGCGAAGCAGGGGGCCGGCCTGGTGGTGCAAGGCGGTCGCGCCGGTGCAGCCGGCGGCGCCGCCGGCGGAGGTGCCCACGCATCCCAGGCAGGATCCTCGGGGTCGAAGTCGAAGAACAGCGGCACCGGTGCACCTGGTGCAAGTCATGGAGCTGGCGGCCAGAAGAAAGGCGGCCAGAACGTACAGGGCAACTCCAATGCCGGTCAGTCTCCGTCGGGTGCGTCGAGTGGCGGGCAGAGTTCCTCGAAGCCCTCGGCGCCGGCGATGTCCCAGGTTCCCACGGGTCCGTCACGGCCGTCTGCCCTGCCGCACTCGAGGATCCCCGGGCCGCGAAGGTTCTAGTGGAGGTTGAGGATGGCTGACGATCTCACATATGTGCGGTACGCGCGGCGCGCATCCCAGGGGCAGGTGCTCGGGATTGACAGGGTCGGTATGGCCTCGATCGGCGCGGTCGCGATCCCGACGATGCTCACCGTGTTCGTGGCGGACTTCTTCACCGCGATCCCGGTGGCAGTGGTGCTGTCACCGCTCGGGCTTGCGGGAGTGATCAAACGACATGGGATGTCGCTGATGGTGTGGCTGCTGTGGGCAGCCCAGTGGCGGGTAAGGAAGATGATGGGACTGACGAAATACCGGCGGAAGATCGACCCGATCGAGCCGCTCGTGCACGGCGAGCTCGAGCTCCCCGGCCTCGGTGGACGATTCCAGGTGTGGGAGGCACCGTCCGGGACGGCGGTGATCTGGGACAAGGTCCGGCAGACCGCGTCCGTGACGTGCATGGTCGCCTCTCCGGGCATGGCCAGGCACAGAACCCAGGTGACGACGCCGCGGGAGCGGGAGGAACTCATCGCCTCGCTGATGCGTGTGGCAGGCTCGTGGACTAGGCGCCGGCAGATTGCCCGCGTGTCTATGCAGGAGCGCACGAGACCAGGCACCGTGGTGCGAGAACGACGTGAGTTTGAACGACTCGGCGTGTTCGGCCCGATCGCGGAATCGTACCTCGAGGTCCTCGATCGAGCCGAGGCAGAAACCGTGCTGCACCCGCAAGCGATCACGATCACGCTTGATGCGAAGGGTGGAGCCGGTCGTGCATCGGTGAAAGCGCTCGGCGGCGGCAAGGCCGGCGTGCTGGCGATGGTCGACCAGGAGATCAACGCCAGCACCGAGTCCCTGAAGTCGGGCGGATTCACGAAAGTCGCTTGGTGCACGCCTCGCGAGTGGGCGGCCTGGGGTCGCTCGATCGTCGACCCGGTGTCGGAGATTAAGCTCGACGCGCGCATCGGCGGCGCTTTCGAGGGTATTGCGCCGGAGCTCGCCGGGCCGATGGTGTGCGACGACGGGAAGCACCACGTGGAGACGGACTCTGTCCTCCACCGCGCCTACTGGATCAGCGAGTTCCCGAGATTGGAGACGCTGCCCGGATTCATGGGCGAGGTGGCCTCTGCCACTACGAGTCTGGGGCTGCCGGTACGGCACACGCTGCACATCGTCGGGAAGCCGGTGCGTCTCGAGGTAGCACTGAAGGGCATCAGGAAGTCGAGGGATACGTGGAAGCAGAACGCCAATCTCCGCGCATCCAGAGGACGCGATGTGACGATCGCTGACAATGCCGACTGGCAGAACCTCGACCAGCGGGAACAGGACCTCATCAATGGGCAGGGCGAGTTCGCGTGGACCGGGTACCTGGTGGTGTCCGCGCTCTCGGAGGACGCTCTGGCTCAGTCGTGCACGGCGATGGAGCTCGCCGGCTCGTCGGCGTCGATCGAGCTCGTCGAGTTGACGCATCAGCAGGCGGCCACACTGATGATGGTTGCTTACCCAGTTGGGACGGGCATCTGATGGCGCGGCAGCAGCTGACGTTCATCCCGGAGGGCATCTCCCGCAAGGAGCGTCGCATCCTGCAACAGCACGCGAGCGAGCTGCTGCAGCGCGATGTCGCGATCGAGGAGGTCGAGACCGAGGACACCCCGGTGATGACGTTCTTCGACAGGTTGCTCCGCGGGCACGCGTGGGATCTGTGGCTCCCGCGACATCGTGGGACCGGCTGGGAGTTCGCGTCGGCAAACCCGTTCCCGGTCGCAGACATCCCGCTCGTCGACGGGCCGGTGATCGGCCTCGAGCTCGCGAGCGGCGGACAGCCGTTCCGGTTCCACCCCTGGAACATGTACGAGGCCGGACTGATCCCGTCTCAGAACGTCCTCGTGAAAGGCGGCATCGGGCGGGGCAAGTCGTTCTTCATGAAGCGGCTGATTTCTCTCCTGCACCTGTGGGGCGTGGTATCGATCAACATCTCGGACGTGAAAGGCGAGCACGGTGTCGTCGCCGATGCGTTGGGCGGCCGCACCTACAAGGTGGGGGCGTTCGGTCAGAACGTGCGCGTGAATCCGCTCGAGGCCGGCGAGCGGCACTTCGGAGAGAGCAACGAGGAGCATCAGCAGCGCATGCTCTCGACCAGGCAGAGCATGTTGCTACAGATAGCGAACATCCTGAACGACAGCGCGATCGGCCTGGACCCCGAACAGCGTGCCATGTTGAACTGGGCGCTCGACGACGTGATCCGGGAGACGAACGATCATCCCACGATCCGGAGGGTCGTGAGGAAGCTCGACACTCCCGAGGACGTGGCCCGGGCGCGCGGCGGTAGGTTCGATCCTGGTCGAACGAAGTCGCTGCTCTTCCTCTTCGATCAGCTCCTGCACGGCAACCTGTCGGGCATGTTCGAGGACGAGGGCACGGTCGAATACGATCCGTCAGTGCCTTACACCGTGTTCGACACTTTTGCGATGGAGAAGCGAGGAGATCTCGCGCTCGCGATCACCCAGGCAGTCACCAACGGGTGGACCAGGAATGTGATCTCCAACAAGGGTGCCGACCGCAAGGTGCTCGTGCTGCGCGAGGAGGGTTGGCGCGATATGAAGACGCTCCAGGGGCTCGAGGCACACGAGATGGAGCTGAAGGTGTCCCGCGAGTACGGCATCGTGCTGATGATGGCCGTCCACGAGGACGGTGACTTCGAATCGGTCGGGTCGGCGGGCTCCGAGGAACGGTCCCTTGCAGAGAAGCTGCTTCGCCAGTACTCGAATCAGATCATCTTCAACGCAGGCCACGACACCTTGAAGCGAGCGGTCCGCACCGAGACGATGTCGCAAGCGGAGGCCGACATGGTCGCGGCATTCGGTGACACGCAGGGGCTGTCGCTCTTCAAGGCGAACCAGCGATCCTACGTCATCGACGGACGCATCACGTCGACGGCTTGGGAGCGGCAGACATTCGATACCGATCGGGCGATGCGCACCCGCGAAGACGAGTACGAAGGAGCCGATGCGTGAATCGCGTTGCCGAACTGATTGACGATGCCGCCACCCGGATCCGGGTTGAGATCCCGAAGGACTCCGACCCGCTGGTGCAGGACGTCCTCGATCTGATCCTCGATGTGTCGCAGATGGCGGGGGCCAGGCTCCTGGAACCCCGCTTCGGGTCACTCACGCCCGCGGGCGCTGAGATCCTCGCGTACCTCGAGCATGTGTCGAGAGTGCAGCGAGTCTCGGTCGGGTCGCCGTTCCACATCCCCGCCGCCGGCGTCCGCACATTCCGGGTGTCAGCGCGGATCGTCGAGCACACCGATCACGTCGACGACGTGATCGCCCTGGTGATCGGTGTATGCGCGGTGGTGGATGCGGTCGGCGATTCCGTGCTCCGCTACGGCGGCCGAGACGCACGCCCCTTGGAGAACGTGTTCGACCTCGCACGACGCAGCGGGCCCGTGTACCGGGACAGCCTGAGCCTCGTGCTTCCCCCTACCTGAATCGGAAGGAGCCGACATGAACCAGCATCGGAGAGAGGCCGCCAGCGGGGTGTTCTCCAGAGCGTTCCGGCTGATGGGGCCCTGGGAGCGGCTCCTCGTATTCGGCGCGGTCCCGCTCGTCATCCTCGCAGGGATCCAGCTCGTCACTCAGATGATCGTGCAGGCGATCGCCGGGGAGCGCGAGCTGTCGCTGCTCAGAGCGTTCGCATATGTCGGGTTGTGGGGCAGCTCGGATCCTGCAGCGAGGTACGGCCTCGAGGGATACGCCTGGCTGCACTGGACGGTCGCCGGCGTGCTGCTGAGCCTCGTGGTGGCGATCGGGGTGGCCGTGATCCGTTTCCTTGGCAGCCGCGGCAAGGATCCTCAGAAAGGCCCCGGCTTCGCGGACCTGAAGGACGTCGATCGGGAGGTGTCGGCGCGGCAGCTGGTAGCGCGAGCTCCAGCGCTGCGCCCATCGCTGGACGGCAGGCAGGTCCAGCCCGGGGACGTCGGCTACCGGGTGGGGGCGTTCCGTGGCCGCGAGGTGTGGCTCCGCGTCGAGGACCCGTGCATCGTCATCGGCCCATCCCGTGCCGGCAAGGGGCTGTACCTGCTCCTGTGGTGGATTCTCTCTGCACCAGGTGCAGTGATCACCACGAGCTCGAAGTTTGACAACATGAAGATCACTCTGCGAGCCCGCGAGCGCTTGGGGTCGACGTGCTGGACCTTCGCACCGGGCATCCCCGACGGTGAGGCTTTCGGGCATGTGCTCCGGTGGGATCCGGTTGCCGGCTGCGAGCACGAGGACACGCTCGTGCGAAGGATTCGAGCGCTGATCCCACGGGACTCGTTCTCGGGGTCGACGTCGAACGGCGGGCATTGGGACACGCTCGGGCAGCAGCTGGCGGCGCACCTGTTCCATGCGGCCGCGTGCGGCGGGCTCGGCGTCGACGCGATCTGGGACTGGGTGGCCTCCCCGAACCAGGCGAAGAACGCGGTTCGGATGATCCGCGAGCACCCGCAGGGGCTCACCGAGCACGCCGACCACCTCGAGACGGTCATCAACATGCCTCCCGAACAGCGCGCGTCGCAGTGGGGTGTGCTCCCTACGGTGCTGGCGTTCTTGGAGTCCCGTGCTGCCCGCGGCTGGATGAAACCTGCTCCTGGGGAGGAATTCGACCCGGTCGCATTTGTGCTCGGCCGCGGCACGCTGTATCTCGTGGGCGACAAGGCAGAATCTGCCGCCTATCTCCGCGTCCTCGACGGGCTTCTCGCGGAGCTCGACTACGTCACCAAGGGCCTCGCCGGCGTCTCCCCGAAAGACCGGCTCGACCCGCCGGTCACCTACATCCTCGACGAGGCCGGCAACATCGAGTACCAGGGTCTCTACGAGCTGATCACCGCCGGCGGCGGCCGCGGCCGCGTCGGAGTGGCCGTCTTTCAATCGAAGTCGCAGCTGCAGCAGTACGGCGGCGCCGAGGTCGCCGACACGTTGTGGGACGCGGCGACTGCGAAGATCGTGCTCCCGGGCGGTGGAGATCCGCGCGCTCTCGACGATATGGCGAAGCTCATCGGAGACGTGTGGGTCGAGCGTGAGTCCTACAGCGTCGGCTCAGGCCCGCACTCGGTGAACTACGCACCGGTGGAGCGACAGCAGCTCTTCACCGCGTCCGAGCTCCGCACCCTTGCAAGCGGGTACGCGTTCGTGTTCTACCGCAACTTGAAACCGATCCTTGCCAGCTGCACGCCGTTCTTCGATCACCCTGAGATCGAGTCGTTCATGGCCGACTCACAGGCACTCACAGGCTCCGCACGGGAGGTGTCGGAGTTCGCGACGATGATGGACGCGTACCGGGGCCAGCGTGCCGAGGAGTGAGTCGTGCGTGAGCTCAAGCCGTGGGCGACCAGGTCGCGCAAGCGAGAAGCCTGGCGAGAATTCTACGCCGGCTACATCAAGTCGCCGGCGTGGTGGCGACGCCGGACCCAGTGGCTCGAGGAAGAACTCGAGCTCTGCGGACGCGAACAAATCACATGCTTGGGTGGGTGCGGACGTCAGTGGCGTCTCAATCGTGACGACCTCCACCACTGCACCTACGACCGGCTGGGAGATGAAGCGCACGAGGATCTCTGGCCGATGTGCCGCACTTGTCATGACTTCCTGCACCAGCTTATGGACTCATCGAAGACGTGGAGACTCCTGCCGTACCTGCTCGCGAACCAGCGGGCGCTCTCGATCGTGCAGGATCTCCGCGACCCAACCGAGCAACGGAAGAGCCGTGTGAAGTCGCTCCGTGAGTACCTTTAAGCCTGGAACCGGTCACTGCGCACCTGCTGAATTCGTGGGGTGAGGCGGACAAAGTGGTTGCCTGCCCGATCGATGCGAAGGAGCAGAACTGATGGTTGAGACGATGCGTCTGAGGGTAGGCAGTGACGTGACGCACTTCCCTGAGACCGAGGACAAGGCGGCACTCGCTTACGTCGACCTGGTGCGCACCAAGCGGGTGAAGGTCGACGGCGTCTGGCAGGACGGAGAAGCCGAGTGGTTCAAGGCCTCCCTCACCGGCGGCTACGCCGACGCGATGCAGGACTACCAGAAGGGCGACAATCTCATCGTCGTCGTGGGGAAGACCCGAGAGGTTGAGCGGGAACACGAAGGACAGACGTACCGGGATACCCGACTCTTCGTCGACTCGTTCGGACCTGACCCGCTGTTGTCGAGGATCACGATCGATCGGTCCCGCAAGAGCGACCATTCCCAGGACGCCGCGCAGTCGCCCTCGCAGTCGGTTTCCGACGATGCGGAGGCAGAACTATCGGCCCAGTTTCAACATGATCGCGACTCCCGGCTTGTCCTCGTTGAGGCGGACCATGACCGTTTGCTCGAGATTGAGAGCCGCGTGGAATGGCTGGACAACTATGTGGCCGAAGTCAGTGAAGATGCCGACCTGCCCCAGCAGGCAAGCACATATCGTGAAGAGGCGACTGCGCTTCGAACCGAGGCCGATGCTATCGCGCGGAAATACGGGTTCGAAAACGTGGAACGCCTCTTCGAGCATGGTGACAAGCACGGTGTGACGCTCAGCGATGCGTCGAATAATGCGGTGCGCTCGACCGCGGAAACTGCGCCCATCGTTGCGGAGGCAGATGTCGCACGCAACGCGAACTTCGTCCGCGAGCAGAGCGCCGCGCACGAGTACGGTGGCCCGGACCCGAGCAAGGCGCTCGCACTCTTCAACGCGCGCGCCGAGGAACTCTACAGTGCCTCACGAGTGAAGACCCCGGCCCTGCAGGAGCTCACGAGCATCGAGCCCGGGAACAGCCCGAGTGAGTGGGCAGACAACGTGGAGAAGGCGTGCCGTGACCTGCGCTTGCCCGACACCGAGACACAGTACCTGGTCAGCGTTGCGCGCGAAGCGGCGGGTACCGGCCATGTGATGACCTGGAAGGAGGCCGAGGCCGCCGCTGGCGCAACTCCCTCCGCAGACCCGTGGGACACAGTCAAGGAGATCCGGCAGGATCTCGCCACTGATCCAGCAACGGCACCATCGCAATAGCAGAACGGGGCCGAGGAAGCGCGGTCGCTGTCGGTGCGGCCCTGCTTCTATTGGCTGTTCGAGCTCCGTCCAAGGACACCGGACAAGTGAGAGAATATGCTTCAGTTCTTCATGATTGTGACGTCAAGTTGACTGTGGACGAGTGTCACAGAGGAGAAAACGGTTAAACGTCCATGTGTACCCGAGTAATAGTACCCATTCATGATTCCAAGAGCAGTCGTGCCGCTGAATATCGGGCCACCACTGTCACCAGGGACCGACTCCAATGAGGATGTCGCGGCTATCCAAACATTGTCACAAGGAACATTAGGCCAACAAGGTGCTCCGCCCCAAGTGGAAGACTTGCTTACGATCGTGCCACAGGAATATCCCGAATTCCTGCCTTGAGCGCAAACTGGGTCCCCAGCTCTAATACCTGATCTCCCTCTCACGCTGGTGACATCCGTATAGTTTGAGCGGCTACTTCCATTGAACTTCGCGGCACCCTTTCCCTGTGTGAAGTGATACTGAGCGTCAACGCGTGCGTTGTCCTTCTCGACTCCAAAGTTCATGGGTGTCCATGAGTATCCGCTCCCCCACCCGCGATAGGACAACCAGTTCACGCAATGCCCTGCCGTCACTAACACTTTTGTTCCTGTAGTGTTCTTCTTTGCTACAAATCCCGACGTGCAATCGTCCAAGCCATTCACCGTTATGTTCAGTCGAAGTCCACCACGACTCGT
>JBKEBN010000195.1:0-3681 GCA_047973175.1 Leucobacter sp.
TGCGCTCGAAACCGCTGTCGACGGGGTGATCGACCGCTGCTTGAAGTGGCCTCGCTCGGGTGAGGTCGTGCCCGTGCCGGGTACAGAGCGAGTCTTCCGGCACGCGAAAGTGCCGAGATCACACTACCGGCTCGTCTATTCGGTCTCCGGTGACGAGTTCACGGTGCTCGCGTTCCCGCACGAGAGCCGCATGCCACTGTACTGGGGTGGCCGCGACTGACGAAAAGAGGAGAGGCACGATGAACCGTGTCGGGTTTGATGGAGGGTAGATCTACCCGGAAGGACCCCGAAGAATGGGAACCTCGAAGTACAGCCCAGATCGGTCCGTTTCTCAAAGCTAGTGCGCGGGCTCGAGCAGTTGCTCCGTGCCGAGAGGTTCTGCCCGGAAATCGTCAAGAGAGCGCACAGCGACATCGTTGAGGTTCCATGCTTCCAAGGCTGCTTCAAACGCGTCCGTGCGCCACTGCGCTTCACGCTGCGACGTGGGCGGATCGTAGATCACGTTCACGGGCACATCAGAATCAACAGTCACAGTCCGTTCCGCGCCCAGCCTCATATCAGCACCGCCGTCGCGGAGTCTCGTCAGAAAGTAGTTCGAGGCTTGCACCTGCTGCTCGAGTAGCTCAACATCGGCGGTGTTGAACGCCCACACGTTCAACAGGCCATCCGTTTGATGGTCTCGACGCATGAAGTCGAACGTGCTCCGCTGCTTCCCGATAGATGCTTTCGGCTGCACGAAAAGATCCCGCCCGAGAGCGAGGTCGAATTCGAACTGCAACGTCTCACGCACCTCGGCACGCATCGAAGTCCGCGACAATGCTCGCTGCCGCTTGACTGTTTCGCGCTCGACCAGGTGCGGGAACAGCAGGGCTACGCCTTCCGCGGCAGAGGGCACGTCGATGGCATTGGGTTCAGAGAACTGCACGGAGTTCGCCTGCCTGGTGCGCAGGTGACCAACCCATCCGCTGCTGACGGGCTCGCCGTCGAACTCGACGCTGCCGTGTCGTTCAATGCGTCGCTTGAGCCATGACACCCAGGGCCCGAGCTCGTGCAGATCAGTACCGAGCCGACCACGATTGCGCACAGCTCTGGTATCGAAGCGAACAGCCCAATCACTGCCATCGCGCCCGCACAGGATGCCAATGTTGGTGAACTCGCCTCTGGCGATGTTCGGCACATACCGGATGATCCAGTATTGATAGCTCATATTGGCACCTCCTTACGGGTATGGGCTCTGCTTGGCTGCCGCACGGAGACGATCTGCGACTCCGGGAATGCGAGCATATAGCAGAGAAGCGACTTCGAGCAGCTCTGCGGGCGTGGTATTCCAGTCTAAAGGCACCTGACCGGTGATGGTCTGGATTGTTCCGAGACCGAGATGCGTGACCTGAGTCGCGGCATCGTTCAACGCTTGGGCGGAGGCTATTCCTGCATCGACGTCGTATTGCCAGGCCCCTGTGCCAATGCGGCGCAACGATGAGAGATCCCAGTCAGTCTCTCCTGCGAGCCAGAGGCCGTGGTCGAACGACCAAATGCTGTAGTCGTCCGTAGTCTGATGCAGCCATTGCGGGTCAACCCCCATGCAGAGATCCCACATCGCCAGAATGAATGCCTGCCTCCGACGATTATCGTCTCGCTTCGAATAGGTACCCCAGTCATCAGACTCGATCACATCAGCAACATTCAATGAACCATGCCCGATGCCTGCGTTCATCGAGCGACCGTCTGCGTAGACCAGTCCGAGAGCGCCCGGAATCTCGACGAGCACGTTGGTGGGCACCGGAGCCCCGATCGCTCGGCCGATCCCGTATGCGATGACCTCAGCGACGAGCGCACGCGGCCCTTGCGGGCTATCGGGCGCTTTCACCCAGTACTGTTGCCCGTCGGAAGCCACAGCGAGGAAGGCCTCAGAACCCGACCCGGTCTGTCGCACTCGCGCGATAAGTCGCACGCGAGGTAGAGGCGACAGAGAATGCCCAAGCATAGTTCGAGACTACCGGCTCACCGGGCGCAGGTCAGAAGTAACACAAGAAGAGGGTTGGCCCGTCATATCTGAGAGCAGCCGCGCTTCGTGGCCCGGCAGGCGCGGTCGCCAGTCGAGGTTCGCTCAGGTGGAGGCTGACGGCGAGCACTACTTTCACGTCGCTCCCCGTCGAGCGCGTGCCACCGGCCGGTCTGCACATGCTGCACCTTATTTGAGATCACGATGCGCTCTTCGGGATCTAGAACGTGAAGTCATACCCCACGACCGCCTTCCGCTGCTTCTTCCCCGCTTCCTCGACCTCGAGGACGCCCCGGTACTGACGTCGATCACCACGCCCGCTAGGAATGGCACCCATCATCTCGGATACACCGATGAGGATGCGATTCGGCGGGTGAAGCCCGGCTACCACGTGATCGTCAGCACCTTCGCAGGCGACGACCGGGTGCAGCTGCCGGCAGCGTCGAGCGCGGCTGATATTCGGGAGCGGTTCTTCGTGCCCGGCGACCTGCAGCCGGTGACCGTCATCACCCAGGCGCAGCCCGAGGCGAAGGTCGGCGAGCCGTTTGAGGATCTCGCAGGGCACCGACATCCCCGATGGCGCGCACCTCGTCTTCCGTGCCTACGGGCCGCAGGCCGCAGATGCTGAGCCGGTGTGCGAGGTGCCGTTCTTCACGAGCGAGAAGATCGAGGTCACACAGGCGGGAGTCTACCGCTCCGGCACGACCACGGTGTCAGAGCCTGGCAACGTGTACTGGGTCGAGACCCTGTACGACGCGGACGGTGACGTGCTGCATCGGGACCCGTGCGGGGCACCGAACGAGACCACCAAGGTCCTGACCGAACTCCAGGCACCTCCGGGGCTCGCCATCACCGGCGGTACTGACCTCATGCGGCCGATCCTCATCGCGGCCGCCTTCGCCTACGCCGCAGCGGCAGCCGCGCTCCACTTCGGACGCAGGCTCGCCAAGCGCCACGAGGAAGAAGAGGCCACAGCTCTCGATGCCTACCTGCCAACCGATGAGGATGGAGAGGATGGTAATGCGATCGAGGAACTCATGAGGTAACCCCAGCACCCCACCATCGGAGGCGCAGCAACGCATGTGGTCGTGCCTCTCCTCTTTTCGTCAGTCGCGGCCACCCCAGTACAGTGGCATGCGGCTCTCGTGCGGGAACGCGAGCACCGTGAACTCGTCACCGGAGACCGAATAGACGAGCCGGTAGTGGGATCTCGGCACTTTCGCGTGCCGGAAGACTCGCTCTGTACCCGGCACGGGCACGACCTCACCCGAGCGAGGCCACTTCAAGCAGCGGTCGATCACCCCGTCGACAGCGGTTTCGAGCGCAACACCTCGGTGCTGCCCGCCCTGCTCGTACTACGCGATCGCCGCATCCAACTCTTCTCTTCTGCGGCCTCGGGGTGGATGCGGAGCGTGAATCTCACGCGGCTCTCGCCGCGCGACGCTCGGCCAGGTACGCTTTCAGTTCCTCGCGCGTGAGACCTACGATCGCACCGCTGTCGAGTTCGTCAGCGCGGCGTGCGGCGACCGCAGCCCAGGCGGTGTCGATCGCGGTCGTATCGGTATCATCCACATCGGAGAGCACGTCAGCGACCCGCGAGCGCTCCTCGGGAGTGAGTGCCATCGCTGTTTCGATCACCTCTGCCAACGTCATAGCCGCAAGTGTACGCACCGCTACTG
>JBKEBN010000063.1:0-66528 GCA_047973175.1 Leucobacter sp.
TGGACGGACCTCTGGTGTGCCAGTTGTTCTGCCAAGGGCATGGCTGGTTGGCTACGTTCGGGATGGATAACCGCTGAAAGCATCTAAGCGGGAAGCCGGCCTCGAGATGAGATCTCCCTACGACTAGATCGTGTGAGGCTCCCAGGAGATGACTGGGTTGATAGGCCAGACGTGGAAGCCCAGTAATGGGTGGAGCTGACTGGTACTAATAAGCCGACGACTTGACACCCCCCCTTCTTGGGGCCTGCCAGTGATGGACAGGCCACGGAAAGGGGGACGGGGTTGCTATCTCAACTGTGATGTATCGCGTCCACTTTGTGGTTCCCAACAGGGACAACCACCCCCACCCCCCAAGGGCTGGGCCCGATCGTGTGTGAAACCACACGCGAGAACGGGGTTCCAGCAAACCAGGGGAGAACATGGTGGGGGAGAGTTTGTATATGTTGATAGAGTTACGGCGGCCATAGCGTCAGGGAAACGCCCGGACACATTCCGAACCCGGAAGCTAAGCCTGACAGCGCCAATGGTACTGCACCCGGGAGGGTGTGGGAGAGTAGGACACCGCCGAACACCCACTCAAGAGGGGCTGACGATGATCGTCAGCCCCTCTTTCCATATCTACGACACTCTACGACACCGACGAGATTGTAGAACACGCACTAGCTTTTTACCATTTCGATTCACGACAGTTACAGAATCCGGCTGAGCTCGTCCACTAGAATTACTTTCAAGCTCGTTCAAGCTGGAACAGGAGGCTGCGGTTGGCGTTGATGACGACAGTACTAGTCGCCCTCTCCGCCGTCTCAGTGCTCGCATACCCGCTTATTCGCCGCTTCGGATCAAGAGCGTTCACGGTTATCGCAGCGGCCCTCGCGCTGGCGTTCGTCGCATTCGCCTTCCAGGGGCCCGCAATCTTCTCCGGTCAGGTTTTTACCGAGCAGATCCGGTGGGTTCCCGAGCTGAGCCTCAACCTGACTTTCAGACTGGACACTCTCGCCTGGATGTTCGCGCTGCTGGTCACGGGCGCGGGCGCACTGGTGCTTCTCTACTGCCGCAACTACTTCGACGACGAAGAGGTCGGGCTCGCGAGATTCGGCAGTGTCTTCGTCGCGTTCTCCGTGAGCATGCTCGGGCTGGTACTCGCGGACAACGTGTATCTGCTCTTCGTGTTCTGGGAAGCGACCAGCGTCTTCTCCTTCCTGCTGATCGGCCACGCGACCAGGCAGCGCACGAGCCGCGCTTCAGCCCTGCAGGCACTCATGGTTACCACGCTCGGTGGCCTGGCGATGCTCGTGGGCCTGGTGATCCTCGTCGTGGATACCGGCACGGCAGACCTCAGCGCCATCGTGGCCGCGGCTCCGCGTGGACCCCTGATTACGGTGGCGATCTACCTGGTGCTCGCCGGTGCCCTCAGCAAGAGCGCGATCTTCCCCTTCCACTTCTGGTTGCCCGGTGCGATGGCCGCGCCGACGCCCGTGAGCGCTTACCTGCATGCCGCCGCAATGGTCAAGGCCGGCATCTATCTGATCGCCCGACTCGATCAGGGATTCGGCGATGTGCCCGGTTACCGCGAGACACTGGTGATCCTGGGCGGTATCACCATGCTCAACGGCGGTATTCGCGCTCTGCGGCAGCACGATATCAAGTTGATCGTGGCGCACGGAACGGTGAGTCAACTGGGCCTGCTCGTACTGACGCTCGGCGTGGCCGATCCCCGTGCCGAGTTCGCCGGTCTCGCTCTCGTGTTTGCGCACGCGATCGCGAAAGCACCGCTTTTCCTCTCGGTCGGTATCATCGACCACTCCACGGGACTCCGAGATCTGCGCAAGCTCAGCGGTCTCGGACGCCAGATGCCGGTTCTTGCCGTGTGCGCGACGTTCGCGGCAGCGAGCATGGCGGGAATCCCACCGTTTATAGGGTTTGTGGCGAAGGAGTCGGCTCTCACCGAACTGCTGCACGTCGGGGAGGAGGCGGGTATCGCGCGACTCGCTTTCTGGATCGTGGTGGTCGGCAGCATTCTGACGGTTGCCTACATGACGCGCTTCATCTGGGGTGCCTTCGCGCGCAAGTCGGGCGTTGCGCCCACCCCGATCGTTCATCCGGTGAGTCCGGCGATCATGGTCGCTCCGATTGTGTTCGTGTTTTTCGCACTCGCGGGAGGAATCGGAGCCAAACTTCTCGATCCTTGGCTGCAGCACGTCGTCGATACGTCTGCGCACACACCCGAACACCTGGCACTGTGGCACGGTTTCACGCCGGCCCTCGGTGTCTCCTCGGCGATCATCCTGGTGGGAGTTCTGTTCGCGTGGTGGTTGATCCGTCGCTCGCGGCCGCTTCCGGTTCTTCCCGAGCGCTTCTCGGCCTCTCACGCCTACTGGGTGATCACTCACTGTATCGACGTGCTCGCAGTACGCCTGACCGCACTCACTCAGCGCGGTTCGCTCCCCTTCTATCTTGCTGTCATCCTGAGCGTCACCGTCTGCGCGCTCGGAGGCACCCTGCTCTTCGGAGATGTCTGGGGTACCGGAGAGGCTGAACCGCTCAGCTTTGCGAGTACGCCCGCCGAGTTCAGCGTCGCACTGGTCATGGTTCTCGCGGCGGTCTTCGCCCTGCGAGCCCGCACGCGCTTTCAGGCGGTTGTGCTGGTGGGCGTCACCGGTTACGGCATGGCCGCGGTGTTCGCCCTGCACGGGGCACCCGATCTCGCGCTGACCCAGGCGCTCGTAGAGACTGTCACGCTGATCGCCTTTGTGCTCGTGATTCGACGTCTGCCTCAGCACATTGCTCTGCGTGCCAAGCTCAGCAGACGGTGGGTGCGCGCGATCATCGGCATCGGTGTCGGTGTGGTGATGGGCGGAATCGCACTGGTGACGTTGGGTTCTCGTGTCTCCGATCCGATCTCACTGCTCATGCCCGAACTCGCATATAAGGGCGGTCACGGCCTCAACACCGTCAACGTGACGCTCGTCGACATTCGAGGCTGGGACACCCTGGGCGAGCTGTCGGTGATTCTCGCGGCCGCGACCGGTGTGGCCTCGCTGATCTTCCTGAGCACGCGCGTCGACACGGCCCCGAAGATCAGCCGAAGCGAGGCGCGCAGCCGGGTGGCCGACCTGTTGCGCCGGGTCGCCGATCCAAATGATCCCGCGCAGCGTCGCACCTGGCTGCTCGCGGGCCGCGATTTGAACCCGTCGCGTCGGTCGATCCTGCTGGAGGTCGTGGTCAGGTTGATCTTCCACGCCCTGATACTTCTGTCGTTCTATCTGCTGCTCACCGGGCACAACACCCCGGGTGGCGGCTTCGCAGGCGGGCTTGTCGCGGGCCTCGCGCTTGTCGCGCGCTACCTCACCGGAGGCCGGGACGAGCTCGGTGCCACCGTGCCGATCGATGCCGGGCGCATCCTGGGCACGGGTCTCGCAATCGCGGCGACGACCGCTGCGGTGCCGCTGTTCTTCGGGCAGGCGGCGCTCTCATCGGCCTGGGTCGATCTCGACCTCGGTCCGCTCGGAATGCTGCCGCTGGTGTCGTCGACGCTGTTCGACGTGGGCGTATACCTCGTTGTGTTCGGCCTGATCCTCGACGTGCTTCGCAGCCTCGGCGCGGAGATCGACCTGCAGGAGAAGAAGGATCAGGAATCCAGTTCGGCGGCTTCGGGGCCGATCACCGCGGCCGTTCCGATCATTCAGGGGGGCGACCGATGACGCTTCCCGCCGCTCTGCTTACCGCAATGGTCGTGCTGTACGCGGCCGGCGTGTATTTGCTGCTCGACCGCAGTCTGACCCGTGTGCTCCTCGGCTTTCTTCTGGTCGGCAATGCGACGAACCTGCTGCTGTTTCTCACGAGCGGTGGTTTCGGCATTGCTCCGATCTACGGCGAGGGCGAGCCCTCCGACATGAGCGACCCGCTGCCGCAGGCCTTCATTCTGACGAGCATCGTGATCACCTTCGGCGTGAGCGCGTTCATCCTGGCGCTGATCTACCGTTCGTGGCGGCTTGCGCGCGACGGCGAAGACGTGGTCGAGGACGACGAGACCGATACAGCACTGGCCGCCGCCGAGTCCCTTACGACCGAGGAGGTCACCGACGAGGAGCTCGCTTCGTCGCACGAGTCCGGTGACAGCGGAAACGACGAGGACGATGCGTCGCCCTCACGCGCCGAGAGGCGAAACGAGGTCGGCTCATGAGCTTGCTCGTTCCACTCGTCGTACTGGTGCCGCTTCTCGCGGCGGCCCTCGCTCTCGCGCTGCCCGGCCGCCGCAAGGCGCAGCAGATCATCACGGTCACCGCGCTCGCGATCGTGCTCGCTCTCGGTCTCGTGTTCATGTGGGTGGTGGATCGGGCCGGGACCCTCGTGATGCAGGTAGGAGGCTGGGCCGCACCGTTCGGCATCTCCCTGGTGGTGGATCGCGTGGCCGCACTCATGGTGGCGGTGTCGGCGGTCGTGCTGCTCGGGGTGCTGCTCTTCTCGCTGGGACAGGGCCTTGCCGACGGCGACGACGAGACTCCGGTGTCGATCTACTACCCGACCTACCTGGTGCTCGGCGCCGGTGTGTGCAACGCGTTCATAGCCGGCGATCTGTTCAACCTCTACGTCGGATTCGAGATTCTGCTCGTCGCCAGCTACGTACTCATCACTCTCGGAGGCACCGGGCCGCGCACTCGTGCGGGCATCACCTACGTCGTCGTGTCGATCGTGTCGTCGATCCTGTTCCTCGCCTCGATCGCGTTCGTCTACGCGGCGACCGGTACCGTGAACATGGCTCAGCTGACCGTTCGGCTCGCCGAGCTCCCCGACGGCACGCAGCTGCTGCTCAACCTCGCGCTGCTCATCGCGTTCGGGATCAAGGCTGCTGTCTTCCCGCTCGCGTTCTGGCTGCCGGATTCCTACCCGACCGCCCCGGCCCCCGTGACCGCGGTGTTCGCAGGCCTCCTGACGAAGGTCGGCGTGTACGCCATGATCCGCACGCAGACCCTGCTCTTTCCCGAGAGCCAGCTCAACGGCGTACTCATGGTGGTGGCGGCGCTGACGCTCGTCGTCGGTATTCTGGGCGCGATATCGCAGCTCGACATCAAACGTCTGCTCTCCTTCACACTGATCAGTCACATCGGTTATCTGGTCTTCGGCATCTCCATGGCGAGCGCGGTGGGGTACTCCGCCACGATCTACTACATCGCTCACCACATCATCGTGCAGACGACGCTCTTCCTCGCGGTCGGTCTGGTCGAACGCCACGGCGGTACGACATCGCTCACCGAGCTCGGCGGAATGCTGCGCGCCGCACCGGTTGTGGCAGTGCTGTTCTTCATTCCGATGCTGAATCTCGGCGGCATCCCGCCCTTCTCCGGATTCATCGGCAAGCTGGGGCTGTTCGCGGCCGGTGCCGAGCTCGCGAGCCCGGGGGCGTACTGGCTCATAGGGGTCGGAGCCCTCGTGTCGCTGCTGACCCTGTATGCGCTCGCTCGAGCATGGAGCCTGGCCTTCTGGCGCAGTCGTTCGGCCGCGCTCGCCGGCCCGCAGGCTCCGAAAGCGGCCACGACCGAGGCGCTCGTGCTGCAGGGTCGGGAGGCCGCCATGCTCGAACGGCTCCACGACGCACCCGACGCGCTTCCGCGCCAGGAGAAGCGCGACACTCCGCGTCTCATGACCGGTGCGACCGCGGGCATGGTCGCGGTGAGCGTGGCGCTCACCGTTTTCGCCGGGCCGTTGTACGCCTATTCTTCGAGGGCCGGTGAAGCGCTGACGGAACCCGGGCTCATGGTGAAGCGGGTCTTGACCCCGGAAAACGGCGACGATCAGATGCTCAAGGGTGGCAGCGGCAACACTCTGCCCGCCGAAGAGTACGACCCGCTGGCTCTTCCCGGAACCGGAGACGGGAGTGAGGAGCGATGAGTGCGTACAAGACGAGCAGATACGTCGTGCGGTGGTATGAACTGCCTCTGCTGATTGGCCTCGTACTGATGTGGATGGCCTTCTGGCAGGAGATCTCGTGGATGACCCTCATCAGCGGCGTCATCGCCTCGGTGGTTGCCATGCGCATCTTCTATTTGCCTCCGGTCGAACTCGCGGGACGGTTCAATCCGTGGTGGGCGCTGCGCTATCTCTGCTTTTTCCTCTGGAACCTGGCGGTCGCGTCTGCTCAGGTGGCCTGGCTGGCGCTCAGGCCGGGCCCTCCACCGTCCACCGCGATCATCGAAGTGCGGCTGCGCACCCACAGCGATTTCCTCATCACGATGGTGGGTCTCACGATCTCTTTGATTCCGGGATCGCTCGTCGTTGAGATCGACCGTTTCGGATCGACGCTCTACCTGCACGTGCTGAACGCGCCGACTCAGAAGTACATTCGTCAGATGCGGCATCAGACGCAGCACATCGAAGAGCTGCTGATCCGCGCGGTCGGATCCCGTCAAGAACTGGAGGCGCTGAAATGAGCTACGCAGATCTCGGCACCTTCGAGACGGTCATCGCGGCGATCGCCGTGATCGGTCTGACCATGACCGCGCTCGCTGCGGTGGTGAGGATCGTGCGCGGCCCCACGATCCTCGATCGGATGGTGGCGAGCGATGTGCTGCTCACGACCCTCATGTTGACCGTCGGTGCAGACATGGTGCTGCGCGGGCACACCGAGGCGATCCCGATGATGACCGCGATCGCCGCCACCGCGGTATTCGCCACGATCGTCGTTGCTCGCTACGTGCGCAGGCGCGCCGCCCAACAGGACGGGCAGCAGCAGACCAGTGACGGTGCTTCGGGGGTGGGGCATGTCTAGCTGGATCGAGGCTCTGCTCGAAGGGCCGGCTTTTGACGTCGCGGCCGATCTCTGCCTGTTGGCAGCGGTCTTGCTGTCGGTGGCGGCCGGCGTGGGGCTCCTTCGCTTCCCGGATGCGCTGAGCCGCCTGCACGCGGCGACGAAGCCGCAGATCTTCGGGCTGCTGCTGATCATCACTGCGGTGGCGCTCGAGCAGCGCTCGCTGATCACGCTGTTTTCTCTTCTGCCGGTGTTCATCTTTCAGTCGCTGACGTCGCCGATTGCGGCGCACATGGTGGGCCGCGCGGCGTACCGTACTGGCCAGCTCGACACCAGTGGCATGACGGTCGACGAACTCGCACCCGCCATCGAACGCGCCGATCTGTAGGCGGTTCGAGGGGCCGCGGCTGCGGTTGTGTTTGCGCGTGAATTTGCCGACCGAGATGCATACTCCGTGCCCGCTGCGGTAGCGTATAAGGAGCACAGTAAACGACCGGATCACGGTCTGAGGGAAAGAAGCAGGTGAGTACGTGAACGCTGAGCATCATGCCCGTCGAACGCATGAAACTGAGGCGCGCGCTACCCAGCAGTTCCGTGATGATCTGGGGGCGATGATTCGCACCCGGGCTACCGATCTCTCAGTCGATGAGCGCGAGGCCGTCGAGGCGCTTCCCTCGGGCGCGGCGCTGCTCGTGGTGCGCCGGGGCCCTGATCTCGGTGCCCGTTTTCTGCTCGACCAAGACGTCACGGTCGCCGGGCGGCATCCGGCAACCGATATCTTCCTCGACGACGTAACCGTTTCGCGACGGCACGTGGAATTTCACAGGCGCGGAACCTCGTTCGCGGTGGTCGATCTGGGATCCCTCAACGGCACCTACTGCGACGGTGCGCGCATCGACGGCGAGGTTGTACTCGAAGACGGCATGGAGGTGCAGATCGGCAAGTTCCGGTTCACCTTCTTCGCGTCGCGTTTCGACCTCGGTGAAGGTCTGTAGGTGGCGGCCGCCCAGGCTCGCACGCGTGCTTCAGGTCTGCTCAGCATCGGGCAGGTGCTTGAGCGCCTGCAAGACGATTTTGCAGACCTGACTCCCTCCAAGCTGCGCTTCCTGGAAGAGCAGGGGCTGGTCACGCCCGAACGAACGAAGTCGGGTTATCGCAAGTTCTCTCAGGAGCACATCGAGCGCCTGCGCCTCATCCTGACGCTGCAGCGCGATCACTACCTGCCGCTCAAGGTCATCGCCGAAGTGCTCGACGAGATGGATCAGGGTCACGACCCGATCATTCCCGGCGCGGCTCAACGCAGTGCGTCGAGTCTCCTCGCACCCAAACGAGTGCTCAGCAGCGAGGAGCTGCGCCGTTCGACGGGGGCGAGCGCGCGTTTTCTCGGCGAGGCGATCGCTGCGGGGCTGCTGCCGGCAGCGGAGGTGTTTCCGCACGACGCGGTGGCGCAGCTGACCGCGCTCATGCGACTGGCCGAGCGCGGGATCACTCCGCGTCACCTGCGTGCGCTGCGGGTGGCCGCGGAGCGCGATGCCGAGCTGATCTCGCACGCCGTGTCCACACGGGGTGTGAAGAGCGGCACTCCGCACAGCGTGGAAGACTCTCTGGAGCTCGCCGGCTACCTCGAAACGGTGCGCTCCGGCGTGTTGCGTCGGCGATTTGGAACCCCCTGAACGGGCGCAGATCCGCATGATTTCAACCTTAAGCTTCAGGTTGAAGTTGAAGTAAGAGATTTGGTGCGTCGCGGTCGTTGCACGGCGGGGGGCATCTGAGTAGCGTTGGGGGAGTGACGAACACCATCGACGCCGATCTTCTCTTTGATGACGGCCTACCGAAGCCCAACGAGCAGGGCGGTTTCAAGGGAGCCACCGCGGCACGTGCCGCGGGCATCACCTACCGTCAGCTCGACTACTGGGCGCGCACCGGGTTGGTCGAGCCGACGGTGCGCAGCGCCAAGGGATCGGGATCGCAGCGCCTGTACGGCTTTCGTGACATTCTCGTGCTGAAGCTCGTGAAACGACTGCTCGACACGGGCATATCCCTGCAGCAGATTCGTACCGCCGTCGCCCAGCTGCACGAGGCGGGGGTGCACGATCTCTCCCAGACGACCCTCATGAGCGACGGAGCGAGTGTTTACCTCTGCACTTCGAACGACGAGGTGATCGACCTGGTGAGCCGCGGGCAGGGCGTTTTCGGCATCGCCGTCGGCAAGGTGCTGCGGGAGGTCGAGACCTCGCTCGTAGATATGGACGAGCACCGCGAGCAGCCTTCGGAGGCGGTTGACGAACTCGCCGTGCGACGCAAGAAGGCTCGCAAGATCTCCTAAGGGCCCTCCAGTAAATAACCGCTGCGTGTCGCTTCCTGATCGGGCGCATGATCGCAGCTGGGGCTTCGTCGACGTAGCACCACTACGCCGACGACCCCCAGCTTTATTATGCATCCCGCTCAGAAACCTCACTCGCAGCGGTTATTTACTGTCGGACCCTAACTGATTGCGCCGGGGTGCGCTCACCCGGAGCGCAGTCGCGATAAGCCCGGATGCACCGGGAACTCAGACGGAAAGGCCGCCACCCGCGTGATCGCGGAGGCGGCCTTCGTCTGTGCCATCGACAAGAAGCGGGTTCAGCCCTCCACGACGGTCGCGGTGCGGCCATTTCCCGCGGCAGCCGGCGCGCTGATGCCTGCGGAGCGAAGAATGCGATCCAACACGAGATCGAAGTTACCGGCCATCTCCCGCGAAGCGTCGCCAGGCCACATGTGCACGGGCTTCGCAGCTCCGGTGGCCTGCTGCAGCGAGGGGCGCTCGGGCAGTTGCGGGTTGAGCACGAGCGGGCCGAACATCTCGCGCAGCTCGCGAATGCGGAACTGGTGCTCCATGGAGTTCGGCTGCGTGCGATTGATGAGAATGCCCAGGGGCTGCAGGCGAGGGCTCACGCCGCGACGGATCTCCTCGATGGCGCGAAGCGCGCGGTCGGTCGCCGCGACGGCGAACAGGCTGGGCTCCGCGACCACGAGCACGCGATCGCTCGCGGCCCAGGCCGTGCGCGTGAGCGCGTTGAGCGATGGCGCGCAGTCGATCAGCACGAGATCGTAATCGGCCTCGACCGAGGCGAGCGCCTCTTCCAGCTTCCAGATGTCACGAGTGGAGGGGTGCGGTCCGTCGAAGTTGATCGCCGAGGGGCTGCCCACGAGCAGGTCGATGCGGCCGCCCTCGTGATACTCGTTCCATCCGCTGTGCGCGATTGCCTCGCGCACCGTCTTCTCCTTGGGACTCTCGAGCACATCCGCGATGTTGGCGTGGCCATCCGGGTTCACCGCGAGCCCCGTGGAGACGTCGGACTGCGGATCGAGGTCGACGACCAGGGTTCGCAGACCCCGCGAAAATGCGGCCGAAGCGAGACCAAGCGTCACCGTGGTTTTCCCGACGCCGCCCTTGAGAGAACTGACACTCAATACATGCACACGACGAGTTTAGTGGATCCACCACTGAATCGCGCCCGAAATGGAGTGCTTCGCCGAATACCATGTATCTTGATATCGAACGATTATGACGCGGTCTGGGCAACCGGTGGCGAGTGAGTACGGAGAGGTATTTCTGCATGTTCAAGAAGATCCTGGTTGCTAATCGTGGTGAGATTGCGATTCGTGCGTTTCGTGCGGCGCATGAGTTGGGTGCGTTGACGGTTGCGGTGTTTCCGTATGAGGATCGGAATTCGTTGCATCGCTTGAAGGCGGATGAGGCGTATCTGATCGGTGTGGTGGGGCATCCGGTGCGGGCGTATCTGGATGTTGCTGAGATTGTGCGGGTCGCGGTGGAGTCGGGCTGTGACGCGATCTATCCGGGGTATGGGTTCTTGTCGGAGAATCCGGAGCTGGCTGCTGCTGCGGAGGCCGTGGGGATTCGGTTCATCGGGCCGGGCCGCGAGGCGTTGGAGATGGCGGGGAACAAGGTCGCTGCGAAGGAGCACGCGATTGCGGCGGGGGTGCCGGTGCTGCGGTCGACGCCGCCGTCGACCGATGTCGAGGCTCTGCTTGCGGGGGCTCGTGAGATCGGGTTCCCGGTGTTCGCGAAGGCGGTCGCCGGTGGTGGCGGGCGCGGGATGCGGCGCGTGGAGCGCGTGGAGGATCTGCGTGATGCGTTGGAGTCGGCGATGCGTGAGGCGGAGTCGGCGTTCGGTGATCCGACGATGTTCATCGAGCAGGCGGTGCTGCGCCCGCGTCATATCGAGGTGCAGGTGCTCGCCGATCGGACGGGTGCGACGGTGCACCTGTTCGAGCGGGACTGCTCGGTGCAGCGTCGGCATCAGAAGGTGGTGGAGATCGCTCCGGCCCCGAATTTGTCCGGGGAGCAGCGTGACGCGTTGACGCGCGACGCGATCGCGTTCGCGAAGTCGATCGGGTACGAGAACGCGGGCACGGTCGAGTTTCTGCTGGATACCGAGGGTGAGCGTGCGGGTGAGCACGTGTTCATCGAGATGAATCCGCGCATCCAGGTCGAGCACACCGTCACCGAAGAGGTGACGGATGTGGATCTGGTGCAGTCGCAGATGCGGATTGCGGCAGGGGAGACGCTCGCGGATCTGGGGCTCGAGCAGGAGAACATCCTGTTGCGGGGTGCGGCGCTGCAGTGCCGGATCACGACGGAGGATCCCGCGAACGGGTTCCGTCCCGACCTGGGGCGTATCACGGCGTATCGGTCGCCGGGTGGCGGTGGTGTGCGTCTTGACGGCGGCACGATCAATGCGGGTGCGCAGATCAGCCCGCATTTCGATTCGATGCTCGCGAAGCTGACCTGTCGGGGGCGCACGTTCCAGGACGCGGTGACGCGTGCGCGGCGCGCGCTGGCGGAGTTCAGGATCCGCGGCGTGGCGACGAACATTCCCTTCTTGCAGGCGGTGCTGGCTGATCCCGCGTTCCAGGCCGGGGATGTTGCGACGTCGTTTATCGAGGAGCGTCCGGAGTTGCTCGCGATGAACAAGCCGCAGGATCGTGCGACCCGTCTGCTGCAGCACGTCGCGAATGTGACGGTGAACCAGCCGAACGGGCCGCGCCCGGGAGCGATCGATCCCGCGGTCAAGGTGCCCGTCGCGGATCTCGCGGCCCCCGCGCCGGCCGGCTATCGGCAGCGGCTCATCGAGCTCGGCCCGGAGGGGTACGCGAAGTCGTTGCGCGAGCAGACCGCGCTTGCGGTGACGGAGACCACGTTCCGTGATGCGCACCAGTCGCTGTTGGCGACGCGGGTGCGCACGAAGGATCTGGTGCGGATCGCGCCGTATGTGGCGCGGTTGACGCCGGAGCTGTGGTCGGTCGAGGCGTGGGGCGGCGCGACGTATGACGTGGCGCTCAGGTTCTTGGGCGAGGATCCGTGGGATCGGCTTGCAGCGCTGCGGGAGGCGCTGCCGAACGTGCCGATCCAGATGCTGTTGCGCGGCCAGAACACGGTCGGATACACGCCCTATCCGGCGAAGGTGGCGCGCGCGTTCGTCAGGGAAGCCGCGGAGACCGGGATCGATGTGTTCCGCATCTTCGACGCGCTCAACGACGTGGGACAGATGCGGGTCGCGATCGACGCGGTGCGGGAGACGGGAACCGCGGTCGCCGAGGTCGCGATGTCGTACACGGGAAACCTGCTGTCTCCGGCCGAGGACAAGTACACCCTCGACTACTACCTCGCCCTGGCGGAGCGCATCGTCGAGGCCGGCGCGCACGTGCTCGCGATCAAGGACATGGCCGGTCTGCTGCGCCCGGCTGCCGCGGCGAAGCTCGTCACCGCTTTGCGTGAGCGCTTCGATCTGCCGGTGCACCTCCACACGCACGACACCCCCGGTGGACAGCTCGCGACCCTGCTCGCGGCCTCCGCGGCCGGTGTGGACGCCGTCGATGCGGCCTCCGCACCCATGGCGGGCACCACGAGCCAGCCGTCGCTGTCGTCGCTCGTCGCGGCGCTCGCGAACACCGACCGCGACACGGGACTCGACGCAGACGCGGTCTACGCCCTCGAACCGTACTGGGACGCGGTGCGGAGCGTCTACAAGCCGTTCGAGTCGGGGCTGCCCTCACCGACCGGGCGCGTGTACACGCACGAGATCCCCGGCGGTCAGCTCTCGAACCTGCGTCAGCAGGCCATCGCCCTCGGCCTCTCCGAGAACTTCGAGAAGATCGAGGACATGTACGCGGCGTCCGACCGCATCCTGGGCCGTATCCCGAAGGTGACGCCCTCCTCGAAAGTCGTCGGCGACCTCGCCCTGCACCTGGCCGCGGTCGACGCCGACCCCGCCGATTTCGAGGCCAACCCCGAGAAGTACGACATTCCCGACTCCGTCGTCGGGTTCCTCGCCGGTGAACTCGGCGAGATCCCGGGCGGCTGGCCCGAACCCTTCCGCACGAAAGTGCTCGCCGGGCGCGACGTGAACATCGAGGTCGCCGAGGTCAGCGCCGAAGACGAGGCACTGCTCGCAAGCGGCAGTCAGGAACGCCGCGACACGCTCAACCGGCTCCTCTTCCCGCAGCCGACCCGCCAGTACGAGGCGTCCAGAGAGCAGTTCGGCAATCTCTCCGTGCTCGACACCCCCGACTACCTGTACGGACTCGAACCGGGAGCCGAGCACGCCATCGATCTCGCGAAGGGCGTGCGCCTCTACGTCGGCCTCGAAGCCATCGGCGAGGCCGACGACAAGGGCGTGCGCACCGTCATGGTGCGCGTGAACGGCCAACTCCGGCAGGTCTTCGTGAAAGACGAGAACGTGAAAGTGTCGGCCGCGGTCGCCGAAAAAGCCGACCGCACCCTCCCCGGCCACGTCGCGGCCCCCTTCTCCGGAACCGTCACCGTCAAAGTCGAACCGGGGGCCACGGTCGAGGCCGGGCAACCCATCGCCACCATCGAGGCCATGAAAATGGAAGCCGCGATCACCGCCCCCATCGCGGGCACCATCCAACGCAACGCCTTCACCGGCAGCCGCCCCGTCGAAGCCGGCGACCTCATCACCATCATCACCTAACACACCCCAACACCGGTCGCCCTTTGTCCGCCGAAGAACAACAGCTTCAGCGGACAAAGAGCGACCAACATTCCAGAGGTGTCGGCCACCCGGGCCTGGTCGCCCGGTCGGTCGCAGGTGAGCGGGATGACAAAGCTACGGCTACCGCCGGGTAACGGCCACCTTCGACTTACTGATCGCGCAGCTCGGGGCGGCTCGCTTACGCGGTAAGCTCGATCACTATGGCGATTCGAGAGATCAGGCTGTTCGGCGATCCCGTTCTGCGTACGGTGTGCGACCCCGTCACCGAGATCGACGAGGGCGTTCGCGCGCTGGTCGAGGATCTCTGCGAGACCGTAGATATGGACGGTCGCGCCGGCCTGGCCGCTACTCAGATCGGACACACGCAGCGGGCCTTCAGCCTCAACATCGACGGTGAGATCAGCTACGTGCTCAACCCCGAGATCGTCGCGCTCGAGGGGGATCCGGCGCCGACCGGCGAGGGGTGCCTCTCCGTGCCCGAGCTGTGGTTCGAAGTGATGCGCTACCCGCGAGCGACCGTTCGTGGTATCGACCTCGAGGGCAACGAACTGGTGATCTCGGGCGAGGGTTTGCTGGCGCAGGCTCTCCAGCACGAGTGCGACCACCTCGACGGCAAGCTGTACATCAATCGTCTCGACCGCGAGACCCGCGGCGAGGCGATGCGCCAGATTCGCAACGCCGCTTGGTTTTGAGTCGACCCGGGTCACAGCGGCGAAGCCGGTTTGACGCGGGTCGACTCAAGGTTGAGCGGAGCACGGAGTGCGGAGTCGAAACCTCTTTGGGGGTCACAGCGGCGAAGCCACTGATATTCCCGGCGTCATCCTGCGCGGAGACGCGGAATCCGGGGTGACTCTAGGGGTGGGTGATGGCACCCGTCTGGGAGGTGCCCTCGTAGAGCTTGTCGATCTCGTCGGAGAAATCGCGCATGATGTTGTCGCGTTTGATGCTCATCTTCGGTGTGAGGTGCCCGTTGGCCTCGGTGAACTCGGTGGGCAGGATCACGAACTTGCGAATCGATTCGGCTCTCGACACGTGGCTGTTGCCCTGGTCGACGGCTCGCTGCACCTCGGCCAGCACCTTCGGGTTGGTGACGGCCTCTTCGATCGACATGCCGGCGTCTTCCCCGTTGTTGTTCAGCCACACCGGCAGCATCTCGGGGTCGAGCGTGATGAGCGCGGAGATGAACGGCTTCTGATCGCCGACCACGACGACCTGGCCGACGATGGTGTTTGAACGAATCGGGTCTTCGAGCACGGCGGGAGCGACGTTCTTGCCGCCCGCGGTGACGATGATCTCCTTCTTGCGGCCGGTGATCGAGAGGTAGCCGTCGGAGTCGAGGAAGCCGATATCGCCGGTCTTGAAGAAGCCGTCGTCGGTGAAGACCTCTTTCGTGGCCTCGGGATTGTTCCAGTACTCCTTGAAGACGTCGATGCCCTTGACCTCGATCTCGCCGTCTTCGGCGATGCGAATGGTCTGACCGGGAAGCGCGGGGCCGACGGTGCCGATCTTGAACTTGTCCGGGAGGTTCACGGTGACCGGGGCCGTCGTCTCGGTAAGCCCGTAGCCCTCGAGAATCTTGACGCCGAGGCTGCGGTAGAAGTGACCGAGGTAGCGGCTGAGGGGGGCCGATCCCGAGACCGCGAAGCGCACTCGGCCGCCGAGTCGCTCTCGCAGCTTTGCGTAGACGAGCTTGTCGAAGATCTTGAACTTGAGCCCGAGCATGAAGGGCACCTTGCCCTTGTCGAGCGCCTCGGAGTGCTCGACGGCGACCTTTGCGGCCGCGCGGAAGATCTTTCCCTTGCCCTCGGCCTCGGTCTTCTGCTCGGCCGAGTTGTAGACCTTTTCGAAGACGCGCGGCACGGCCAGCAGGAAGGTCGGTTTGAACGATCCGAGTGCCGGGAGCAGCTGCGTCGTGTCGGCCTGGTGCCCCACTCGCACGCCGGCGTGCACGGCAAGCACCGAGATGAACCGGGCGAACACGTGCGCCAGCGTCACGAAGAGCAGCGTGGACGAGCCCTCCTGCTGCACCACGTCGGAGAGTGCGCGCGCCGAGTTGCGCGAGAGGTCAACGAAGTTGGAGTGCGTGAGCACGCAGCCCTTGGGGCGACCGGTTGAGCCCGAGGTGTAGATCAGCGTGGCCGTGTCGCTGCCGACGGCGAGACCGCGGCGGCGCTCGATCTCCTCGTCGGGCACGTCGCGGCCGCTCTGACGAAGCGAGTCGAGCGCCCCCTCGTCGAGACGCCAGTGCAGGCTCACGCCCGGCAGTTCGTCGCTGACGTGCGCGTAGCGCTCCGCGAGTTCGGGGGTGGCGGTGATGAGACCGCGGGCACCGGAGTCTTCGAGCACCCAGTGGATCTGCAGGGGCGAGGAGGTCTCGTACACCGGCACCATCGTCGCACCGGCGTAATAGATGGCGAAGTCGATGAGCGTCCACTCGTAGCTGGTCTTGCACATGAACGCGATGCGGTCACCGGGCTCGACGCCCGCAGCGACCAGGCCCTTGGCGATCGCGATCACGTCGAGGCGGAACTCGGCCGCGGTGATGTCTCGCCAGCCGTCTCCCCGCGGCACGGCGAAGAGAATGCGCGTCGGTGTCTCAGCGACGCGCTGCTCGAGCAGGTCGGTGATGTTGTCCTCCGGCGCGGAAGGGACGAGGAGGGGGGTCGTAGACTGATTCACGGCAACTCCTTCGGTACTCATGCATCGGTCGTCGCGATGCGGAGTTTCCGCATCCGGGTTTGCACTCAGCCTATACGCATACCTTCACCGGTCCCTGGGCTGCACTATTCTGTTCGCAGCCGGGTCTGTTCCGGGCCGAGTCTGTTCACAGCCAAGAGGAAGTCTGCCGCCTGTGTTGTACTGGATCTTTAAGCACCTGATCATCGGGCCGATCTTGAAGACGGTCTTTCGCCCGTGGGTGGAGGGTGCCGAGAACATCCCGCCCTCCGGCCCCGTGATTATCGTCGGCAACCACCTCTCGGTGATCGATTCGTTCGTCATGCCGCTCATGATCGATCGGCGTGTCTACTTCTTGGCGAAGAGCGACTACTTCAAGGGCAAAGGCCTGAAGGGGCGACTCGTCAAAGACTTCATGCTGGGCGTCGGTCAGTTGCCCATCGACCGTTCGGGCGGCAAGGCCTCGGAGGCCTCGCTCAACACGGGTCTGAGCGTGCTGGATCGCGGCGACGTGCTCGGCATCTACCCCGAGGGCACGCGCAGCCCCGACGCTAGGCTCTATCGCGGGCGCACGGGCGTCGCCCGCCTCGTGCTCGAGTCGGGGGCGCTGGTGGTGCCCGCCGTCATGATCGACACGGAGAAGGCGATGCCGATCGGGGCGAAGCTTCCCAAGATCCGCCGCATCGGCACGGTCATCGGCAAGCCGCTCGATTTCAGCCGGTTTCAGGGCATGAGCGCCGACCGCTTCGTGCTGCGCAGCGTCACGGACGAGATCATGCTCGAAATCCAGAGGCTCAGCGGGCAGCAGTACATCGACGTGTACGCCTCAAGCGTACGAGGACGCTGACTCCTCCCACCACTAGTAGGCTGTCAGGGTCGCGGCGATCTGCCGCGGCGTTCGCATGCCCGCATTTCACACGAGAATTCCGGAAGAACTGATGACGATCCAGACCACTGATACTGCTGCAACACAGGTGCTCGAGGGGCTCGACGCCTATCGCGCGCTCGAGGCGAAGCAGCAGCCGGTCTGGCCCGATCCCGAAGCGCTCGCGACGGCGACCGCCGAGCTCGCCGCCCAGCCCCCGCTCGTCTTCGCGGGCGAGGCCGATCTGCTGCGCGACCGGCTCGCCGCCGCGGCTCGCGGCGAGGCCTTCCTGCTGCAGGGCGGAGACTGCGCAGAGACCTTCGAGGCCGCGACCGCCGACAAGATTCGGGATCGCGTCAAGACCCTGCTGCAGATGGCGGTCGTGCTCACCTACGGTGCCTCGATGCCGGTCATCAAGGTCGGCCGCATGGCCGGGCAGTTCGCCAAGCCGCGTTCGAGCAACACTGAGACGCGCGAGGGCGTGACCCTGCCGGCCTACCGCGGCGACCTCGTCAACGGCTACGACTTCACCGAGGCGACGCGCACCGCTGACCCCCAGCGCCTCGTGCGCGGCTACCACGTGTCGGCTTCGACGCTCAACCTCATTCGCGCATTCACGCAGGGTGGGTTCGCCGATCTGCGCCAGGTGCACGCCTGGAACCAGGGGTTCGTCTCGAACCCCGCCAACCAGCGCTACGAGTCGCTCGCCGCGGAGATCGACCGGGCAGTGCGGTTCATGGACGCGTGCGGCGTCGATCACTCCGAGCTCAAGCAGACCGAGTTCTACGTAAGCCACGAGGCGCTGCTGCTCGACTACGAGCGCCCCCTCGTGCGCGTCGACTCGCGCAGCGGCGAGCTCTACGACACCTCGGGTCACATGCTCTGGATCGGCGAGCGCACGCGCGATCTCGACGGCGCGCACGTGGAGTTCCTCTCGCACGTGCGCAACCCGATCGGGGTGAAGCTCGGACCGACCGCGACGGTCGACGACGCCCTGCGCCTCATCGACAAGCTCGATCCCGAGCGCGAGCCGGGCCGCCTCACCTTCATCACGCGCATGGGTGCGGGCAAGATCCGCGACGTGCTGCCGGGCCTGCTCGCCGATGTGCGCGACGCCGGCGCGACGCCGCTCTGGATCACCGACCCCATGCACGGCAACGGCATCACCTCGTCGACCGGCTACAAGACCCGCCGCTTCGACGACGTCATGGACGAGCTGCGCGGTTTCTTCGAGGCGCACCGCGAGGTGGGCACCTTCCCCGGCGGCATCCACGTCGAGCTCACCGGCGACGACGTCACCGAGTGCCTGGGCGGCTCGGAGAACATCGACGAGGAGACGCTGGCGACCCGCTACGAGTCGCTGTGCGATCCGCGCCTCAACCACATGCAGTCGCTCGAACTGGCGTTCCTCGTCGCCGAAGAGCTGAAGCAGGTCACTCGCTGAGCCTAAGATCGCGCGCCTAGCCGTGCGCCGGGGCCGGTCGATCGATTAGGGATCGACCGGCCCCGGTTCTGCGTCTCAGCAATCTAGGGGTCTCCGAAGAGATTCTTGGTCTTGCTCTTGACGCGGATCTCCGAACCGAGGGGGAGCTGCTCGCCGAACTCGGGGTCGGTTCCCGTGGCCTCGGCGAGGCCGCGGGCGATCTCCGGGACGTATGAGAACGGTTCGAAGCCGGCATCCGTCAGGGTTTGCATGGCGTCTTCGAGCGGCATGCCCGCGACGTCTGGAATGTCGACCGGTTCGGGCCCGAGCGAGACGTCGAGGCCCACCGCGTCGCCGGGACGCACCGGATCGGTGCTGACGTGCAGCGCGATGACCGAGCCCTCGGGCACGTCGGCGCTGAAGTTCTCGGTGTTCTGCGCAGCGTCGACACTGAGGTCGTGGTCTGCGAGCAGCTTCTCGGCGTCTGACAGCGAAAGCCCCGCGACGTCGGGCACCGGCCCCGCCGAGAGAATCAGGTCGACCCTGCCCTGTTCGAGGTAGGTCTCGCCGAGCCCCTCTCCGTTCTCGTCGAGGGCGGCGAGCACCGTGTCGGCAGCGGCATCGCTGGAGAAGCGGGTCTCGAGCACGTCGCCGACGGTGAAGTGGGCGTCTGCGATCGCCTGCTCGGCCTCTTGCTGGGAGAGACCCGCGATGGTGGGCACGGGCAGCAGTTCGGGGCCGGTCGACTGGCAGAGTCCCACCGTGGAGCCCCGATCCACCCGCGTGCCGAACTCGAGCTCGCTGCGCACGGCCTGCCCGACCGGAACGTCGAGGCTCGAGCACTCGAAAATGTTGACGAGCAGCGAATGATCTTCCAGCTCGGCCTGGGCATCGGCCATGTCGGTGCCGGAGACGTCTGGAATGGAGATCCGCGATCCCGGCCCCTGCCCGAACCACCAGCCGAGGCCGCCCGCCACCGCGATCAGCATGATGACCGCCGTCGCGGTCACGCGTCCGCGGGCGCGGCGATCCCGGGCCGCCGCCGCGGCGCGATCGATGGGGGACGCCTGAGCGGCCGGGGCACCGTGCGCGCTGCCCTGCGGTTCGGGATCTCGGGTGCCGGTCGGGGAGGTCTGTCGCGCGTCGCCGAGCACCGTCGTGGTCGGTGGTGCGTACGCCCCGGTCGTCGGAGGCGGAGTCAGCACCCGCGTTGCGCCGGTGGCGGGCCCGCCGCCTCTCACCGAAGAAAGCGCGGCGAGCACCTCGCCCGCGTCGCGCGGGCGCAGCTCGGGGTCGCGCTGCGTGGTCCACCGCACCAGGTCGTCGAGCCCGGGTGACGCCTCGCTGCTCTTCTCCGACGGCAGCGGCACCTCGGAGTGCGCGTGCTGGTAGGCGATCTGCATAGGCTGCTCGCCCGTGAAGGGCTGCGATCCCGTCAGCATCTCGTAGAGCATGATCCCGAACGCGTAGAGATCGCTGCGCTCGTCCGCGATGCCCCGGGTCACGAGTTCGGGGGAGAGATAGGCGATGGTGCCGAGCAGGGCCTGCCCCGTCGTGGTGTTGGCGCTGACGGCGCGCGCGAGCCCGAAGTCGCCGAGCTTGATGCGCCCGTCGTCGGCGAGCAGCACGTTCTCGGGCTTGAGATCGCGGTGCACGATTCCGGCGTGGTGCGCCGCCGCGAGTCCCGAGAGCACCGCCTCGGAGATCTCCATCGTCTGGTCGGCGGTCAGCCGCTTCTGCTGCTTCAGCAGCTCGCGCAGGGTGATGCTCGGCAGGTACTCCATCACGAGATAGGTGCGGCCCCGGTCGTGCCCCTGATCGAACACGTTGACCAGGTTGGGGTGCGAGAGGCCTGCCGCGCTTCGCGCCTCGCGCTCGAAGCGACGCGTGAAGTTCTCGTCTTCGGCCAGGTGCTCGTGCATGACCTTCACTGCGACCCTGCGCTCGAGACGCAGGTCGTTCGCAAGATAGACCATCGCCATGCCGCCGCGGGCGACGCGCGAGCGAATCGCGTAGCGCCCGTCGAGTGTCTGCCCGATGAGCGGGTCCGAAGGCACAGAGGTCACCCCGAGAGTCTACGAAAGTTTGTTGAACCGGTGCAGGGTGCGCGCCGAAGCCGTCGGTATTGCGCGCGGCGGCGCTTCACGCTTCACGCTGCCCGCTGCTCGGGATCGGTTCGCGTTGCGCTCGGTCGGCACCGCTGGCAGAGTGGAGGTGTGGCAGAGAATAACGCTTCCCAGAGCACGGCCCCCGCGAACGACTCCTACTTCACGATCCCAGATCTTGTCGACCGCTTCGGCATCAGCCCCGGCAGGTTGCACCGTCTGATCGAGGATCACGCCCTCGCAGCGGTGCGCATCGACGGCGTTCTGCGAATCCCGGTCGAGTTCGTGGTCGACGATCAGCCGCTGCCGACGCTGCGAGGCACGCTGCTGGTGCTGCTCGATGCCGGATTCACCGAGGCCGAGGCCGTGTCATGGCTGCTCGCGGAGAACGAAGAACTGGGCGAGCGGCCTGTCGATGCGCTGCACGCGGGGCGCAAGAGCGCCGTGCGCCGTGCCACGCAGGCGCTGGCTTTCTAACTGATCGCGCGATCGCGCGATCACTAAGCCGCTCGGCGAGTCGCACGCTCGGCGAGTCGCGTGAGCCTGTCTGACGCGTCGCCGCGCACCGGTGCCCGGTGCAGCGCCCGAGTGGCCCGCTCGACGTTGCGCGAGATCATCTGCTCCACCTGCTCGACCGCGCCGCTCTCTCGAATGGTGCGCTGCAGCAGCGCGACCTGCTCGGCGTCGAGATCGTTGCCGAGCAGGTCGTCGAAGATGCGCCGCTGGGTCGACGGCAGGTTCTCCCTCGCGAGCGTAACGAGCACCGTGCGCTTGCCCTCGACGAGATCGTCGCCGCTCGGCTTGCCGGTGACCCGCTCATCGCCGAAGACTCCGAGCAGATCGTCGCGCAGCTGAAACGCGACCCCGATCGGCAGCCCGAAGCTTGCGAGCCCCGCTTCCTGTTCGTCGCTCGCCCCGGCGAGCGACGCGCCGATGAGCAGGGGGGCTTCGACGCTGTACTTCGCCGATTTGTAGACGAGCACGCGGGTGGAACGCTCGAGCTGCTCCTCATGCTCGGCGAACATCGACTGCTGCTCTTCGAGCACGTCGAGGTACTGGCCCACGGCGACCTCGCTCCGCATGCGGTTGAAGTGGTCGCGGGCGCGTCGCGCTGCCTCGCGATCGTCGATGGCGTCGCACGCCGCGTTCATCAACTCGTCCGACCACGCCTGCAGCAGGTCGCCCAGCAGGATCGCGCCGGCGACGCCGAAGTGGTCGGCGGATCCCCTCCAGCGGTTCTGCCGGTGCATGTCTGCGAAGAAGCAGTGGGCGGCGGGGCGGCCGCGGCGCGTATCCGAGCGGTCGATGACGTCGTCGTGGATGAGAGCAGCGGCGTGGAACATCTCCAGTGCCGATGCCGCGTCGAGCACGGCACCGGCCTCGCCGTCGAGCGGGCCGGCGATGTTCAGGCTGCGCACCGCCCGATAGCCGAGGGCGGCGAACTGCGCGCGAAAGCGTTTGCCCCCGGATAGAAACCCGAGAGCCTCGTCGAGCATCGGTTCGGCATCGTGACCGAGCGGCCCGAGCGCCTGTCGATGCGCGGTGACCGCGTCGCCGATGCGCTCCTGAACAAGCCCAGCAAGTCGTGTCGTTTCCTGCACGCAACTAGCCTAGTCTCAGGCACCGGTCGTAGACTGGTCGGAAACAGATTTCGACGCTTGGGGAGGGTGCCATGGCGCTGTCAGAGCACGAGCAACGGTTGCTCGACGAGATGGAGCGCGGCTTCTACCGGAGTGAGGCCGATGTGATGAGCACGGCCGCGTCGAACCGTCGGCGCGTGAACTACCGTTCGCTGGTGCTCGGCATCGTGGTGCTGATCATCGGCATCGGCGTGCTGGTCGGCGGCGTCGCCGCTTCTCAGCTCTGGTTGGGCCTCATCGGCTTCGCGGTAATGGTCGGAGGTGTCGTGCTGATGCTCTCGAAGGGATCCGAGAGCGATGCCGAAGAGTCGCCGACGGGCGCTCCCAAGGCCGGCGAGTCCGGTTCTCAGACTCGCTCATCGTTCAGCGAGCGCATGGAGCGTCGCTGGGACGAGCGCATGGAGGGCGACCGCTAAAGGCGGGTTTCGAAAAAGGGCCGTGGTGCGAACCACGGCCCTTTTTCGTGCGCGCGGATTGGTCGAGACCCGCCCGGGCTGCAGGGTTGGGAGCTAACTGATCGCGCGGATAGGGACTACGGCTGCGGTGCGGTGACCTGATACCAGGCTGCGTTGTCGTTGGAATCTTCACCACCAGTGAAGCCTTCCTCCTCCGCCTTGCCAGATTCCAGGTCACCGCATCCTCGTACCGTAGTCCCTATCCGCGCGATCAGTAAGCCTCTCCGATCGGCGGTGGACATACGTCTCCACTTTGCTCCACTTGAGGGCGCGAAGGGCTGAGAATCGGGCCTTGAGCCCTCGTTCTGCGGTGGATAGGGCGGATCTTCTTCGGCGCTCCGGCAATCGCCCCGCGGCAATATTCGCGCTACTTCGCTTGCGCTGATTGGGATATCGCGGAGTCTGAGTTTGGGGTGGGGAGAAAGGGCGGTGAAGTGGAGCAAAGTGGAGTAAGGTGGGATCCTACACGTGAGCCGGCGGAGGGGAGGTTGCTGTGTTTCTCGGAACTTTCACCCCCCGACTCGATGAGAAGGGCCGCATCATCCTGCCGGCGAAGTTTCGCGACGAGCTCGCAGACGGCCTGGTGATCACGCGCGGCCAGGAGCGCTGCCTGTACCTCTTCAGCGAGGCCGAGTTCGCCTCCATGCACGAGCGCATCCGCCAGGCCCCCGTCACTTCGAAGCAGGCGCGCGACTACCTGCGCGTGTTTCTCTCGGGAGCTCACCCCGAGACTCCCGACAAGCAGAACCGCATCGTGATTCCCGCGAACCTGCGGGAGTACGCGGGTCTCGACCGCGAACTCGCCGTGATCGGCGCGGGCTCGCGCGCCGAGATCTGGGATGCAGAGGCCTGGCGCAACTACCTCGCCGAGCAAGAAGCCGCCTTCTCCGATATCGAGGAGGAGGTGATCCCGGGCATGTTCTAGCCCGGTGCACCCGTGACCGTCGAAACGACCACCGATACCAATCCCGAAGACCCGAAGCGAAACGACATGCCACAGCAGGACCAGCAAGAGACTCGTGACCCGAGCGCCCTGCACACTCCCGTGCTGCTCGAGCGCTGCCTCGAGCTGCTCGCCCCGGCCGCGGCGCGCGACGGCGCGGTGGTGGTCGACGCCACGCTCGGCATGGGCGGGCACGCCGAGGCGCTGCTCGACGCCCATCCGGGGCTGACGCTGATCGGTCTGGATCGCGACACCGAGGCGCTCGAGCTCGCGGGCAGGCGGCTGCGACGTTTCGGGGATCGCGCGATTCGGGTCCACGCCGTCTACGACGACATCGCACGCGCGGTGCGCGAGAGCGGCTTCGAGAAGGTCGACGGCGTGCTCTTCGACCTCGGGGTGTCGTCGCTGCAGCTCGACGAATCCGATCGGGGCTTCGCCTACGCGCAGGACGCTCCGCTCGACATGCGCATGGACCAGAGCTGCGGGGAGATGGCCGCCGACGTGCTCGCGACCGCACCCGAGGGACGCCTGCGGGCGATCTTCGAGCGCTACGGCGAGGAGCCGCTCGCCGCGCGGTACGCGCGTGCGATCGTGGCGGCGCGCGCCGAGACCCCCCTGCTGCGCAGCTCGCAGCTGGTCGATGTGCTGCAGCGGGCGACGCCCGCGGCAGTGCGGGATCAGCGGCACCCGGCGAAGCGGGTGTTCCAGGCGCTGCGCGTCGAGGTGAACGGCGAGCTCGCGGTGCTGGAGCGCGCGATTCCGGCCGCGCTCGATCTGCTGAGCATCGGAGGGCGCGGGGTGTTCATGTCGTATCAGTCGCTCGAGGATCGACTCGTGAAGCGCGAGCTGGCCGGGCGCAGCCGATCGACGGCCCCGGCCGGGCTGCCGGTCGAGCTGCCCGAGCACCGCCCGGAGTTCCGCCTGCTGACGCGCGGCGCTGAGCTGGCCGACGCGGCAGAGCGCGAGCGCAACCCCAGAGCCATTCCCGTGCGACTGCGCGCGGCCGAACGCGTGAGGAGCGTGCGATGAACAACACGGTGCCCGTCGACCTCGACGATTTGGCTCCGCTGCGGTCTTCCGCTGCCGCGGCCCCCGCCGAGCGCCACCTGCGCATCGCCCCCGCGGCCTCCCGCCGGTTGCCGCGGGTGAGCCGCAATCCGCTGATGGCGTCGCTCGTGGCGGTCGGGATCGTGCTGCTGATCCTCGCGGCCCAGCTCGGTCTGAGCATCGCGATCTCCCAGGGGGCGTACGAGTCGCGCGCGCTGCAGATCGAGCAGCGGGATCTCGGCCGCGTGGAGCGGCTGCTGTCGCAGAACGTCGACAAGCTCGCGTCGCCGCAGAACCTCGCGGAGAACGCGGCCGCGCTCGGGATGGTGCAGAACGCTCAGCCGGCGACGCTGCGGTTGAGCGACGGCGCGATCCTCGGTTCGCTCGAGTCGGAGACCACCGAGGCGAAGGGCAATCTGGTGCCCAATTCCACGCTCGAGTCGATGCCGGTGGTCGATGCCTCGGGCCTGCTCGTCTCGCGCAGCACGGTGGCGTCGGCCGCGGCGTCGACCGACCCGCCGAAGCGCTGGAAGGGCAGGCTGCCCGCCCCAGAAACCCACTAGACCGACAGAACCGCTGCACGAACCGAGCAGCCGGACGAGCAGAACCGGGAGGAAACCGTGAAACCCAGAAGCGCCGCCCTGCGCCGCACGATCGCTCTGACGGTGGTCGTGATCACGGCCGTCGCGTTTCTCGTGCGCCTCGTCGACGTGCAGATGGTCTCCGCCGCCGCGTTGAACGAGGAGGCGAAGGATCGGCGCGCCGTGGCCTTCGCGATCCCGAGCGTGCGCGGCGACATCGTCGACCGCAACGGCGTCGTGCTGGCGACCACCGACGAGCGCTACGACGTGCAGCTCTCTCCGAAGAACACGCAGCTCAAGGGCGGCAAGTTCTGGCGGCTCGACCCGGAAGGCGGCATCGGCACGGTCGCGGTCACGGCCTACGAGGCGTTCGGCGAGATCGGTGAGATCACGGGGCAGAGCGCCGACGAGATTCAGAAGATCGTCGACGACGCGCTCGAGGAGAACCCGAAGTCGGACTTCGCCTATGTGAAGCGGTCGATCGACCTCGTGCAGCTGAACGCGCTCAAGAAGCTCGAGATTCCGTGGCTCACCTTCGACACGCAGCACGCCCGCACCTATCCGAACGGCGCGGTGGCGGGCAATATCATCGGCTTCGCCGGGCAGGATCAGGATCCGCAGTCGGGCGTCGAGCTGTCGCAGGATCAGTGCCTCACGGGCAAGGACGGGTTCGAGACCTACGAGCGCGGTGCCGATCAGGTGCCGCTGCCCGGCAGCGCTGTGGTCGAGGAGCAGGCCGTCGACGGCGGCACCGTCGAGCTCACGATCGACCGCGACCTGCAGTGGGAGGCGCAGCAGATCATCAACGAGCAGGTGCAAGACGTGCGTGCCGAGTGGGGCCTGATGGTCGTCATGGACGTGAAGACCGGCGAACTCGTCGCGGTGGCCGAGGACGGCTCGGTCGATCCCGGCGACGTCGATTCCTCGGATCCCGCGAAGCGCGAGGCGCGATCCTTCACGAGCCCCTACGAGCCCGGATCGACCTTCAAGACCATCACGGCCGCCGCCCTCATCAACGAGGGAGCCGCGACCCCGCTGACACAGAACCTCACGCCCTACTACCTCGAACCGGAGCCGGGAGTGCGCTTCAGCGATTCGTTCGGGCACGAGCCGATGCCGTGGACGCTCACGGGCATTCTCGTGAAATCGTCGAACGTCGGCACGGCCACGCTCGGCAGCAAGCTGAGCAAGGAGACTCGCTACGAGTACCTGCAGCGCTTCGGCATTGGTTCGGCGACTGAGGCGGGCATGCCCGTCGAGGACACGGGCATGCTGATCCCCGTCGAGGATTGGGACCCGCAGACCTCGTACAACACCACGTTCGGTCAGGGCGTGTCTTCGACCATCGTGCAGACCGCCGGTGCCTATCAGGCGATTGCGAACGGCGGCGAACGGATCCCGCCCACGCTCGTGAGCGGGTGCGTGACGCCGGAGGGCAAGGAGCAGAAGCTCGATCACGGCGACCCGGTGCGCGCGATCACCCCCGAAACCTCCGACACGATGATGGAGATGCTCGAGACCGTGGTCGCCGAGGGCTGGTACAAGGACATCATCGACATTCCCGGGTATCGTCTCGCCGGGAAAACCGGCACGGCCGAGCAGGTCGATCCCGAGACCGGTCTGTACCGCACCGAGTACGTGAACTCCTTCGCGGGCATCTTCCCCGCCGACGACCCCCAGTATGTCGCGGTAGCATCGGTTGCGTTCGCGAAGAAGGGAGACGGAGCCACAGCTGCGGTCACCGCCTTCCACGACGTGGCCGAGGCCACCATCCGCACGTTCCACATCCCGCCCTCGACGGGGGAGTTCACGCCGCTCCCGTCGGAATACTGACCGAGGCCGCAGGAGGCACAAGCACGTGAGTACCGGAGACCGACTGAGTATTCGGCCGCAGCACCCCGTTCCCGTCCCGCTGCAGGGGCTGGTCGACCGCTTCGACCTCGAAGCGCGCGGAGACGCGGCGGGGGCGGCGGTGACGGGAGTCTCGCTCGATTCGCGCGACGTTCGCGCCGGCGACCTCTACGCGGCGGTGCCCGGAGCGCGGCGTCACGGTGCCGAGTTCGCGGGCCAGGTGGCGGAGCGCGGCGCGGTCGCGGTGCTCACCGACGCCGCGGGTGCGGAGCTGGTGCGCGCGGCCGGAGTGGAGCTGCCGGTGCTCGTGACCGCGGAGAACCCGCGCGCGATTCTGGGCGAGGTCGCTGCGACCGTCTACGACACCGAGAATCTTTCGGCGAAGACCTTCGGCGTCACCGGCACCAACGGCAAGACGAGCGTCGTGTACCTGATCGCGGAGCTGCTGCGCGCGGCGGGTCTCACCCCCGGCCTGAGCTCGACCGCCGAGCGGCGCATCGACGATGAGGTGATCGTCAGCGATCTCACGAGCCCCGAGTCGCCCGAGCTGCACGCTCTGCTCGCGCGTATGCGGGAGAAGCACGTCGAGGGCGTCGCGGTCGAGGTGTCGGCGCACGCGGTCGAGCGTCGGCGCATCGACGGCGTGCACTTCGACGTCGTGGCCTTCAACAACGTCTCGCAGGATCACCTCGACGATTTCGGCGACATGGAGGCGTACTTCGCCGCGAAGCTCGCGCTCTTCACCCCCGAGCGCGCCGAGCGCGGGGTCGTCGTGGTCGACTCGGCCTACGGGCGGCGCATTGCGCGGGAGTCGCTGATCCCGGTCACCAGGCTCGCGACCGAGTACGGGCAGGAGGCCGACTGGCACCTCGCCGTCACCTCGCAGACCATCGACGGCGTCTCCTTCGTGCTGCAGGGCCCGGCGGGCGCGCAGTTTCGCGGCAGCGTGCCGGTCTTCGGCCGCTTCATGGCCGAGAACGCGGCGCTCGCGCTCATCATGCTGCACGAGGCCGGGATCTCGCTTTCGCGAGTCGCGGCGGGTCTCGTGCGCGGGCGCATCCCCGTGTACATTCCGGGCCGTCTCGAGTGCATGAACCCCGAGCTGCCGATCGACGCCGGCCCCCGCTTCTACGTCGACTACGGTCACACGCCGGGCGCGTTCGAAGCCATGCTCGACGCGCTCGGCGAGGTGGCCCCGCGGCGGGTGATCTTCCTCTTCGGCGCAGACGGCGACCGCGACACCACGAAGCGCGAGGAGATGGGGCGCATCGCGGGAGCGGGGTCGGACACGGTGATCATCTGCGACTACCACCCGCGCTCCGAACCGCCGGAGGCGATCCGCGCGCAGCTGCTCGCCGGAGCCCGCTCGGCGAACCGCGCGCGCGTCATCGAGGAGGGCGATCAGCGGGCTGCGATCCGCCTCGCCATTTCGCTCGCCGAGCCCGGGGACGTTATCCTATATGCCGGTCCCGGACACGAGGACTACCAGGAAGTCGCCGGGCAGCAACTGCCGTACTCGGCGCGTGACGAGGTACGCGGCGCGCTCCGCGAGGCGGGATTGCTTTCGTGATTGAACTGACGCTGGCCGAGGTCGCTCGCGCCGTCGACGGACGGCTCGTGCTGGGGACCGACGGATCGGAGCCGGAGACCGTGGTGGCCGGCGAGTCGCAGACGGACTCCCGCGAGGTCGCACCCGGCCAGATCTTCTTCGCCCGGCGAGGCGAGGAGACCGACGGGCACCTGTACGCGGCGAAGGCCGTCGACGCCGGGGCGGCGCTGCTCGTGGTCGAGCGCGAGGTCGACGACCGCGTGCCGCAGATCGTGGTCGCCGAGGCGACCGAGGCGCTCGGTGCGCTCGCGACCGAGGTCGTGCGCCGGGTGCTGGATCGCGGCGAGCTGACCATCGTCGGCATCACCGGCTCGAACGGCAAGACCACCACCAAGAACCTGGTCGCCGCCATGGCGGAGAGGCTCGGCCCCACCGTCGCCTCTGCGAAGTCGTTCAACAACGAGGTCGGCGGCCCGCTCACGATGCTGCGCGTCGAGGACGACACGCGCACGCTGGTGGCGGAGATGGGGGCGAGCGCGGAGGGCGAGATCGCCCGCTTGACCGCGATGGCACCGCCGCGCATCGGTGTCGTGCTGTCGGTGGGCCTCGCTCACGCCGGCGAGTTCGGCGGCATCGAGACCACCTTCCGCACCAAGAGCGAGATGGTGCGCGATCTGCCCGACACCGCTGTCGCCGTGCTCAATCGAGACGACTCCAGGGTCGCCCGCATGGCCGATCTCACCGCTGCCCGGGTACGCTGGTTCGGCCTGCACCCCGAGGCCGATGTGCGCGCCACCGACGTCGAGTCCTCGGCGAGCGGCACGCGATTCACGCTGCACGCGGCGGGCGAAGTCGTGCCCGTGCGCTTTCGCGTGATCGGTGAGCACCACGTCATGAACGCGCTGGCCGCCGCCGCCGTCGGCCTCGAACTCGGGCTGCCGCTCGCTGGCATCGTGGAGGCGCTCGAAGCCGCCGCACTCGCTGCGCCCGGTCGCATGGAGGTGCTCGGCGGTCGCGACGGCATCACCGTGATCAACGACGCCTACAACGCGAGCCCCGACTCGATGAGCGCTGCGCTGCGCACGCTCGCGCAGATACGCGAGCCGGAGGGGCGCTCGGTCGCCGTGCTCGGCGCGATGAGCGAGCTCGGGGAGTACGCCATCGAGGAGCACATCCGCATCGGCCTGCAGGTTGTTCGCCTGCGCGTCTCCGAGCTCGTCGTCGTCGGCAAAGAGGCACGCAACCTGCACGTCAGCGCCGTGAACGAGGGGTCGTGGGACGGTGAGAGCGTGTTCTTCGAGACCCAGGACGAGGCGTTCGAGTACCTGACTGGCACGCTGCGGCCCCGCGACACCGTGCTCGTGAAATCGTCGAACGCGGCCGGCCTGCAGCGACTCGGGGACCGACTGGGCGAAGCCTACCGGGAGGTCCAAGCATGATAGCGCTGCTGATTGCCGGCTGTTTCTCGCTGCTCTACTCGCTACTGCTCACCCCGCTGTTCGTGCGGGCGTTCGGCAAACTGCGCTGGGGCCAGCCGATCCGCGTCGACGGCCCGAAGGAGCACGAGGTGAAGCGCGGCACGCCCACGATGGGCGGTCTCATCTTCCTCTCCGGCTCGGTCATCGCATACTTCGTCGGCAAGCTCATCATGGGCGAGCAGCCGTCGCCCTCGGCGCTGCTCGTCATCCTGATGGCGGTCGGTGCCGGCCTCGTCGGCTTCATCGACGACTTCATGAAGGCCCGCATGCAGAACTCCGCCGGCCTGAACGGCTGGGCGAAGATCGCGGGCCAGATCATCATCGCCGTGGCCTTCGCGCTGCTCGGCCTGCAGTTCGCGAACGAGGCGGGGCTGACGCCGGTCTCGACCAGCATCTCGATCTTCCGCGACACCTCTTTCAACTTCATGATGTTCGGCCCCGTCATCGGCATCGTGCTCTTCATCATCTGGATCATGGTGATCACGACCGCCACCACCAACGCGGTCAACGTCACCGACGGTCTCGACGGTCTCGCGGCAGGCGCGGCGATCTTCGCGTTCGGCTCCTACCTCGTCATCAGCTTCTGGCAGTCGGCGCAGAACTGCGCGGCCCTGATCGAGCCTGGCTGCTACGAGGTGCGCGATCCGATGGATCTCGCGGTCATCTCGACAGCCTTCCTCGGCGGCCTCGCGGGCTTCCTGTGGTGGAACACCAACCCGGCGCAGGTCTTCATGGGCGACACCGGCTCGATGGCTATCGGCGGCGCGATCGCCGCCCTCGCCGTGCTCACGCGCACCGAGGTGCTGCTGCTGCTCATCGGCGGTCTCTTCATCGTGGAGACCGGCTCGGTGATCGTGCAGCGACTCTACTTCAAGGTGACGAAGGGCAGGCGCATCTTCCGGATGAGCCCGATCCACCACCACTTCGAACTCAAGGGCTGGGCCGAGGTCACCGTGGTGGTGCGGTTCTGGATCATCGCAGGCATCTTCGGCATGACCGCGATCGGGTCGTTCTACGGAGAATGGGTGCTGCAGCAGTGACGGACGCGGAGTCGGCGGCGGAGACCGAAGGGTCAGAGGAGAAGGCGGAGCAGGGCATGCAGAGCACGGGAGGCGAAGCGGTGTCGCGCGAGCGCGTGGAGGCGCTTTCGAGCTGGCACCACGACTGGGCGGGGCTGCGGGTGGCTGTGCTCGGCCTCGGCGTCACGGGCTTCTCGGTGGCAGACACCCTGGTCGAACTCGGTGCTCTGACGCGGGTCATCTACGGTGCCCCCGACGCCGATCGTGAGCAACTGCTCGACGTCATCGGCGCTGAGCGGTTCTGCGCGAGCGGCAACCCCGAACAGCTAGGCGACCTCGCGGCCTTCGGCCCCGACCTCGTGGTCGTCTCGCCCGGTTATCGACCCGATCACCCGCTCACGGCCTGGGCCGCCGCGCGCGGCGTTCCCGTGTGGGGCGACATCGAACTCGGGTGGCGACTGCGCGACAAGACCCCGCGCGTCGCCGACTGGATCTGCATCACCGGCACCAACGGCAAGACGACCACGACGCAGCTCACCGCGCACATGCTGCGCGAGAGCGGGCTGCGCGTGACCCCCGCGGGCAACATCGGCACCCCGATCCTCGACGCGCTGCGCGATCCGCAGGGATACGACGCGCTCGTCGTCGAACTTTCGAGTTTCCAGCTGGAGCGCATGGGCGAGATCTCTCCCTACGCGAGCGCGTGCCTCAATTTCGCCGACGACCACCTCGACTGGCACGGCGGCCACGAGGGCTACTGGGCCGCCAAGGCGAGGGTGTACGAGAACACCCAGGTCGCCTGCGTGTACAACCGCGCCGACATCGAGACCGAGCGCATGGTCGAGGAGGCCGACGTGGTCGAGGGCGCTCGCGCCATCAGCTTCGGTCTCGACAGCCCGCCACCCAGCGGTTTCGGGGTGGTCGAGGGAATCCTGGTCGATCGCGGCTTCCACGCCGAGCGCCGCAGCGAGGCCTACGAGCTGGTGACCGTCGAAGAGCTCGCCGAGCGCGGCCTCGCGGCCCCCCACATGGTGCAGAACGTGCTCGCAGCGAGTGCGCTCGCCCGGGCGCGCGGCGCGGAGCCGATCGAGATCGCGCGCGCGGTCTTGAGCTTCGTGCCCGATTCGCACCGAATGCAGCGGCTCGGAGCTCACGGGGGCATCGCCTGGATCGACGACTCGAAGGCGACCAACGCGCACGCGGCGGATGCGGCTCTGCGCTCGCTCGACGGCGTCGTGTGGATCGTCGGCGGCCTGCTGAAGGGCGTCGACATCTCAGACCTAGTTCGCGCTCACGCGCACCGGCTGCGCGGCGCGGTGGTGATCGGAGCGGAGCGCGAAGAGGTGCTCCGCGCGCTCGAGGCCGAGGCCGCCGAGGTGCCGCGCGTCGAGATCGCGGTCGCCGCGGATGCCGGCGGCGACGAGGTGATGCGCCAGACCGTGCGCGAGGCCGCCCGGCTTGCGGGGCCGGGCGACACGGTGCTGCTGGCTCCGGCGGCGGCGTCGATGGATCAGTTCAAGGACTACCCCGACAGGGGTCGCAAGTTTCAGCGAGCAGTGAGCGAGTGGGGTGAGGCGCATGGCGGAAGCGCCGGGCCGCTCGAACGCTGACGGCGAGGAGAGCCGGAGGTCGGCCCTCGGGCAGGCGCGGATCACCCTGGGTGCCGCGTTCCGCACCGGGACCGATCGCACCGTCGTGGCGCTCTACGCCATCACCTTCTTGCTGGTCGGTTTCGGCCTCATCATGGTGCTGTCGTCGTCGTCGATCACCTCGTACATCAACGACCAGGGGTCGTTCGGCGGCTTCTGGCGGCAGGCGAGCTACGCGCTCATCGGCATTCCCGTGATGCTGCTCGCGGCGGCGCTCCCGGCAAACTTCTGGAAGCGCTGGGCCTGGGTGCTGTTCGGCCTCGGCCTCGCGGGTCAGCTGCTCGTGTTCACGCCGCTCGGCAAGAACGTCTACGGCAACCGCAACTGGATCGAGATCGGCAGCTTCAGCGCCCAGCCGTCCGAGGCGTTGAAACTGGTGCTCCTGATCTGGATCGGTGCCGTGCTGCAGCGCAAGGAGCCGATGCTCGGCAAGATGCGGCACGAGCTGATTCCGGTGGTCCTGCCGGGATCGATCCTCGCGCTCGGACTGGTGCTCGGAGGCCGAGATCTCGGCACCGTGCTCATCATGGCCGCAATGGTGTTCGGCGCGATGTACTTCGGGGGCATCAGCTGGAAGACGCTCGGGGTGACGGCTCTCGGCGGGATCGTCGCGGTCGCGTTCTTCGTGCTCACGAGCCAGAACCGCATGGATCGACTGCTGAGCCACGCGGGCGAGACCAGCGACTACAGCGGCCTCGACTGGCAACCGCTGCACGGGCTCTGGGCGCTCGCGGGAGGCGGTCTCTTCGGCGTCGGTCTCGGCAACTCGAAGGCGAAGTGGTCGTGGCTGCCGGCGGCCGACAACGACTACATCTTCGCCATCATCGGCGAAGAGCTCGGGCTCATCGGCGCGCTGCTGGTGATCGCGATGTTCGTCGTGCTGATGTTCGTGATGCTGCGAGTCATCGCGCGGGCGCGCGACCGGTTCGGGCGCGCGGTCGTCGGCGGCATCATGGTGTGGATCGTGGGCCAGGCCTTCGTCAACATCGGGGTCGTGATCCGCGTCTTTCCCGTGCTCGGCGTGCCCCTGCCGCTCATCAGCGCCGGAGGCACCGCGCTGATCGCGTGCCTCGCCGCCATGGGAGTCGTCATCTCCATCGCGCGCGACGGCGCGCAGTACCAAGCCGAACTCGCGGACGAGGGGACTCGTCCGACTGGAAGGAAACCTCGCAGAAGATGACCAGTTACCTGCTCGCCGGAGGCGGCACCGCCGGCCATGTCAACCCCCTGCTCGCGCTGGCCGATCTCATCCGCGAGCTGCAGCTGGACGCCGAGATCGTCGTGCTCGGCACCCGCGAGGGCCTCGAAGCGCGGCTCGTGCCCGAGCGCGGCTACGAGCTCGTGCACATCGAACGGCTTCCGTTTCCGCGACGGCCGAACCTCGCCGCGCTGAAGTTTCCGGCGCGCTACGCGCGCGCGGTGAAGCAGGTGCGCACCCTCATCCGCACGCGCGGCATCGACGTGGTGGTCGGGTTCGGCGGCTACGCCTCGGCACCGGCCTATACGGCGGGTGCGAAAGAGGGCGTACCCGTGGTCATCCACGAGGCTAACGCGAAGCCGGGCATGGCGAACAAGCTCGGTGCCCGCAAGACGCCGTTCGTGGGCGTGACCTTCGAGGGCACGCCGATCCCGAACGCCCGCGTCACCGGCATGCCGCTGCGCCCCGAGATCACCGGCCTCGACCGGGCGGCGCTGCGCGCCGAGGCGCGGGAGCACTTCGGCCTCGACCCCGAGCGGCGCACCCTGCTCGTCACCGGCGGCTCTCTCGGCGCGCGCGCCATCAACCGGGGCATCTCGGGATCGGCGGCCGAGATCACCGCGTCGGGTGCCCAGGTGCTGCACATCTGGGGCGGGCTCACCGAGGTCGAGGATCCCGGCGTCGACGGCTACTCCGTGATTTCCTACTGCGACCGCATGGATCTCGCGCTCGCGGCCTGCGACCTCGCCGTGTCGCGCGCCGGATCGACGACGGTCAGCGAACTCGCGGGGCTCGGCGTGCCTGCCGTCTTCGTGCCCTACAGCCACGGCAACGGCGAGCAGCGCTTCAACGCCGAGGGCGTCGTCGCTGCGGGCGGCGCGCTGCTGGTCGAAGACGACGAACTGACGCCCGAGTGGGTGCGCGGCACGCTGCTGCCGCTGCTCGGCGACGAGACGCGGCTCGCCGAGATGTCGGAGCGCGCCCGCGGCGCGGGAGCGCTCGACGGCACCGAGCGTCTGCTGGCGCTGGTCGACGAGGCGCTCGGTCGCCGAGCCGATTGATGGAGGCGGCGCTCGGTCTACGGCCACCCCGGCAGGGTACGCTGGAGAGTCGATTCGCGCTGAGCGCGGCTGAGGAGGCCAGATGATTTATCCCGATCTCGAGATGGAGATTCCCGACGAGCTGGGGCGGGTGCACTTCGTGGGCATCGGCGGATCGGGCATGAGCGGCATCGCCCGCATGATGCACCAGTCCGGGGTCTCGGTGACGGGCTCCGACCGCAGCGCGAACTACTCCACGGCGGCGCTCGAAGAGATCGGGATCCCGGTCGCGGTGGGGCACGACGCCGCGAACGTCGGCGACGCCGACACCCTCGTGGTGACGGGGGCGCTGTGGCAGAACAACCCCGAGTACCAGCTGGCGCTCGCGAGGGGGCTGCCGGTGCTGCATCGCTCGCAGGGTCTCGCCTGGCTCGCTCGCGGCAAGCGGGTGGTTTCGGTCGCGGGGGCTCACGGCAAGACGACCTCGACGGGCATGATCGTCACCGGGCTGCTCGGGCTCGGAGCCGATCCGTCGTTCGTGAACGGCGGCATCATCGAGTCTCTCGGCGTGTCCTCGGCCCCCGGCACCGACGACCTCTTCGTGATCGAGGCCGACGAGAGCGACAAGTCGTTCCTCCTCTACGACACCGCGATCGCGCTCATCACCAACGTCGACCCCGAGCACCTCGACTTCTACGGCTCGCGCGAGAACTTCATGCGCGCGTTCGTCGACTTCGCGCTCGGTGCTCGCGAGCAGCTCGTGATTTCGGCCGACGACCCGGGAGCGCTCGAGGTGCTCGCCGCGGTGCGCGAGGCCGGTGCGTCGGCCCCGATCCGCACCTTCGGCGAGCACGCCGAGGCCGACGTGCGCATCGTGTCGATCGACGACTCGGGCCCCGTCGCCTTCGAGGTCGAGATCGAGGGGTCGCGCTACTCCGGCCAGATGAGCGTGTACGGCAAGCACAACGCCGTCAACGCCGTGGGCGCGCTCGCCGTGCTCACCGGCCTCGGCTACGAGCCGGCCGCGGCACTCGAGGCCATCGCGGCCTTCGGCGGCACCAAGCGCCGCTTCGAGTTCCACGCCGAGGTCGGCGGGGTGCGGGTCTACGACGACTACGCGCACCACCACACCGAGGTGGCCGCGCTGCTCGACTCGGCCCGCGCCGTCGTGGGAGACGGCAGGCTCATCGCGATCCACCAGCCGCACCTCTTCAGCCGCACGAGTCTCTTCCACCGCGAGTTCGCGGAGGTGCTCGAGGCCCGGGCCGACCACACGGTGGTGCTCGCGGTCGACGGTGCGCGGGAGGATCCGGTCGATGGCGTCACCGGCGCGCTCGTCGCCGATGACTTCGTCGACTCCAGCAGGGTGGCCTACCGCCCCGACTGGCAGGACGCGGCCGACTACCTCGCCGAGATCGCCCGCCCCGGCGACGTGATGGTGACGATGAGCTGCGGCACGGTCTACCAGATCATTCCCCAGGTGGTTGAGGCTCTGCGCGGCCGCTTCGACGCCGAGAGCTGATGAAGCGCCCGGGAGGCTTCGACCGGCTGCCGGTGCCGGAGCAACCGGAAGCACCGCGGCCGGGTTCGCGGCAGCCGGATTCCGAGCGGTCGGCCGCAGGGGCGACCGGGAGCGCTGCCGCACGCGCGGCGTCCGAGACGCCCGAAGCGCCGGAGATACCGGCAGACTCGCCGGTGATGCGGCGTCTTCGTCGCGCGACCGATCGCGGCCGGGTCGCGGGCGCGGCGACTCTGCCGGAGGAGCGCTCGTCGCCCGAAGGGTCTTTTTTCTCCGACGGGTCTGCCTTTTCGGGCGAGTCCTCCCTTTCGGGCGAGTCCGTCGCTGCTTTCGAGGAGCCCTCGGAACGGTCTTCAGAATCCGCGGCGAAGACTCCGGATGCGGCCGCGCCCGTGAAGGAGAAGCCCGCAGACGAGTCCGCCGTCGACCTGAGCGCGGCGCGCGAAGGCGACGCGGGCCGCGCTACGGCGGCGACGGTTGAGCTCTCGCGGCGTCGCGGCTGGGGCTCGCGCGCGGTCGATCCCGTGCGCGCCGCCGAGCGCCGCGTGCGAGAGGCGGATCGCCAGGTGCGGGCGAGGCGTCGTCGCGAGACCAAGCGCTTCTCGGCTGCCGCGCGTCGACGAAGGCGCAACTGGCTGATCGCCCTGGGGGCTGTGCTGGGCCTCGCGGTGTTCGTCGTCGCCGGTGCCTTCACGCCGCTGATGGCGGTGCGAGAGGTGCAGCTCGTGGGGGCGCAGAGTGTGAACGAGGCCGACGTGCAGAAGGCACTCGCCCGGTTCGAGGGGGTGCCGCTGGCTCTCGTGGAGTCGGGCGAGGTGCACCGAGCGCTCGAGCCGTTTCCGCTGATCCAGCGCTACTCGATCGAGCGGCTGCCGCCGCACACGCTGATGGTGCGCATCGAGGAGCGGGTTCCGGTGATGTCGATCGAGCGCGACGACAGATTCGAACTCTTCGACGCAGCCGGAGTGCTGGTCGGTGCCTCGAAGAAGCCGCCCGCCGGAGTGCCGCTCGGCACGGGCGAGGTGACCGACCGCACGGGCTCGGCTTTCTTGGCGGCCGGGCGCGCGCTGCGAGACATGCCCGCCGAGCTGCGCGAGCAGATCGCCGGCGTGACCGCCTCGAGCCCGCAGAGCGTGACCTTCACCCTGGCGAGCGGGGTTGAAGTGATCTGGGGCGATGCGGAGGAGACGCGGCGGAAATCGCTCGTGCTGCAGACGATGCTCGAGGCCCTGGGCGACCGGAAGGTGGAGCAGATCGACGTGTCATCGACGGAGGCACCCGTCTTCAGGTGACGTTTTTCTCGGCTGGCCGCGTGTCTGCGGTCCACGACGGAGAGCGGGCCATAGCGTTGTGCAAGAAATGTATACGGCAATACTAACTTAAACTTTAAGTAGAAGTTGAGAGTTAGGGGCGGAGGAACCAGGTGTCAGCGAACCAGAACTACCTCGCGGTGATCAAGGTCGTCGGTGTCGGCGGCGGCGGCGTCAATGCGGTCAACCGCATGATCGAGCTCGGCTTGCGCGGCGTCGAGTTCATAGCCGTCAACACCGATGCGCAGGCACTGCTGCTCAGCGACGCGGACGTGAAGCTCGACATCGGCCGTGAGCTGACGCGCGGCCTCGGCGCGGGTGCTGATCCCGAGGTCGGTCGTCGTGCCGCCGAGGATCACGCCGAGGAGATCGAGGAGGCGCTTGCGGGTGCCGACATGGTGTTCGTGACCGCGGGCGAGGGTGGCGGCACCGGCACGGGTGCCGCTCCGGTCGTCGCGCGGATCGCCAAATCCATCGGTGCCCTCACCATCGGCGTGGTGACTCGTCCGTTCAGCTTCGAGGGGAAGCGCCGCGCTGCCCAGGCCGACGCCGGTGTGCACACCCTGCGCGAGGCGGTCGACACGCTCATCGTCGTGCCGAACGACCGTCTGCTCGAGATCGCGGAGCCCGGCATCAGCATGATCGAGGCCTTCGCCGCCGCCGACCAGGTGCTGCTTGCGGGCGTCTCGGGCATCACCGACCTCATCACCACGCCCGGTCTCATCAACCTCGACTTCGCCGACGTGAAATCGGTCATGCAGGGGGCCGGAGCCGCCCTCATGGGCATCGGATCGGCGCGGGGTGCCGACCGCGCCATCAAGGCGGCCGAACTCGCCGTGGCTTCGCCCCTGCTCGAGGCCTCCGTCGAGGGCGCGCACGGCGTGCTGCTCTCGATCCAGGGCTCGTCGAACCTGGCTCTGAGCGAGATCTACGAGGCATCGACGCTCGTGCAGGACGTGGTGCACCCGGAGGCGAACATCATCTTCGGCACCGTCATCGACGACACCCTCGGCGACGAGGTGCGCGTCACCGTGATCGCCGCCGGCTTCGACGCCGACCAGGCGGCGCAGAGCACGGTTTCCGCGCCCGGTCGCCGCGGCAGCCACGTCGAGAGCATCGAGGAGGTTCCCTCGCCGCGCCCCGTTCCCACGGCCACCGACGAGGCCACCGGCCTGGGTTACCCCGGTTTCAACGCGGCCGAGCGCACGTCGCAGAACGCCGCGCCAGGGCAGTTCGGCGAGGTGGTCAACCCTCCGGTCGAGGCCCAGCTCTCCGATCCCGCGTTCGACGGTGACGATGACGACGACCTCGACATTCCCGAGTTCCTGAAGTAGTCGTATGAGCACGAGCGATATCAGCGGTGACGGCGCGCAGCGGTTTCCGGGGCTCGGCGAGCGTCTCGCCCGGGTGAGGGGCGGGATCGCCGACGCCTGCGGAGCGGCGGGCCGCGACCCCGAGGACGTGACGCTGATCGTCGTCACCAAGTTTCATCCGGCGTCGCTCGTCGCGGCGCTGGCGGAACTCGGCGTGCGCGACGTGGGGGAGAATCGTCACCAGGAGGCCCAGGCCAAGGCCGAGGAGCTCGCCGCTCTCGACCTGAACTGGCATTTCATCGGGCAGCTCCAGACGAAGAAGGCGCGTCAGGCGGCGCGCTACGCGTCGGCGATCCACTCGATCGATCGCGAGCGGCTCGTCGACGCGCTCGCCACCGCCGAGGTCGAGCGGCCCATCGACGCCTTCGTGCAGTTGAACCTCACGGACGATCCCGGTCGCGGCGGTGCCCCGCCGGAGGAAGTCGAGCGGATCGCGGAGCGCGTGCTCGAGACTCCGACGCTGCGGCTGCGCGGCGTGATGGCGGTCGCGCCGCTGCCCGAAGAAGAGTCTGCCGACTCCGCGTTCGCGCGGCTGCGCGGGTACGCCGACCGTCTGCAGAGGCTCGATCCGGGGGCCACGGCCATTTCCGCGGGAATGACCCACGACTACGCCGAGGCGATTGCGCACGGCGCGACACACCTGCGCATCGGCAGCGCAATCACAGGTAAACGACCCGAGCCCCGGTAGTCTCGGAGAAACCGCGCTGTTTCGGCGGCGCTGCGACGGGCACTGTATTGGGAGAGAACATGAGCAACCCGCTGAAGAAGACCATGGTGTTCCTGGGCCTCGCCGAGGAAGACCTTGAGCAGCAGCAGACCGCCGCTCCGCAGAAGGCCGCCGAGGCCCCCGTGCAGCGCGCCGCGGCGGCTCCCGCGAAGGCGGAGCCGGTGCGCCCCGCCCCGCAGCAGCGCGCCACGGTGACGCCGCTGCGGCGCGTCACCCCGACGCGCCAGCCCGCGCAGCAGCCGATGAACGAGATTCTGACGGTGCACCCGACCGAGTACAAGGACGCCAGGGTCGTGGCCGAGGCGTTCCGCGACGGCGTGCCCGTCATCATCAACCTCTCGCGCATGGCGGAGGGCGACGCGAAGCGCCTGGTCGACTTCGCGAGCGGGCTCACCATGGGGCTGCACGGCAACATCGAGCGCGTCACCACGAAGGTGTTCCTGCTGTCTCCCGAGCACATCGAGGTCGGTAGCGAGGACTCGGCGTCTGGCGACGGCGGCTCCTTCTTCGTGGCCCCTTCCGCCTAGTTCTCGGAGGCCTGGTACGTGGAGCTCGTTCTCACCGTCGGCACGGTGCTCGTCGTACTCCTGCGGATCTACACGGTCGTGCTGTGGGTGCGGTTCGTGATCGACTGGATTCTGGTGCTGAACCGGAGATTCCGTCCCCGCGGCCTGGTCGCGGTGCTCGTGGAACTCGTGTTCACCGTGACCGATCCGCCGATCCGCATGTTCCGCAAGATTCTGCCGCCGATTCGACTGGGTCAGATCTCGCTCGATCTCGGCTGGATGCTCACGATGTTGAGCTGCTGGATCTTGATGGCGATCATTCCCAGTTGGTGAATTCTCTCCTCGTCTGCGAGATCCGCAGTTTTTTTGCTAGCGTTGACCCATGACCACGTCAGTGGTCCCGAAGCGAAAGAGACGTAAACGATGGCCCTGACTCCTGAAGATGTCGTGAATCAGAAGTTCACGATTACCAAGTTCCGCGACGGTTACGATCTCGATCAGGTCGATGACTTCCTCGACACGATCGTCGAGGAGCTGCGCCAGCACGAGCAGAAAAAGAATGAGCTGCGCGCCCAGATCGAGGATCTGACCGCGAAGCTCACAGCCTGCGAAGCTTCCAAGGGTGCTGCGAGCAGCGCTCCCGAGACCGACGTCTCCGAGCAGACCATCGTCGTCGACGCCCCGGTGCCCGCCGCCGCTCCCGTCGAACCGGTCGCCCCGCCCGCTGCGGCTCCCGAGGTCGCGGGTGCTCGGCCCGACGCGGTCAAGTCGAGCGCAATGCTGCAGCTCGCACTCGAACTGCACGACAAGCACGTGCACGAGGGCGAAGTCACGCGCGACAAGCTCATCGCCGAGGCCGAAGAGAAGCGCGACCAGATGGTGCAGGATGCCGAGCGCACCGCGAAGAACCTCGTCGAAGAGGCTCAGAAGCAGCGCGCTGAAGAGCTGCGTCAGCTCGGTTCCGAGCGCGGCGACCTCCAGTTCAAGATCAAGGAGTTGCGTCAGTTCGAGGGCGAGTACCGCTCCACCCTCCGCTCCTACATCCAGTCGCAGCTGCGCGGCCTCGACGGCTCGCCCGAGCCCGCCGGCGCACCCGAAGGCCTGCAGTAACGCGGGTGGGTGACGTTCGGGGCGTGAACGACTCCCGCGAAGCGGCCCCGTCGAATTCGAAGGCGAATGAGCCCTCGATCGACGGGGCCTTTCCGCGCGCAGGAACCGACGCGACGGTGGTTGCCGAGGATGAGACGGCGGTTGCCGATGCGCCCGATTCTGCGGCACCGGGTGGAGGATCCTCTGCGAGTCGGCGGCGCAGACTCGTGCCACTGCTCCTGTTCGGAGTGGCGATCGTGGTCTACGCGATCGATCAGCTCTCGAAGAACTGGGTGGTCGCGAACCTTCCCGAGGGCGAATCCGTGCCGGTACTCGGCGATTTTCTGCTGTGGCACTTCGTGCGCAACCCCGGTGCCGCATTCTCGATGGCGAGTGGCGCTACCTGGATCTTCACGGTTCTCGCGGCCGTAGTCGTCGTGGTGATCGTCTGGCAGATCCGGCGTCTCCGCTCAGTGCCCTGGGCGGTGTTCCTCGGGCTGCTGCTGGGCGGCGTGCTGGGCAACCTGACCGACAGGCTCACGCGAGACCCCGGCTTTCCCGAGGGGCACGTCATCGACTTCATCCTGACTCCGTGGATGTGGCTCGGCTTCAACCCCGCGATCTACAACGTCGCCGACATGGGCATCGTCGTCGGAATGGTGGTGTTCGTCATCGTGACGCTCCTGGGACTGCCCATCGACGGCGGACCGAGAGCGCGCCGTCATGCGGCTGACGCGGCTGACGTCGAGACGGCCGATGCGGCTGACGTCGAAGCGGCCGAAGCGGAGGCCGCCGGTTCCGAGGCAGCCGACTCCGACGTCTCCTCCGCCGAGATCACGGCTGCCGAGGCGAGCGCGGGTGTGCAAGCGGCAGACGGCGATCCCGAGTCGCCCAGTTCGGAGAAGAGCGATGGAGCACCGTAGCCTGCCCGTGCCCGACGGCCTTGTCGGTGAGCGGGTCGACGCGGCGCTGGCCAAGATGCTCGGCTTCTCGCGCAGCTTCGCCGCCGAGATCGTGCAGCAGGGCGGTGTCGCCGTCGATGGGCGCTCAGTGGGCAAGTCGGACCGCTTGCCTGCCGGAGGCTGGCTCGAAGTGAGCTGGACCGAGCAGCGCGGACCCGAGATCGTTCCGGTGCACGTTCCCGAGCTCGGCATCGTGCACGACGACGACGACATCGTCGTGGTCGACAAGCCCGCGGGGGTTGCCGCGCACCCGTCGCTCGGCTGGCAGGGCCCCACAGTGCTCGGCGCGCTCGCAGGAGCGGGCTACCGCATCGCGACCTCCGGACCGGCAGAGCGGCAGGGCATCGTGCACCGGCTCGACGCCGGTACCAGCGGCCTCATGATCGTGGCGAAGAGCGAGCGCGCCTACAGTGAGCTGAAGCGCGCCTTCAAGGAGCGCGAGGTCGACAAGATCTATCACGCTGTCGTGCAGGGGCACCCGGACCCGTTCTCCGGAACGATTGAGGGCCCCATCGGGCGGCATCCCGGCCACGAGTGGAAGTTCGCAGTGACCCGCGACGGTAAGCCGTCGGTGACGCACTACGAGACGCTCGAGGCGTTCCCCTACGCCACCCTGCTCGAGATCGAGCTCGAGACGGGCCGCACGCACCAGATCCGCGTGCACATGGCGGCACAGCGGCACCCCTGCGTCGGAGATTCGATGTACGGTGCCGACCCGACGCTCTCCGAGAAGCTCGGCCTTTCTCGTCAGTGGCTGCACGCGATGCGTCTCCGCTTCCGCCACCCGGGCACGGGCGACCCCGTCGAATTCGAGAGCCGCTATCCGGCTGATCTGCAGCACGCGCTCGACGTGCTCGCCGCAGCCTGACGCACACCGCCCGGCGCACTCGCCGGCGGTCCCCCCCTGGCCTCTGAGGGGCGCGGACGCGCTCTTGCCGGCATCTGGAAGGTGTGCGCGTCGGCTGTGCTGGCCCCTTGGAAGACGTGCGGACCGGCCGGGCTGGCCTCTGGAAGACGCATATGGTCGTTATGCGGGCTGATACCGACCATCTGCGTCCTCCAGAAGGGCGGGAGCGACCGGCCGCAGCGCTGCGAGGTGCCGGGAGGCATTGGCGGCAAGAGATTTTGCTATAACTGGAATCGATTAGTAATGCCGGCGGCACTCTTCTGCGATCTGAATGAGCGAGATTGTTCGCTCGCTGATCAGAGTGCGTCTTGTGAGTTAGCGTAGGCGAAGGGCGGGGTTGCTGGTAGTAAGTTCCGCGGCATACATAGGTGGTGCATCTGACATATCGTCTGACCTCACTACGACTTGACAACCATAGAAAGACCCAAAACCTTATTGGATGGCGAGGCTCACGTTGCCCTGGTCGGTGGAGTAGACGCGCGTCTTCTGCAACTGCTTTGAGAAGGACTTGCGCGCACGAACTCGAACACGCCCGCCGCTCAGCTCGGGATCCACGGCCGCGACCGTCCAGAGGTCGACGCGGTCACCCCGGTAGCGCTGCAGCAGCGAGTCGGGCAGCACGAAGCGGAACCGCAACTCACCCGATCCCGGTTCAGCGCCGACGAGCCGACCGGGTACCGAAACCGCGCGCCCCACTCGACGCCCGGAGAGCACCAGGTGGGCTTCGGGTGCCTCACCCGTGAGCGCCGCAGCGAGCCTGCGGCTCGCCCCTCGCCCCGCTCGAGTGCCGAAGAGTGGGCGCAGCGCACGGTTGACGTGATCGGCCGCTCGCAATCGAGAGCGCGACGGCAGATCGACCTCGCGCAGCAGCGAGTCCTCTCCGTCGGGAGTGACGGCGACGCTGATCTCGATGCCGCCGTCGACCCTGCGAGTTCCCGTGCACTCCGAGACATGAGTGAGCCGCGGAGCCGCCGCGATAAGCGCCTCGAGACCGTCTGCGTCGCCGGCTCGGAGGAGGGCGAGTTTGCGGCGATCCGTCGGAGTCGCGGCCTTCGCATCGAGTTCGACGGGCACGAGATCGCGCAGGAAAGCTCGGTGCAGTTCGATCCACTCCACCCGGATCTCCGCCGGAATCTCAGCCCAGCGCTCAAGGGCGTAGAACTTCAGACCCTTGCGCCAGAAGAACTGCGCGATCAGCAACTCGGCTCGGCCCCGATCCGGAATCGATTCGAGCAGCAGCCCCGCGATGCGCCGGCATGATGCGACATAGCCGGCGGGCTCGATGTCTTGCGCGGAGATATTCTGACCGTCATCGCGGTCTACGATGGCGTAGAGCGGCCGCTTGCCGCAGAACGCGATGCGTTCGGCTGCCAGGTAGGCCTGCGTGACGAAGATGCCGTCTTCGAGGCGCACCTTGCCCTCCGGAAACCGCAGATGCTCGCGCTCGAGCAGTTCTCGGCGAAACAGTTTCTGGGGGGAGAGGCTCTCCAGCGCGCGCTCCAGACCGATAGTGCCCTGCGGATAGCGCGCGAAGAGCGACTGCACCCTGCGGCCGCCCACACCCTCGAAGCGTGGGATCACAATATCGGCGGGTCGCTTCGACCGCGGGTCGTCGGCCATCTCGACCATCGCGCGCAGCGCGTGCGGCGGCATCGTGTCGTCGCTGTCCATGAAGAAGACGAAGCGGCCGCCAGCGTGCTCGAGACCGCGATTGCGCGGCATACCGGGCCAACCGCTGTTCGGCTGGTGGATCACGGAGAGGCGCGAGTCCTGGGCTGCGAAGCGATCCAGCGCCTCGCCAGACCCGTCGGTCGAACCGTCATCGATCGCGATGACCTCGATATCGGTGAGATCTTGGGCCAGCACCGACTCGATGGCGCCGGTGAGATAGGGCATCGAATTGTAGACGGGGAGAACGACGCTCACGGTGGGTGAGGCGTGCGAAGTTGCAGTCACGCACTCACTGTATCGCGGCGGTCCGTGCGGTGCCGTCGCAAGTGAGTTGCCGCTCAATGCACACTCTGTGCGGCCTCCGGGAATTCCGGCACTCAGTGGGTAACTTGTGCGTGACTTGGATCTGGCGTTCTCCCTCCGATCGGGCTCAGAGGCCGATCGCGAGGCGAATGCCGGTGTCGATGTCTGCCATGAGGTAGGCGGGGAGGTGGCCGATAGGGTGTGGCTCCAGAAACTCGCGACTCACGGGACCGAGCTGTGAGACCACCGCGACCGAGTCTCGCTCGAGACCAGACGCCAGAGACGGCACGGGTGCGTTCCCGGGAAAGGCCTCGAGTGCGATGTTGGAAGTGAGTGGTATGACGAGCACGGTTGAGATCTTGGTTGCGAGGAGCCAGTCCTCCTGCACCACGACAGCCGGGCGCACTTTTGCCGGCTCCGATCCGCGTGGCGAACCGAAGTCGACCCAGACGATGTCTCCACGGTGGATCACCACTCGACCTCCTCTCGCTGCACGCGTTCGCTCTCCCTCAGGAATAGTGGATCGGCTGGTTGACCCGTCTGCTCGAGCACCGCATCGGCGACGGCGGTGAGCATTGACCCCTCCTCGAGAAGGTCGGCGAACCGGATAGCGGCAGTACGGTAGAACTCTGAGCGGTTCATGCCCTGCCTTGCGGCCAGGCGCTCGAAGCGCTCGAAGTCTTCGTCGGGGATTGATATCGCGGTCTTCATGGGTTGAGTATAACCGGTCATACCTTGCGTGAGGTGTGGCTTCTTGGATCGTTATCTGACCGTGCACGCCTGACTCTGGCTGTCGCCCGAGGCGAATCCCCGTGGGGCGCGATACCCTGGACTGCATCTGAGAGAAGGGCTTCAATCGGTGTCTGAAAAAGACGGTTTCGTGCACCTGCACGTGCACAGCGAGTACTCCATGCTCGACGGTGCCGCCCGCGTGGGGCAGCTCATGGAGGCCGTGGCAGACCAGGGCATGCCCGCGGTCGCGGTCACCGATCACGGCAACATGTTCGGTGCGTTCGATTTCTGGAAGCAGGCGAAAGACCGCGGCCTGAACCCGATCATCGGCATCGAGGCCTACCTCACGCCGGGCACGCATCGCTCCGACCGCACCCGGGTGCGCTGGGGCGACGGAGCCGGCGACGACGTGTCAGGTGCCGGTGCGTACACGCACATGACCATGCTCTCCGAAACGACCGAGGGCATGCACAACCTCTTCAGGCTGTCGTCTCGCTCCTCGATGGAGGGGTACTACTTCAAACCTCGCATGGACCGCGAGCTGCTGCAGACCTACGGCAAGGGCCTCATCACCACCACGGGGTGTCCCTCCGGCGAGATCCAGACCCGACTGCGCCTGGGGCAGTACGACGAGGCGGTCAAGGCAGCGGCCGAGTTCCAAGACATCTTCGGCAAAGAGAACTTCTTCTGCGAGCTGATGGATCACGGCCTGGAGATCGAGCGGCGGGTGCAGTCCGATCTGCTCAAGATCGCGAAGGACCTGTCGATCCCGCTCGTCGCGACCAACGATCTGCACTACGTGCACGAGGCCGACGCCGAGGCGCACTCCGCGCTGCTGTGCGTGCAGTCGGGATCCCGCCTCGACGACCCCAATCGGTTCAAGTTCGACGGCTCGGGCTACTACCTCAAGAGCGCTGCCGAGATGCGGCACATCTTCCGCGATTTTCCCGACGCCTGCGACAACACCCTGCTCATCGCAGAGCGCTGCGACGTCACCTTCAACACCTCGGCGAACTACATGCCGCGGTACCCGGTCCCCGAGGGCGAGAGCGAAGACAGCTGGTTCGTCAAGGAGGTCGAGAAGGGCCTCCACTACCGCTATCCGAACGGCATTCCCGACGAGGTGCGCAAGCAGGCAGAGTACGAGATCGGCGTCATCACGCAGATGGGCTTCCCCGGCTACTTCCTCGTCGTCGCCGACTTCATCAACTGGTCCAAAGACAACGGCGTCCGCGTCGGCCCTGGTCGCGGCTCGGGAGCGGGATCGATGGTGGCCTACGCGATGAGGATCACCGACCTCGACCCCCTGCAGCACGGGCTCATCTTCGAGCGCTTCCTCAACCCAGACCGCGTGTCGATGCCCGACTTCGACGTCGACTTCGATGATCGTCGCCGCGGCGAGGTCATCAAGTATGTGACAGAGAAGTACGGCGACGAGCGCGTCGCCCAGATCGTCACCTACGGCACCATCAAATCGAAGCAGGCGCTCAAAGACGCGTCGCGCGTGCTCGGCTTCCCGTTCGGCATGGGTGAGAAGCTGACCAAGGCCATGCCGCCCGCCGTCATGGCGAAAGACATTCCGCTCTCGGGCATCACCGACCCCGATCACCCGAGGTACAAGGAAGCCGCCGAGGTCCGCGCGGTGCTGCAGGAAGATCCCGACGCGAAGACCGTCTACGACGTGGCCCGCGGGCTCGAGGGCCTGAAGCGCCAGTGGGGCGTGCACGCGGCGGGCGTGATCATGTCGAGTGATCCGCTTCTCGACATCATCCCGCTGCAGAAGCGCGAACAGGACGGCCAGATCGTCACGCAGTTCGACTACCCGACCTGCGAGGGCCTCGGCCTCATCAAGATGGACTTTCTGGGGCTGCGAAACCTCACCATCATCTCCGACGCGCTCGAGAACATCCGTCTCAACCGGGGCGAAGAACTGGATCTCGAACGCCTCCAGCTCGACGATGCCGAATCGTACGAACTGCTGGCTCGCGGTGACTCACTCGGAGTGTTTCAGCTCGACGGCGGCCCGCTGCGCTCGCTCATGCGCCTCATGAAGCCCGACAACTTCGAAGACATCTCGGCCCTGATCGCGCTCTACCGGCCCGGGCCGATGGGCGCGAACTCTCACACCAACTATGCCCTGCGCAAGAATGGTGAGCAGGAGATCACGCCGATCCACCCCGAACTCGAAGAACCGCTGAGGGACATTCTCGACACCACCTACGGTCTCATCATCTACCAGGAGCAGGTGATGGCCGTCGCGCAGCGCGTGGCGGGGTTCTCACTCGGCCAAGCGGATATTCTGCGCCGCGCGATGGGCAAGAAGAAGAAATCGGAACTCGACAAGCAGTACGAGGGCTTTTCGAGTGGCATGAGTGAGCGGGGCTTCTCCAGCGGTGCGATCAAGGCGCTCTGGGACATCCTGCTGCCGTTCTCGGACTACGCGTTCAACAAGGCCCACTCGGCTGCCTACGGGCTGGTCAGCTACTGGACCGCCTATCTCAAAGCGCACTATCCCGCCGAGTACATGGCCGCGCTGCTGACGAGCGTCGGCGACTCGAAAGACAAGCTCGCCGTGTACCTCAACGAGTGCCGTCGCATGGGCATCAAGGTGCTGCCGCCCGCTGTGAACGAGTCGTTCGCCGACTTCTCGGCGGTCGGCGGCGATATCCGCTTCGGCCTCGGCGCGATTCGCAACGTCGGTACGAACGTCGTGGAGGCGATTCGGGAGGCGCGAGAGCAGAAGGGAAAGTTCGAGAGTTTCCACGACTTCCTCAAGAAGGTGGCGGCCACTGCGCTCAACAAGCGCACCATCGAATCGCTCATCAAAGCCGGAGCCTTCGATGGGCTCGGGGGCACTCGACGCGCCCTCGTCGAGATTCACGAACAGGCGATCGAGAGCGCCGTCAAAGAGAAGAAAGCCGAAGAGAAGGGCGACATCGGCTTCGACTTCGACAGTCTCTTCGCAGAGGCCGCAGAAGCAGCGGGTGAGTCGGTCGACGCGGTGTCGCACGTGCCGGATCGCCCGGAGTGGAGCAAGAAGGACAAGCTCTCGTTCGAACGCGAGATGCTCGGCCTCTACGTCTCCGATCATCCGCTGCGCGGACTGGACGTGGCGCTCGCCAAAGAGGCGAACGTCACGGTGCAGCAGGTCACCGACGCCGACAACATTCAGACCTACGACGGCGAGATCGTCACGGTCGCCGGACTGCTCACGAGCGTGCAGCACCGCACCGCCAAGTCGGGCAACCTCTACGGCATGGTCACCATCGAGGATTTCTCCGGTGAGGTGCAGGCGCTCTTCATGGGCAAGTCGTATCAGGAATTCGGCACTCTGCTGCAGCCCGACGGCATCGTCGCGATCCGCGGCAAGATGAACGCGCGCGACGACGGCATGTCGATGCATGCCTACGGGGTGAAACCGATCGACGCCGCGGTGCGCGAAGATGCGGAGTCTCTCGTGCTCTCTTTGAGCGACACGCGAGCCACCGAAGAACTGATGGACGAGCTCAAGCGCACTCTGCTGCGCCACAGCGGTAACGGCGAAGTGCGCTTGAACCTGCTCACTCCGCTGGCGGTTCGCGTGTTCGAACTGCCGCAGAAAGTGCGGATCTCCTCTGATCTCTACGGGGAACTCAAGGGACTTCTCGGGCCCCGGTGCCTGGTGCCGGTCGAGGAACTGGTTTCGCAGTGAATCGCTGCGCGATTCTGTAACAGAGGCGGAGTAGGGTAGTGGGCATGAGTGAGATGCAACAGCAGATCATCCGTGCTCTCGGCGCTGCCTCCGAGGTGGATCCCGCCTCCGAGGTCGAGCGCAGAGTCGGTTTTCTGGTCGATTACTTTCGCACGGTTCCCGGTATTCGCGGTTTCGTGCTCGGCATTTCTGGGGGGCAGGACTCGTCGCTGGCAGGGCGTCTCACGCAACTCGCCGTTGAGCGGCTGCGCTCCGAGGGAGAGGAAGCCGAGTTCATCGCGGTGCGTCTTCCCTACGGGGTGCAGCACGACGAGGATGACGCGCAACTCGCGCTCTCGTTCATCAAACCCGACCGCGCGATCACGGTGAATATCGCCTCCAGTGTGAGGGAGTTGGTCTCAGAGGTGGCCGACGCCATGGGGGAGGGCATGAGCGACTTCCACAAGGGCAATGTGAAGGCGCGCATGCGCATGGTGGCCCAGTACGCGATCGCCGGGGACCACCGGCTGTTCGTCGTCGGCACCGACCACGCGGCCGAAGCGGTCACGGGTTTCTTCACCAAGTTCGGCGACGGCGCGGTCGACGTGATTCCCCTCTCCGGGCTCTCCAAGCGACAGGGCGCGAGCCTGCTGCGGTACCTTGAGGCTCCGGATCGGCTCTGGCGAAAGGTTCCGACTGCCGACCTGCTCGACGGCGAGCCCGGTCAGAGCGATGAGGCGAACCTCGGCATGAGCTACACGCACATCGACGACTACCTCGAGGGGGGCGCTATTCCCGCTGAGGAGGCCGAGAGGCTCGAGGGCAAGTATCGCGCGACAGAGCACAAGCGCCGACCGCCGGTCTCCCCGTCTGACACGTGGTGGTGGAAGGACCCGGAATAGTGACGACTCAGACATTCGTTCTCGCTGGAGGCTGCTTCTGGTGCCTCGATGCGGCCTACCGGGCGCTCCGAGGCGTTTCCGAGGTGGAGTCCTGCTACACGGGGGGCACCGTGGCTCACCCGAGCTACGAGCAGGTCTGCACCGGCAGGACCGGACACGCCGAGGCTGTCGCGGTGACCTTCGACGATGAGGTCATCCCGGCCGACGTGATTCTCGATGCGTACTTCACCATGCACGACCCCACCCAGCTGAACCGTCAGGGAAACGACGTGGGCACGCAGTATCGGTCGGTCATGTTCGCCGCCGACGACGAGCAGAGACTGCTTTTCGAGGCGGCCCGCGCTCGCGCCGCCACCATCTGGCCGGCCCCGGTCGTCACCGAGATCGAGCCGCTCGGCGTGGTGTATCCGGCCGAGGAGTACCACCAGGATTTCTTCGCGAAGAACCCGACCCAGGGCTACTGTCTGGCCGTTGCCGTGCCCAAGGTGAACAAGGTGCGGGCCTCCTTCTCCTCATACCTGAAATAGCCTGTTCGCTCGGGCATCATCCGGGCTTGCGTGAGCAAGAGCTATGGGCGAAACTGAGGGGGAGCGTCCGAAGTACCAGTACCTCGGTCGCTCCCTCACCGCTAGTCGCGGGTAAAGAACGCGTAGATCGTGACGATCGAAGCGCCGATACTCAGGACGGCGGCCAGGATGTACACGAGTTCGTTATGCATCGTGCACCTCCTTTCTCAGTTGGGCGGCGGGTTCTAGCAGGAGCTAGGCCCGCCGCCCGTGGGCGGCCAGAGAATCGGACTCTGCATATCTCGCCGAGTACGCTCGGCGGTCTCTCCAACGGCACCCAGTGCACCGCCCTGGCCCAGACAGACCGCTGCTCGGCGTCGCGTGAGTGCGTGTCTGGCTGGTGAACACTGTGGAATTGGTGCCCGCGGGCAAGGTTCAGGCGCTCGCGGAGCGAGCTTGGGAAGCCCGGGCAGCCGGGTTGCCGGGGTTATGCCGCGGCAGGAAGGAAGCCGTCTTCGCCGCGAGCCTCACCGCTCTGTTCGGAACCCGCTTCGCTCGCCGCCGGATTCCAACGCGACTGCGGAGAGCCGAATGATCCCGTCTGCTGTTCGTCAGCACCGGAGGAGGACGCCACGTCTGGCGTGGCTGCCGGTGCGTTCAGCGCGGTGACGGACGCGGTGCCGCCGACACTCGCGTCACCGCCGTAGGCGCTGTTGTCATCGGTGGTGCCGGCGTGTGCGCTGCTCGTCGGCGGACGCTGCTGCTCAGGGGTGCGCTGCTTGGTGAACCTCGAGACGCCCCAGCGCACGTCGTGCCCGAGCGCGTCGGCATCGATCTCGACGGAGGTGCCCGATTTCTCTTTGCTCTCCCACTGGCGAATTCTGAGTCTGCCGTTCACGATGACGCGATCGCCCTTCGAGAACGAGTCTTTCGCGTGTTCGGCGAGGCTGCGAAAGGAATTGATCGTGTACCAGTTGGTGCCGCAGTCGATCCACTCGTTCTTCTCGCGATGGAAGCGCCTCTCGTTGCTCGCCACTCGAAACGTGCAGTAGGGCACGCGCGACTCCGCGGCCGAGTATCGCGGATCCGTCGCAATGGTGCCGACGATGGAGATCTGGTTGGACATGGTGGTTCCTTACTCGCTGAACTTGCTGAGCGCTGCGGCTGTTCCGCGGCGCCGTCTTGCGTGCTGCGCGACCGCGGCTTCGCGAACGGAGCGGAGCGGTGCTCGTGAGCGGTCGAACCGGGGCCGTGCGAGTCTCCGGTTCGACCGCTCACGACCAGACTGCTGCACGCGGAGGACCGAGATGCCTGCTTCTGCAAATCTGTGGAAAAGTCAGCGAGATGCGCCAAAAAGAGCTAGTTGTGGAGGAAGCACTGATCCACCGCCGTCGGCAGATCACTCAGCCTCGCACCAGCCCGAGATCCTGCTCCGTGCGTACACTGGGCGAATGCGCACTCGCACCGCTCCGTCGAATCGTCGATCCCTCGCGGCGTTTGCGCTCGTCCTGGGCGCTCTGGTTCCGGCGCTGGCCGGTTGCACCCTGTTCGAGGGGCCGACGCCCGACGCGCCGAAGCGTGAGACCCCGGCCGTTCCCGAGAAAGCCCCCGAGTTCTTCCCGCACGGCACGGCCGAACAGAATCTGCCCTACTTCACCGAGGTGATCCGCGACTTCGCGAAGAGCGACGAGCCCGTGCGGGGCGAGCCCGTCGCGCAGGCGGTCATCGACTCCGGCTTCGACAGAGGGGCGATGCAGGTGAGTTTCGACCGGACACAGACCGGTCTCGAAGCCGATAACATCTTCGTCTCCGTGCGCATCGGCGAAGACTGCCTCATCGGCCAGGTCGTCGCGGAGGATCGCAGCTTCGTCGCCGTCACGGAACCCGCGGTGGGCCCCGAACGAGACATCTGCCTGATAGGAGAGACCCGCCCGATCGACTGGTAGTCTGAGTGGCTATGGCTGAGTACATTTACCAGATGGTTCGCGCGCGCAAGGCGCACGGCGACAAGGTGATCCTGGACGACGTGACCATGGCGTTTCTGCCGGGTGCCAAGATCGGCGTCGTCGGCCCGAACGGTGCGGGCAAGTCCACGATCCTGAAGATCATGGCGGGTCTCGACACCCCGTCGAACGGCGAGGCGATCCTCACCCCCGGCTACACCGTCGGCATCCTCATGCAGGAGCCCGAGCTCGACGAAGACGCGACCGTGCTCGAGAACGTGCAGCAGGGCGTCGCCGACATCAAGGGCAAGCTCGACCGTTTCAACGAGATCTCGCTCGAGATGGCCGACCCCGACGCCGACTACGACAAGCTGCTGCCCGAGATGGGCGAGCTGCAGGAGGCCATCGACCACGTCGACGGCTGGGACCTCGACAATCAGCTCGAGCAGGCGATGGATGCGCTGCGCTGCCCGCCCTCAGACGCGATCGTGAAGAATCTCTCCGGCGGTGAGAAGCGCCGTGTCGCGCTCTGCAAGCTGCTGCTCGAGAAGCCCGACCTGCTGCTGCTCGACGAGCCCACCAACCACCTCGACGCGGAGAGCGTGCTCTGGCTCGAGCAGCACCTCGCCAAGTATCCGGGTGCGGTTATGGCCGTCACCCACGACCGGTACTTCCTCGACCACGTCGCCACGTGGATCTGCGAGGTCGACCGCGGCCGACTCTACCCCTACGAGGGCAACTACTCCACCTACCTGGAGCAGAAGGCCGCCCGTCTCGAGGTGCAGGGCAAGAAGGACGCCAAGCTGCAGAAGCGGCTCAAGGAGGAACTCGAGTGGGTGCGCTCGAACGCCAAGGGCCGCCAGGCGAAGTCGAAGGCTCGCCTCGCCCGCTACGAAGAGATGGCCGCCGAGGCTGAGCGCACGAGGAAGCTCGATTTCGAGGAGATCCAGATCCCCGCGGGGCCGCGCCTCGGCAACCTGGTGCTTGAGGCGAAGGATCTGAACAAGGGCTTCGACGGGCGCACGCTCATCGACGGGCTCTCGTTCTCCCTGCCGCGCAACGGCATCGTCGGCATCATCGGCCCGAACGGCGTTGGCAAGACGACGCTGTTCAAGACGATCGTGGGCATCGAGCCCCTCGACGGCGGCGAACTGAAGATCGGCGAGACCGTCAAGCTCAGCTACGTCGACCAGACCCGCGGCGGCATCGATCCGAAGAAGACCGTGTGGGAGGTCGTCTCCGATGGGCTCGACTACATCCAGGTGGGCAACACGGAGATTCCGTCGCGCGCCTACGTGTCGACCTTCGGTTTCAAGGGGCCGGATCAGCAGAAGCCGTCGGGCGTGCTCTCCGGCGGCGAGCGCAACCGCCTCAATCTCGCGCTCACGCTGAAGCAGGGCGGCAACCTGCTGCTGCTCGACGAGCCGACGAACGACCTCGATGTCGAGACCCTGACGAGTCTTGAGAACGCTCTGCTCGAGTTTCCGGGCTGCGCGGTGGTCATCACGCACGACCGGTGGTTTCTGGATCGCATCGCCACCCACATCCTCGCTTACGAGGGCACGGAGGAGAATCCGGCGAGCTGGTACTGGTTCGAGGGCAACTTCGAGGCGTACGAGGCGAACAAGGTGGAGCGGCTCGGACCGGAGGCGGCCAAGCCGTCTCGCGTCACCTACCGCAAGCTGACGCGGAACTGACTCGCTTGAAGCGAAGCAACGCTTCGCGCGGTCAGTTCCCGAGCGCGCCCCTGCGCTCGGGACGGGTGGAGTCGGCGGGAAGAGGATAGGTCATCTCATGGCACGCGTACACGTTGACATCGAACTGCGCTGGGGCGATCAAGACGCCTACGGCCACGTCAACAACGTGGCGTTCGCGCGCTTCCTCGAAGAGGCGCGAGTGCGCGTCTTCTGGCTCGGTTCGGGCCGCGAGGTGACGGGTATGGAGCGGCACTTCCGCGGCGTCGACCCCGCGGGGCCGAAGATGCTCGTGGCGAACCAGCAGATCGAGTTCTTGCGGGTGCTCGAATACTCCGAGCGGCCGATCACGGTAGACCTGTGGATCGGCCGCCTCGGGGGATCGAGCCTGGAGGTGCACTACGAGGTCGTCGACGGCGCGGCCGACGAGCGTGCGGTGGTGGCGCGGGCGGTTTCGCACATCGTGATCGTCGACGGTGTCACCATGCGACCGATGCGACTCTCCGATGAGGGCCGCGCCTCGGTCGAGCGGTGGATGGACGATCCCGTGAGGTTCCGCCGCGGCTGACGGAGCGGTGACGGTTCCTCAGGGTGCACGAGCCGGGGAACTCGATCCATCACCCGCGCGCGGGCCGAGACCGCCGCAGCGGCTCAGCTCTCCGCGTCGGGCAGCCGAATCATGCACTCCTGCGAGACACTCGCCACGAGCGAACCGTCGCGATTGTAGAACCGGCCGTTCGTGAGCCCGCGCCCGCCCTGGGCCGTGTCCGACTCCAGCTCGTACAGCAGCCACTCGTCGACGCGGAAGGGCCGGTGGAACCACATGGCGTGGTCGAGACTCACCGCGCGCAGGCCCGGGGTCGCCCAGGGGATGCCGTGCTGGCGGGCGATGGGCTCGATGAGCAGGTAGTCACTCGCAAACGCGAGTGCGGCTGCGTGCAGCAGCGGCGGCGCGTCGAAGGTGTCGCGGCTGCGCATCCACACGCGCTGCCGGTTCGTGCGCTCAGCCACCTCCAGCACGATGTCCGATTCCAGGTAGCGGAAGTCGAACGGGCGGTTCAGCAGCCACGAGCCGCGCCCGCCGTCTGCGAGGTGGCCGTACTTCTCCCACACGCTGGAGAGCGATTCGGGGTCGGGAAGGTCGGTGGTGTCGAGCCGCTTTTCGTGTTCGAGACCTGGGTCATCGGCCTGGAACGACGAGATCATCGACATCAGCTCTTTGCCGTCCTGGTAGGACTGCACCCGACGCGTCGAGAAGGAGCGGCCGTCGTGCAGGCGCGCGACCTCGAAGGTCATCTGCTCGGTGCTTTCCCCCGGTCGCAGGAAGTAGCAGTGCATCGAGTGGATCGTGCGATCCTCCGGCACCGTGGCCCCGGCTGCGGCGACCGCCTGCCCGAGCACCTGCCCGCCGAAGGAGCGGCCGTGGGGCGTGGGGAGCGCTGGGCCGGTGAGGATGTCTTCGCGGGTTCGGGCACCCGTGTCGAGCACCGAGAGCATTTCGAGAAGTTGCGGAGTTGCGGTCACGGGGTCCTCCTGTCGTTGGCACCACAGCGCGTGTGATCCAGCCTAGCGCTGTACCACTACGACAGCGCCACCGCTGCGGCACACCGGTGCCGTTGTGGCCTGACCGATACATGACGGTTCGGTGCGGGCGGAGGAGTAGGCTGTGGGCGATGTCTGAGACCCTGCTCCTCGCGGACCACCCGACCCGAGACGACCTGCGCATCTTCCTCGAACGCCTGCAGCGCGCCGGGCACGGGGAAGTGCGGGTGACCACGCGCGGCAACACGCTCGCGGTGTTCGGCTGCACGCAGGCACCGATGGGAATCACCGACGAGGTGCCGGTGGTGCTGGTGATGCGCGCCTTCGCGCTGTCGGACCCTCCCGAGGAACCGGTCGACGAGACCGTGCCGGGTCGCGCGCTGATCGACCGCATCGCACGACTCGAGACGGCCCGGCTCGTGAGCACGAGACTGGGGCTCGAGGTGCCCGACGCGACGAGTATGGCGGCCTGGGCCGGCGTGCTGCCGCCGGTGACGGGGTGGACCCCGGTGGGGGCGATCGATCCGAGCTCGCTCACCGCGGTCGCGGCCGAGGGTATCGGGCGCGTCGCCGAGCTGCTGCCGCAGGATCCCGGTGAGGCGGTGGTGCGCCGGGTGCGCAAGGAGGTCTGGGGGGAGGAGATATCTCCGGGCCTGCCTGCCGCGGCTGCCTTCGCGGCGGAGGCGATGGGGTTTCTGCGCGGTGACGACCCGGTGCGCATGGCGAAGTCGCTCACCTGGACGCGGCTGACCACCCTGCGCGGGCACGTGCTGGTGCGCTCGCTGCTGGGATAGCGGTGCGAGATTCGCGATCCTCGGCTAAGATAGGTAGGTCTACTAGAGGAGTGTGTACATGGCCAACCCCAACGGCATCATCGACCCGCCCATCGACGAGTTGCTCGAGAAGGTCGATTCGAAGTACGCCCTGGTGATCTTCGCGTCGCAGCGCGCGCGCCAGATCAACGATTACTACACCGATCTGCACGACGGCAATCTCTTCGACAACGTCGGTCCGCTCGTCGACTCGTCGATCGACGACAAGCCGCTGTCCATCGCACTGCACGAGATCGTCGAGGGCAAGCTCGAGATGAAGCGGCGCGAGGAGCCGGTCACGTAGTCTTCCGCGCTGCGCCTCGCAGCACTCGCGGTTTCACTGCGCTGTGTGTCACGGCACTCGCAGCTTTGTCGGTGGCGTCGGATACCCTGAAGGGGTCCGACGCCACCGGCGTTTGCGGCCCCCGATGCTCGGGGCGGAGCTCGATCCAGAGCCCAGGGCCGACCCCGCGCTGCCGCAGCTGTTCACCATCATTCCGATGCCTAAGGAGCTTTCGTGTCTCTTCGCCAGTTCACCTCCGAGTCAGTGACCGAGGGTCATCCCGACAAGATCTGCGATCGCATCTCCGACTCCATTCTCGACGCGATGCTCGAGCAAGATCCCGGCGCGCGTGTCGCGGTGGAGACCCTCGTGACCACGGGGCTCGTGCACGTCGCCGGCGAGGTGTCGACCACCGGCTACGTCGAGATTCCGCAGATCGTGCGCGACGCCGTGCGCGGGATCGGGTACACGAGTTCGGAGATGGGCTTCGACGCCTCCTCGTGCGGTGTATCGGTGTCGATCGGCCAACAGTCGCCCGAGATCGCCGAGGGTGTCGACACGTCGCTCGAGGTGCGCGAGGGTGAGGAGACCGACGAGCTGAGCCTGCAGGGCGCGGGCGATCAGGGCATCATGTTCGGCTACGCGGTCGACGAGACGCCCGAACTGCACCCGCTGCCCAGCTGGATCGCGCACCGCATGGCAGAACGCCTCACCGAGGTGCGCAAGAGCGGCGTGCTGCCCGAACTGCGCCCCGACGGCAAGACCCAGGTCACCATCGGTTACGACGGAGACCGCGCTGCGACGGTCGAGGCCGTCGTGGTGTCGACGCAGCACACCGCCGACATCAGCCAAACCGCCCTGCGGGAGGCGGTGGAGCGCGAGGTGATCCGCCCGGTGCTCGAGCGAGTCGAGCTCGCGAGCACCGACGCGCAGCTCTTCATCAACCCCGCGGGTCCGTTCGTGGTCGGCGGCCCGATGGGCGATGCCGGGCTCACGGGTCGCAAGATCATCATCGACACCTACGGTGGCGCGAGCCGCCACGGCGGCGGCGCGTTCAGCGGTAAAGATCCGTCGAAGGTGGATCGCTCGGCCGCCTACGCCATGCGGTGGGTGGCGAAGCACGTGGTGCGCGCGGGGCTGGCGAAGCGTGCCGAACTGCAGGTCGCCTACGCGATCGGTCGCGCGCATCCGGTGGGGCTGTACGTCGAGACCTTCGGCACCGAGGCCGTGCCGCTCGATCGCATCGAAGCCGCCGTGCGCGAGGTGTTCGACCTGCGACCGCTCGCCATCATCCGCGACCTCGACCTGCTGCGCCCGATCTACGCGAAGACGAGTGCGTACGGTCACTTCGGCCGCGAACTGCCCGAGTTCACCTGGGAGGCCACCCCGCGGGTCGCGGAACTGCGGGCTGCCGCCGGGCTGTAGCGGTGCGTCCCGGAGGCGAAGGCGGAGACGACGCTATGAGCGAGGCTGCCGTGAGGGAGGATCGGGCCGAGACGCAGGCCGATCCGCCCGCACTCGGGGCCGCCGCATCCGAGGATGCCGTGACCGAGGGCACCGCGGCCGAGATTGCCCCCGGAGGGGGCGACCGCACCGCGTCTTCCGCGACGCAGCCCGGTTTCGGAGCAGCGTTCGCGCGTGCCGAGGCGGCGAACGGCCGACCCGTCGCGCGCGTGCTGCTCGACTCGGCGCTGCCCCAGCTCGATCACCTCTTCGACTACGCCGTCCCGTTGGAACTGGCAGGCGAATTGCGCGTCGGTCAGCGGGTGCGCGTGCCGTTCCGCTCGAAGGATCGCCGCAGCTTCGGCTACGTCATCGAGTTCGCCGAGCGCAGCGACTTCGGCGGTGAGCTGTCGCCCATCGCCAACATCGTCTCGCAGGTGCCGCTGCTGACCCCTGAGGTGTGGCGACTCGCGCGAGCCGTGGCCGATCGCGCGGGCGGTTCCGCGGGAGACATTCTGCGGCTCGCGATTCCGGCCCGTCAGGTGCGCGCGGAGAAGAAGCACCTGGCGGCCGAGGGCGAGGCGGTGATGCGCAGGGGAGCCGCGGTCGAGTCGGCGGAGACCGACTCGATAGGTGCCGCAGCTGCCCCATCCGCTGCACCGGCCGCAGCCGCTGAAGCCGCAGCCGCTGAAGCCGGTGTGACAGGGTCTCCCGGTGCAGCTGAAGGTCGAGATCTGGCCGCCAGCGGCGAGCGGGGGATCGCCGCGCAACTCGTGGAGGGTGCCCGCCTCTCGCTCACCGCCTCGCACGAGCCCGAACGTCTGCACACCGGTGAGTGGGTGGGGCGCTGGTCGGCTCAGCTCGCCCGGCTGGCCGTCGAGGTGCACGCTCTCGGCCGCAGCGTCATCATCATCGCCCCCGACTACCGCGATCTCGACCAGCTGCGAGACGCGCTCGCAGCGCACGGCCACCCCGACATCGTGCGCGTCGATTCTCGGCAGTCGGCAGGAGAGCGCTACGCGGGTTTCCTGCGCGCCCTCGACGCAGAACCCCGCATCGTGCTCGGCAATCGCTCGGCCGTGTACGCTCCCGCGTACAGGCTGGGTGCGATCCTGATGTGGGACGACGGCGATCCCGTGCTCGCCGAGCCGCTCGCCCCCTACGTTCACGCGCGCGACGCGGCGCTGGTGCGGTCTGCGCAGTCGAGCGCGGGCCTGTTCTTCGCCGGACACGCCCGCAGCACCGAGGTGCAGCGCCTCATCGACATCGGCTACGTGCGGGCGCAGCAGAACCCGCCGAGGCGCACGCGCGTCGTGCACGCCGACGCATCGATCGCGCCCGAGGCCTTCGCCGGCCGAGTGCCGGAGTTCGCGGCGCGCGCGATTCGCGAGGGGCTGCGCAGCGGCCCGGTGCTCGTGCAGGTGGCGGCCCCCGGCTACGCACCGATCGCGGTCTGCGCCCAGTGCGGCGACCCGGCCCGCTGCCGGGCATGCGGCGGACCCGTTGGGTTTCGCGTGGTCGGGCGCGCGTCGTGCAGGTGGTGCGGCGAGTACGCCGAGGCGTGGCGCTGCGGTGCCTGCGACGGCCGCGTACTCGAAGAGCGCGGTGCGGGATCGGGCCGCACGGCGGAGCAGTTCGAGCGACAGTTCGAGGGGGCCCGCGTCATCCTGAGCGACGGCGACCAACCGCGCGAGCGGGTCGACGCGCGACCCGCGCTCGTCGTGGCGACGCGCGGAGCCGAGCCGCTCGCCGCCGGCGGATATCGCACGGTCGTGCTGCTCGATGCCGAGCGACTGCTGAGCATCGAGACGCTGCGCGCGGGGGAGGACTGCCTGCGCTGGTGGGAGAACGCCGCAGCGCTCGCCGCGGACGACGGGCTCTGCGTCATGGCCTCGGGCGGGGGATCCGTGGTGCAGGCGTTCGTGACCGGACGCACGGAGCAGTGGCTGCGGCACGAACTGCGCGACCGGCAAGAACTGCGATACCCGCCCGCTGTGCGCGTGGCGAGCGTCAGCGGCGGCCCCGACGAGGTGGAGCGGGCGCTGTTGAAACTCGACGGGCTGCCCGGCGTCGATGCCCTGGGGCCGACCGCGATCCCGCCGGGCGGTGTCGCGAAGACGCCGCACGGGCTCGTGCGCGCGATCGTGCGCTTCGACTACGCGCAGGGTGCCGAGGTGGCGAGCCGCCTGCGCGGGGCGCTCGTCGCCGACGCCGCGGGATCCTCATCCCGCGGCCGATCCCGAACCCCGGGGCGCGCCCGCCCCGAAGCACTGCGCCTGCGCTTCGACGACCGCGGTGTCTTCGACGGCTGATCGCCGTCTCTGCCAGCATCGTCTCTGTCAGCGCCGACTCTAGCCAGCACCGTTGATACTCGCGACGGCGGTGACGCCGGGTCGGCGCGCCCGGTGCGCTCGCGTGCGAGAGCGTGGACCCGACTGCAAGACGTCGGGGTGAGAGAATGGGGGGATGCGCATCGTTTTCGCCGGAACCCCGGAATTCGCCGTACCGAGCCTGCGCGCCCTCGTCGGCGCGGGCCACGAGGTGGTCGGCGTCGTCACGCGCGAGGACGCCCCGCTCGGGCGCAAGCGCGTGCTCACGCCCTCACCGGTTGCCGTCGCCGCGACCGAACTCGGTCTGCCCGTGCACCGCGCGAACCGGCTCGATGACGAGGCGACAGCCTGGGTGCGCTCCCTCGCTCCCGACCTCGGCGTGATCGTCGCGTACGGCGGGCTGGTGCGCGAACCGCTGCTGAGCCTGCCGACAGGGGGGTGGATCAACCTGCACTTCTCCGAGCTGCCCCGCTGGCGGGGGGCCGCGCCCGTGCAGCGCGCCCTCGAAGCGGGGGAGCAGCGCCTCGGCGTGACGGTCTTCAGGCTGGTCGAGGCGCTCGACGCCGGTGACGTGCTGAGCCGGGATGCGCTCGAGTTCGCGCCCGGAACGAGTGCGGGTGAGGCGCTCACCGCGCTCGCAGACTTCGGGACCGGGGCGCTGCTCGCCGCAGTCGATGCGCTCGCCGCCGATCCCGCTGCGGGCGAGCCGCAGATCGGCGGGGCGAGCTACGCGCACAAGCTCACGCGCGAGGACGGGCGGCTCGACCTGACGCGACCCGCGGCCGAGGTGCTCGCGCACTGGGCGGGGGTGACGCCAGAGCCCGGGGCGTTCGTGATGTTCGACGGGCAGCCGCTCAAGCTGCACTCGGTGCGCTCGCTCGGCTCTGCTTCTGGATCGGACACCGGCGGCGCAGCCGCCGTAGGAACGGCGGCGCTCGCCGGGGGAGCGGCAGTGCTGCGGCTCTCCGACGGAGAACTCGTGCTCGAGCGGGTGCAACCGGCGGGAAAGCCCGCGATGGACGGTGCCGCGTGGTTGCGCGGCCGCGGAGGAGAGGCGGTGCTCTCGTGAGCTACGGAGATCAGGGCGGTCGCGGCGGTTCGCGGGGCGGTGGGCGCGGTCGGGCCGGTGGGCGCGACGGTGAGTTCCGGGGCGGCGGTCGTGACGGCAGGTACGACGGCGACCGGAGGCGGTACCGCCGCGGTGACGGCGATCGCGACGATCGAGGCGGGGGCCAGCGCGGTGATCGCCGCAACCGGCCGCAGGAGGCGCAGCGCGACGGTGAATCGCGATCCCGAATCTCGCCCGCGCGACTGGTCGCCTACGATGTGCTGCGCGACGTGGAGGATCGCGACGCCTACGCCAACCTGGCGCTGCCCGCCCGCATTCGGGAGGCCCGCCTCGACGGCCGCGACGCCGCGCTCGCGACCGAGCTCGTGTCGGGCGCGCTGCGTCAGCGGGGCCGCTACGATCGCATCATCGAGCTCGCGGCCGACCGCGACGTCGACCGCATCGACACGCGCACGCTCAACGTGCTCCGCCTCGGGGCGCACCAGCTGCTCAGCATGCGCACGGCCGATCACGCAGCCGTCAACGAGAGCGTCGAACTGCAGCGCAGGGTCGGCAACCGCAGCGCGGCGGGCTTCGTGAACGGCGTGCTGCGCACCATCGGGCGCACATCGAGCGAGGAGTGGGACGAGCGCATCGCCGAAACCTCGAAGAGCGCCGACGACAGCACCGCGACCCGCACCTCGCATCCGGTGTGGGTGCTGCGGGCGCTGCGCGACGCCCTGCGCAGCGAGGGGCGCGCCGACGAGCTCGATGCGCTGCTCGCGGCGGACAACGTGCCGCCGCTCGTGAGCCTCGCGCTCATGCCGGGCAGCGACATCGACGCGGAGACCGCGGAGGCGCTGAGCATCGACACGAGGCGCGAGGAGGCGCTGCTCACGGCCGTCGGTCCGTCGCCGATCGGTCTCGAACTCGCGGGCGGCGACCCGCTTCGGGCCATCGACCTGCTCGAACTGCCGGAAGGATCGGCGCGGGTGCAGGATCAGGGATCGCAGCTCGCGGCCCTCGCGCTCAGCCGAGCGCGCGAGATCTCGCCGGGCGAGCGGTGGCTCGACCTGTGCGCGGGCCCCGGCGGCAAGACCGCGGTGCTCGCGGCCGAAGCCGCGCTCGGCGGCGCGAGCCTGCGCGCGAACGAGGTGTCGGATCACCGCGCCGGGCTGGTGCGGCAGGCCGTCGAAGCGAACGACGGCGTTGTAGAGGTGGTGAGCCATGACGGTCGAGAGGAGGCGGCATACGCGAGTGAGCAGTTCGATCGCATCCTGGTCGACGCGCCGTGCTCGGGGCTCGGAGCGCTGCGCCGCCGCCCCGAGGCTCGCTGGCGCAAGCGTCCCACCGATCTGCCGGCGCTCACCGCGCTGCAGGAGGAGCTGCTCGACGCCGCGGCGAATCACCTCGCGCCGGGCGGGCTGCTCGCCTATGTGACCTGCTCTCCGCACCTCGCGGAGACGAAGGTTCCGGTGGGGCGACTGCTGAAAGGACATGCCGAGCTGCGGCAGCTCGACGCCAAGGCGATTCTGAACCGCGTCGCCCGCGGCCCGCTCGATCTCGCGGGTGACGCGCTCAGCGCCCAGCTCTGGCCGCACCGGCACGGCACCGACGCCATGTTCGTCGCGCTGTTCGAGCGCGTCGGGTAGGGCGCGGCCGTCGCCTGAGTCGCTCGTGCGCGCGCTGCTCGTGCGCACGGTGCCCTCGCGCCGTGCCGGTTGGTGCGTGTCGGTGGTGCCCCGTACCCTGAATCCATGAGTTCTGAAGCCGCGCCTGTCGCACCCTCGCCGCCCACGGGCGGCTGGCGCACCTTCGTGCAGGTGCTGCTGAACACGGCCGTCGCCGGGCTCACCACCAACTTCCTCTGGTTCGCGGTGGTGTTCTGGGTGTACCTCGAAACGAAAAGCGTGCTCGCGACGGGCCTGCTGGGCGGCGCGTACATGCTGCTGCTCGCGATCTGCTCGATGTGGTTCGGGTCGCTGGTCGATCGCTACCGCAAGCGCGACGTGATGCTGGTGTCGGCGTGGTGCTCCATGATCGCGTTCGTAATCGGCTGCGTGATCTTCTTCACGGTGCCGGCCGCTTCGCTGCTGAACCTGGGCGGGCCGTGGTTCTGGATCTTCACCCTCGTGCTGCTCGCGGGCTGCGTCGTCGAGCTGTTGCGCGGGCTCGCGCTCTCCACCACGGTCACCCTGCTGGTGCCCACCGAGCGGCACGCCAACGCGAACGGACTCGTCGGCACGGTGCAGGGGCTGAGCTTCATCGTCACGAGTGTGTTCAGCGGTATCTCGATCGGTTTCTTCGGCATGGGTGTCACCATGCTCATCGCCGTGGCTCTCACCGCGCTTCCCATCGTGCACCTCCACCTGCTGCGCATCCCGGAACCCGAGATCGCGCACGACCCGAACCGCAGCGCCGTCGATTTCCGCGGCGGGTGGATCGCCATGACCACCGTCCCCGGCCTGCTCGGGCTGGTGCTCTTCAGCACGTTCAACAACCTGGGAGCGGGCGTGTACATGGCGCTGCTCGATCCCTACGGCCTGAACATGTTCCCGGTCGAGATCTGGGGCACGGTGTTCGGCATCGCCGGTACCGGATTCATTCTGGGCGGTGCGCTCGTCGCGAAGTGGGGGCTCGGCAAGAACCCGGTGCGCACCATGCTGGTGCTCGTCGCGCTGATGGGCGTGCTCGGGGCCGTGTTCACGCTGCGCGAGTGGGGGTGGCTCTTCATCGCCGGCATCTGGGTGTTCATGGCGATGATGCCCGCCGTCGAGGCGGCCGAGCAGACCGTGATTCAGAAGGTGGTGCCCTTCGAGAAGCAGGGTCGCGTGTTCGGCCTGGCGATGACGTTCGAGGCCTCCGCCGCGCCCATCGTGTCGTTCCTCATCGCTCCCGTAGCGGAGTTCTGGGTGCTGCCCTACATGGACGCCGCCACCGGTCAGGCGACCTGGGGGTGGCTGCTCGGCGAGGGAGAGAGCAGGGGCATCGCACTGATCTTCCTCTGGACCGGGCTCGGCCTGGCCGTGCTGGCGGCGCTCGCGCTCCTCACACCGACGTATCGCCAGCTCGTGCGATCCTTCGCGCTCGCCGCACCGTCGGCAAGCGCGCAGTCTGCCGTCGCACCGCCTACCGCTGAACCGCGGGCACCCGGTGCGCCCGAGCAAACGAGCGGGTCGCCTACACTGGACGGGTGACCGAGCAGCGCATCAATCCGAGTATCCTGTCCGCCGACTTCGTCAACCTGCAGGCCGAACTCGAGGCTATTCGCACCGCGGACCTGGTGCACGTCGACGTGATGGACAACCACTTCGTGCCGAACCTCACCATGGGGCCGCCCATCGTGGAGCGCATTCAGGCGGTGTCCCTGATTCCGCTCGACGTGCACCTCATGATCTCCGATGCCGACCGCTGGGCCCCGGGCTATGCCGAACTCGGCGCGTACTCCGTGACCTTCCACGCCGAGGCGGCCGCCAACCCCGTGCGTCTCGCCCGCAGGCTCCGCGAGATCGGCGCTCGCGCAGGTATCGCGCTCAAGCCCGGCACCGACCCCGAGCCCTACCTCGAACTGCTGCCCGAGTTCGACCAGGTGCTCGTGATGACCGTGGAACCCGGTTTCGGCGGCCAGTCGTTCATGCCCGACATGATGCCGAAGCTGCGCCGCTTCGCCGAGGCCAAGGCGCAGCTCGGACTCGACGTCTGGCTGCAGGTCGACGGCGGCATTTCGGCGAACACGATCGGTGTCGCCGCTGAAGCGGGTGCCGACACCTTCGTGGCCGGCTCGGCGGTGTACGGCGGCGTTCCCGAGGAGCGCATCGCGGAGCTCAGGAGCGTGGCCGCCGCCCACGCCCACTAAGGGCCCTCCAGTAAATAACCGCTGCGTGTCGCTTCCTGATCGGGCGCATGATCGCAGCTGGGGTTCGTCAACGTAGCACCACTACGCCGACGAACCCCAGCTTTATCATGCATCCCG
>JBKEBN010000094.1:0-1563 GCA_047973175.1 Leucobacter sp.
CCGTCACCGACATCACCGACGCCCTCGACGCGGCGATCGCGGAGAGCAAGGAGTAGCCATGGATCTGCAACTGCAGGCCGCGCTCGACGAGTTCTCCGTGCTCGCCGTCTGGTCGGCGATCACGATCTACGTCCTCGCGTTCCTCGCCTTCGCCTACGACCTCTCGCAGCGTGCCTCAGCCGCACCGGTCAAGCAACGAGAGGCCGTGCTCGTCGGAGCCGCCGGCGGCCCCACGCCCGCAGCGGAGAACGGGGCAGGGGAGGGGAGCCTCCGCGTGCCCGGCGCCGAGCGGTCACGGCGCTACTTCGCACGGCTGGGCATCGCGTTCACCGCGCTCGGCTTCGCCCTCCATCTGGCCGCCACCGTCACGCGCGGGATCGCGGCCGAACGGGTGCCGTGGGCGAACATGTACGAGTTCGCCCTCATCGGCACCCTGCTGATCGTCGCCGTCTACCTCATCGCCCTGCGCTGGTACGACCTCCGATTCCTCGGCGTCTTCATCGTCGGCATGGTGGTGTTCTTCCTCGGCGGCTCGACGATCTCCTTCTACGTCGAAGTGACCCCGCTGATGGATCCGCTCAAGAGCATCTGGCTCATCATCCACGTCTTCGTCGCCTCACTCGCCACCGCGCTGCTCGCGATCGCGGCAGGCCTCTCGGTCATGCAACTGCTACAGGCACGCCGCGAACGGATCAAGGCCGCCGGCGGCGACGAGGTGGCCCCCGACCGCGGCTACCTGCGCACGCTCCCGAAGGCCGATGTGCTCGAGACGCTCGCCTACCGCTTCGCGATCCTCGGCTTCATCTTCTGGACGTTCACCCTCATCGCCGGGGCGATCTGGGCGAACGAGTCCTGGGGTCGCTACTGGGGCTTCGACGTGAAAGAGGTCTGGACGTTCGTGATCTGGGTGATCTACGCGGGCTACATCCACGCCCGCGCCACCCGAGGCTGGCGGGGGACGAAGTCGGCCTGGCTGTCGCTCATCGGCTTCGCCACGGTGATCTTCAACTTCACCATCGTCAACCTCTACTTCCAGGGTCTGCACGCCTACTCCGGCGTCAGCTGAGCCGCCCCACGACCACACCCGAGATGCGAGCACCAGGAAGGAAGCCGCGATGACGACCACGGAGACACGACCGCCTCGCGACGACCCCGCCGCGTCCCGCGCGGCGGCACCGCGCACCGCGCAGACGTCGCGCAGCTCAGCGGTCGTGCGCGGCCTGCCGTGGGGCGCAGCGATCCTGGTCGCCGCCCTCTCGGGCCTGCTGCTCGACCTCGCGTTCCCCAGCCTCGGCTGGTGGCCGCTCGCCTTCCTGAGCATCGCCGGCGGCCTGTGGACGCTCGGGGGTCGCAGCATCGGGGGAGCATTCGCCGTGGGACTGGCCTACGGCGCCGCGTTCACCTTCACGCATCTCATGTGGGTCGTGCAGTTCCTCGGCCCGATCCCATGGATCGCGCTCGCCGGGTTCGAAGCGCTGCTCTTCGCGCTCGGTGCGATCCCGATCGCCCTCGCCTACCGCTGGGCCGCAACCAGTCCGCACCGCGCGGTACGGACCCTGCTGC
>JBKEBN010000095.1:0-45028 GCA_047973175.1 Leucobacter sp.
CAACGGCGTGCTGAAATCGCGGAAAACTCACGCCGTTGCTCGAATCCACGCCGCTAGCGCTTGGGTGAGGAAGGGAGGTGCACTGGAGCTTGGGTGGCTTCGGGGTGCTAGCGCTTGGGAAGGGAGGGGCGCTGGAGCGCTCGGAGGGTGGAAGTGCCGCGGGCGGTAGGATAGGTATGTTCTGCGAAACCGAGTGAAAGGCGGGCATCGTGACCTATGTGATCGCACTCCCGTGCGTCGACGTGAAGGATCGTGCGTGCGTCGACGAGTGCCCGGTCGACTGCATCTACGAGGGCGAACGGTCGCTCTACATCCACCCCGACGAGTGCGTCGACTGCGGTGCGTGCGAGCCGGTGTGCCCGGTCGAGGCCATCTACTACGAAGATGATCTGCCCGAGGAGTGGGCCGACTACTACAAGGCCAACGTCGAGTTCTTCGACGAGATCGGGTCGCCGGGCGGCGCGGCCAAGGTCGGCGTCTACGATTTCGATCACCCGATCATCGCGGCGCTTCCGCCGCAGGGGGAGTAGGCGCATGCGAGGCGCGATTCCCGACTACCCCTGGGATGCGATGGCACCGTACGCGGCGGAGGCCGCGCGGCATCCCGAGGGGGCGCTGAACCTCTCCATCGGGTCTCCCGTCGACCCGACCCCGGCGAGCGTGAGCGCGGCGCTCGCCGCCGCCACCGACGCGCACTCCTACCCGGCGACAGCGGGCACGACGCAGCTGCGCGAGGCGATCTCCGAGTGGTTCCTGCGTCGCCGCGGCGTGACGGTCGAACCAGCCGCGGTGCTGCCCACGGTCGGTTCGAAGGAGCTGGTCGCGCTGCTGCCGTTCCTTCTCGGGCTCGGCGAGGGGGAGGCCGTGGTCTTTCCGCGCATCGCCTATCCGAGCTATGCCATCGGAGCCGCGCTCGTCGGCGCGGAGGCGATCGCGGCGGACGATCCGGCGGAGTGGCCAGAGCACACCCGGCTCGTGTGGGTGAACTCGCCCTCCAACCCCGACGGACGCGTCATGGGTGTCGACGCGTTGCGCGCGGCCGTCGCGCGCGCCCGCGAGTTGGGCGCGGTCATCGCGGGTGACGAATGCTACGCCGAGTTCGGGTGGGACGCACCGTGGGACACGGAGGCGATCCCCTCTATCCTCGATCCGCGCGTCGTCGGCGATGATCACCGCGGAGTGCTCAGCGTCTACTCGCTGAGCAAGCAGTCGAACCTGGCGGGCTACCGGGCCGCGCTCGTCGCGGGCGATCCCGAACTCATCTCGACACTGCTCACCGTGCGCAAGCACGCGGGCCTCATGCAGCCGGCCCCGGTGCAGGCAGCCATGGTCGCGGCGCTCGGCGACGAGACGCACGTCGATGAGCAGCGCAAACGCTACCGGGCGAGGCGGGCGGTGCTGAGACCGGCGCTCGAGGCCGCGGGATACCGCGTCGAGGGCAGCGAGGCGGGCCTGTACCTGTGGGTGACGCGCGACATCGACGCCTGGGAGAGCGTCGCGGAGTTCGCGCGGCTCGGCATCGTGGTCGGCCCGGGCCATTTCTACGGGGATCACTCGCCGCAGCACGTGCGGCTCGCGCTCACCGCGAGCGACGCCGACATCGCGGCCGCCGCCGAGCGCATTCGCGCCTCGGCGGCATGACGAGACCCGGAATCGACTTTTCACTCGGCGTCAAGATAGTCTGAGAGCGGATATCTGCAAAAGCGCAGAATCTGTCCGGCGCTCCACACGGAGCCGGTAGCGAGTTTAGAAACGGCGGAGCCGCACCCGGATTCCGTCGGTAAGAGACCTCACGAGGAGACGACGTGACCGAATCGACTCAGCCCCAGACTGCGAAGCTGACATTCCCAGGAGGCTCGGCCGAGTTTCCGATTCTCGAGGCGGTCGACGGCGCTTCGACCATCGACGTGAGCACGCTCACCAGACAGAGCGGGTACACCGCGCTCGACTACGGTTTCGTCAACACGGCATCCACCAAGTCGGCCATCACCTACATCGACGGCGACCAGGGGATCCTGCGCTACCGCGGCTATCCCATCGAAGAACTCGCACGCCACTCCACCTTTCTCGAGGTCGCGTATCTGCTGATCTACGGTGAGATGCCGACGCCTGACGAGCTGGCATCCTTCGACAACGAGATTCGCCGCCACACGCTTCTGCACGAAGACATGCGTTACTTCTTCCAGGGGCTGCCCCACACCGCTCACCCGATGGCGGCGCTCTCCGGCGGGCTGCAGACGCTCTCCACCTACTACGAGAGCTCACTCGACACCTCCGTGCCCGAGTTCGTGCACGTGAACACGATTCGTCTACTCGCAAAGCTCCCGGTGCTCGCCGCGTACGCGCACAAGAAGTCGATCGGTCAGGCATTCCTCTACCCCGACAACAATCTGAGCTTCGTCGAGAACTTCATTCGCCTCAACTTCGGCAACCGCGCCGAAGACTACCTGATGAACCCGGTGCTCGTCGACGCGCTGGACAAGCTGCTCATTCTGCACGCCGACCACGAGCAGAACGCCTCCACCTCGACCGTGCGCCTCGTCGGCTCCACCGGGGCCAATATGTTCTCGTCGATTTCAGCGGGTATCAACGCCCTCTCCGGCCCGCTGCACGGCGGTGCCAACGAGGCCGTGCTCGACATGCTCGCGCAGATTCGCGACTCCGGTCAGGGCGTCGAGACCTTCGTCGAGAAGGTCAAGCGCAAGGAAGACGGGGTGAAGCTCATGGGCTTCGGTCACCGCGTGTACAAGAACTACGATCCGCGCGCGCGCATCGTCAAGGAGAGCGCCGGCCGCGTGCTCGAAGAGCTCGGCGTGAACGACCCGCTGCTCGCCCTCGCACAGGAACTCGAGCAGATCGCTCTTGAAGACGACTACTTCAAGGAGCGCAGGCTCTACCCGAACGTCGACTTCTACACCGGCGTCATCTACAAGGCCATGGGCTTTCCGACCCGCATGTTCACCGTGCTGTTCGCGATCGGCCGGCTCCCCGGCTGGATCGCCCAGTGGCGCGAAGCGCACGAGGATCGCCAGACCAAGATCGGGCGGCCGCAGCAGCTGTACATCGGTTCCGATGAGCGGCACCTGGATCGATAGGCCCAGCCGGCCTCGTCTGGGCGGTTGAGTGCAGTCGCGCTCTCCAACTGACGGAACCTCCGAGCGCAGCGCAGTCGAAGCATCCCCGATCTTCCTTCACAGTGTTGAAGTCGGGACTTCGGCTGCGCTGCGCTCGCTTTTCCACCGGGTCTGAGAGGCCGTTCTCTCGTTCCTGGCGATCGCGCGGACAGGCGGTGTTCGTCAGGCTGCGCGAGCAGTTACGAAGTCAGAAAGTAGCTGATTTCGCACAGGATATATTTGCCTATCACCCCGAGAACCATTATCTAGGTATCGTAAGTTCATACCGATTCTGATGACGAGGTCGCACGTTCGGAGCCGTACTATTGTCCTGTTTTGAATGTCTATCGTGTTTCCGATGAGGGCGTCGAGGGAGATGCCCGACGCGGGGTTCGAAGCGGCTTCGGGGGAACACCGCTTCGAACGACGAGTACGAGATCGCTGCTACTGGAGAAACCTCGACGATGCTTTGCTCTTTCATCTCTGGCCCTGTCACTGCACAGTTGGCGCACAAGCAGAGTCGTGCGGGCGTGATGCTGGCCGACTACAAGCTGTCCACCCCCGAGCGCATCGTCGAGTTCGACTTGGAGCCGGGGTGGGCGTGCCACCCGGAGTGGGGGAGCGACTCTCCGAGGGAGGTCGCCTTCGCCGAGGCGCTTCGTCAGGCCGTCATCGCCTACGCCCATCTGGCGTATCAGGTTCCCTTCGGAGCCGCGTTCATGATGGAGCGCATGGTCTTCCGCGTGGTCGGCGCTCACGCGGAGCGGTCATCGACGGTCACCCTGAGGTCTCTGAGCTGCGAGCACCGAGCTGATCGCCTGACGGCGCTGGTCGCGGAGTTCTGCTTCGAGCACGAGGGCCAGACGTGGATCGTCGGTGAGGGGCACCTGCGGGTGATCCCCGCGGCCGTCTACCGGAGGATGCGAGGAGAGCGGTCGGGCTCGAATGTGCTTGCTCGACACCCCGAGATCGGATCAGGATACGAGATTCTGCGATCTGACGGTGTGGTGACCGGCGCGAGGTACGACCCCGGGCACTCCCTGTATTTCGATCACGAGGTGGATCACGTACCCGGAATGCTGCTCGTGGCGGCGGCGATCGAGCTGTTCCGAGACACCCACCCCGGCCGGTGCCTGTCGCTGCTCGACGCGCGCTTTCTCGAGTATCTGGAACTCAGCGAGGCGTGCCGGGTGGCGCTGACCGCCGCGGCCACCGGCGGGGATGACGGCAGCGACGGCGCGGCTTCGGCGCTGCGGGTCGACTTTCCGAGTGGACGGGAATCCGCCGCGGTGATCGAAGTCTACGCGGCCGTCTCGGTCACCGCCGGGATGGGAACCGAGTGACGGTTCAACACGTCTTTCACGGCCTGCTCGGTGTAGACCGCTGTGCTGACCTGAGAGAAGAGGATCGGCCACAGCTTGGTCAGCCGCACGGGCAAATCCGCACTGTTCGAGATCGTGGCGGAGAGGTATTGCGCGCCGGTGAAAGCCGAGACGATCACTTCGGCGAGATCCTGCACGACGACACCGTCAGCGAGCTCACCGGCGTTGCGGGCCTTCTCGAGAACGTGGGTGGCGTACTTGATCCACTCGACATAGGGCTTCGTCACGTTGGCACCGAACTCAGCGAGCGACTCGGTGCTGAGCCGCAGGCCGGCACGAACGGTGGCGCTCTCGGCGATCAGGTTGGCGAGCGTCGCCGAGATCACGAGGATGTCTTCGATGCCGCTGTCGGAGCTCTCCCCGGCCGCCTCACGAGCCGCCTTCATCACGATGTCGTGCTGCTGACCAATGATCTCGTTGGCGATGTCAACCTTCGCCGGAAAGTGGAACAGCAGGGTCCCGTTGGTGCACTGGGCACGATCGAGAATGTCGGTAATGCGGGTCGCTCGGTAGCCGTTCTCCGAAAAGCACTCACTCGCAGCCTTTACGATACGTGCCCGAGTGGCGATGGCTCGCTTCTGTCGTGCCACAGTGTCCTTCCAATACCTCGAAGCACCGATATCTCGGTGCAATCCGTCGCCGATGCGATCGATGCGACGCACGGTTCTTATCGAGCATACATTCGCCTACGGCAGAAGGGGCAACATTGAAGATACTCGTCACTGGCGGCACCGGTTTCATCGGTCGCCACGCGGTTCGAGAACTCGTGCGCCGCGGGCACGATGTCGTCGCGCTTTCGCGCTCGGGCGGCGCGATCCAACCGCGTTGCGCGCCGCTCGCGGCCGACCTCACCGGCGACCTCCCGGCCGAGAAGATGGGTGCTGATGCGTTCATCCACTGCGCCGCGTACGTGGGGCAGGATCCGGCGGCGGCCCACGCGCTGAACGTCGAGGGCACCCGGCACCTGCTCGAGGCGGCGCGGCGCGTGGACGCGCGGGTGATCTCCTTGAGCACCGTGGCGGTGTACGGCTCGGGTCCGCACGTGCGAGTGGCGGATCACGAGCTCGAACCTCGCCCGGAGTCGGTCGCGTCGCGAACGCGGGCCGACGCGGAGCGACTCGTGCTCGACCAGGGTGGAACCGTGCTCCGCACCGCCCTCACCTACGGTGCGGGGGATCGCTGGCTGGTGCCCTCGATCGTCAGGGTGGTGAGCGCGCTCGGTGTGCCGGAGGAGCTGCGCGAGGTGCGCACCTCGACCGTCAGCGCCTCGGCGATCGCGCGTGCCGCTGCGGCCTGCGCGACTGCCGCCGACGTGGAGGGCGTGCTGCACGTCGCCCATCCGCGGCCGAACAACCTCATCGCCCTTGCCGAACGCGTCACGGGTCGTGGGGTCGACGGCGTTCCCCGGTTCGACACTGTGTCGCTGAGCGACTTCGAGTCGAAGGCCGGAAGCCTCGGTTTCACATCGCATCAGCTCAACCTGCTGCGACTGGATCACTGGTACCGCGGTCGGGCGATCTGGGAGCGCACGGGCGAGCATCCTGGGCCGCTGATCGACGCGGATCCTGCGGTCGTGGAATTCTATCGAGCGGTTTCGTGACCGCAGAGCGCCCCGGGCGAATCCCGACGGCGAGCTGCGGTCACGCCCGCGGCGTGGCGATCAGGCGTGCAGCGCCGCATTGAGCTCGATGCCGGATCCCTCGCGAGGGATCGCCTCAACCGCGCCGGTGCGCGAGTTGCGGCGGAACAGCAGACCGGGCAGGCCCGAGAGTTCGAGGGCTTTCAGCTCGACGGGCTCGCCGCCCGACTGCGAGGTGCCCTTCGGCAGTACGACCTTGGTGCCGGCGGTCACGTAGAGACCCGCCTCGACGACGCTGTCGTCGCCGAGCGAGATGCCGATGCCCGAGTTGGCTCCGAGCAGGGCTCGCTCGCCGATGGTGATGCGCTGCGTGCCGCCGCCCGAGAGCGTGCCCATGATCGAAGCGCCGCCGCCGATGTCCGATCCGTCGCCCACGACGACGCCCTGCGAGATGCGGCCCTCGACCATGGAGGCACCGAGGGTGCCCGCGTTGAAGTTGACGAAGCCCTCGTGCATCACGGTGGTGCCGGGCGCGAGGTGCGCGCCGAGGCGCACGCGCGAGGTGTCGGCGATGCGCACGCCCGCGGGTACGACGTAGTCGGTGAGGCGCGGGAACTTGTCGAGACCCACCGCGGTGATGCCCGCGCGCCGCAGTCGGGGCAGACGCGCCGCGTAGTCCTCGGGAAGCATGGGCCCCGCGGTGGTCCACGCGACGTTGGGGAGCTTGCCGAAGACGCCGTCGAGGTTGATGGAGTTGGGGCGCACGAGGCAGTGCGAGAGCAGCTGCAGGCGCAGGTAGGCGTCTTCGGTCGAGGCCGGGGCTGCGTCGAGGTCGATCTCGAGGCTCACCGGGCGCAGTTCGACCCCGCGCAGCTCGTCGGTGCCGGAGAGCTCCTCCAGTTCAGCGGTCGCGATCCAGGGATCGCGACCGACCGGCCGCTGCCCCAGAGCGGGCGAGGGGAACCAGGCGTCGAGAACGACGCCGTTCGAGGCGATGGTGGAGAGGCCGTCGGACCAGGCGTAGCGCGTTTCAGTCATGGCCCCTATCGTATCGTCCGGTTCCCGGCGCGGCGGGGCGAGCGTGCCGCCCGCTGGAGCGCACCGCGGTGCAACCCCTAAGCTGGATCGGGTGAGCAGCATCACCGTTCCTCCCGCGCCCCCGCTCGATCCTCTCGACCTCACCGTCGGTCCGGTCGAGTTGACCCGTCGCCTGTGCGATATTCCGTCGGTGTCGGGAGACGAGCGCAGCATCGCGGATGCGGTGGAGGCTGCGCTGCGAGCACACGCGCCGCACCTGTCCGTCACCCGCGACGGCGACACGCTCATCGCGCGCACCGAACTCGGCCGCGACCATCGCGTTGCGATCGCGGGCCACCTCGACACCGTGCCTATCAACGACAACCTGCCGGTGCGCGATGAGGTCGACGCCGAAACGGGCGAGGCGATGATCTGGGGGCGCGGCACCGTCGACATGAAGGCCGGAGTCGCCGTGCAGCTGGTGCTCGCCGCGGAGCTCGTCGAGCCAGCGGTCGATCTCACGTGGGTGTGGTACGACCACGAGGAGGTCGCATCGAGCCTCAGCGGCCTCGGCAGGGCGATGCGCAACCATCCCGAGCTCTTCGCCGCCGACTTCGCCATCCTGGGGGAGCCGTCGAACGGCACCATCGAGGGAGGCTGCAACGGCACGCTGCGAGCCCGCGTCACCCTGCACGGCAGGCGGGCGCACTCGGCGCGCAGCTGGATGGGCGTCAATGCCATTCATCGCGCGGGCGCGCTCCTGCAGCGGCTTGCCGAGCACGAGGCCGCGCGCATCGCGGTCGACGGCCTCGAATACCGAGAGGGTCTGAACGCCGTGCGCATCGAGGGCGGTGTCGCGGGCAACGTGATTCCGGATCGCTGCAGCTTCGAGGTCAACTACCGCTTCGCGCCGAGCCGCAGCGCCGAAGAGGCCACCGCCGTGGTGCGAGAATTCTTCGCCGACGCGGACGAGGTCGAGATCGTGGATCTCGCGCCGGGCGCGCGGCCGGGACTCGATGCCCCGCTGGCTCGGGGCTTCGTCGCCGCGGTGGGTCGGGAGCCCACTGCGAAGCTGGGCTGGACCGATGTCTCCAGGTTCTCCGCGCTCGGCATTCCAGCGGTCAACTTCGGCCCGGGCAACGCGCTGCTCGCGCACGCGGACGATGAGCGGGTGCCCGTGAGGCAGATCGAGGCGACTGCCGACGCGCTGCGCGCCTGGTTGACCGCACCGAGTGCACCGACCGCACCGCAGTAGAGGGGATCGATCCGAGTGAACTCTCGGTGAGGATCCCGTGTGAAGATTGCGTAACCAAGATCATACGATTTCGCTGTGCGGGTGGGCTGACGGATAATGGATGGTGGTATCGATCAATTCTGCGAGGAGGCGTTCATGGCTGCGATGAAACCGAGGACTGGCGACGGGCCGATGGAAGCGGTGCGTGAAAGCCGGGTGATCGTGGTGCGGGTGCCGCTCGAGGGCGGTGGACGTCTCGTCGTGTCGGTCAACGACCAGGAGGCGGCCGAACTGCGCGACGTGCTCGCGGCGGTGCTCGACGGCTGAGCTATTCGTCAGTGCGGCACGACCCCCGGAAGCGCAGGTTTCCGGGGGTCGTGCCGTTTGAGCGCTCCGACGTGGGCTACCTCTGGCCGTCGAGCCGCACCAGCGTCAGCACGCCGTCGCCCGTCGGCGAGAGGGTCGGCGCGATGGCGGGCGAGTCCGAGACGAGCGCGAGCAGGTCGCGCATGGTCTGGGTCGTCTCGTCTCGGGCTGCGGGATCGGCGACCCGGCCGTGCGCGAGGGCACCGGGTACGATGATGCAGCCGCCCGGGCGCACGATGCCGAGCGCGTGCTCGAAGTACTCGAGCAACTGCGACGGGTCGGCGTGCAGCAGCACGAGATCGTAGGCCGCGGTGTTGAGGCGTGGCATGACGTGGCGCGCGTCGCCCTCGATGAAGCGCAGCCGCGAGGCCGCGATGCCGGCGTCGGCGAATGCCGCCCTGGCCTCGCGCAGGTGCTCCGGCTCGATCTCGATGGAGGTGAGCGTGGCGTCGGGAGTGTAGCGCAGCAGGGCGAGGCCGCTGACGCCCACGCCGGTGCCGACCTCGCAGATCGCCTCGGAGCGGCCGAGCACGGCGATGCTCGAAAGGTGCGCCGCGATGGAGCGCGACACCGGCTCGATTCCGAGTTCGAGCGACAGCCTCCGGGCGCGCACGAGGGCCTCGGTCTCGGCCGGGTACTGCTCCGCGTACTGCCAGTTGCGTTCGAGCTTGCTCACGTTCTCCTCCGGTGGCGTTTCGGGTGGTTTACGCCATCCCTAGCGTAGCGCGCTCAGGGGCTCCAGCCGATTGCCCGATAGCATGGGTTGCTATGGGCCTCACGTTCGACAAGATTTTGGTGATTCTGGTGATCGCCATGTTCATACTCGGCCCCGAACGCATTCCGCACTACGCGAAGAAGCTCGGTGACATGGTGCGCGGGGTCAAGCGCATGGCCTCGGGCGCGAAGGATCAGCTGCGGAGCGAGATGGGGTCTGACTTCGACGACGTCGACTGGCGACAGCTCGATCCTCGCCAGTACGACCCGCGTCGCATCATCCGCGACGCCCTCCTGGAAGACGAGGCCGCGGCTGCGGCCGCACCGGTGTCGCAGATGACGGCACCCCGAGCTCCGTACTATGAGCCGGGCGACGTGCTCAACTTCGACGACGAGGCGACGTAGACGACGAGGCGACCTTACTGATCGCGCCGATGGGGACTACGGTTGCGGTGCCCGGGATGCCAGAAATGTATTATTTATAGTACAAAACTAGGTTATGTTTAGTTGATTAAACAGAACTGATATTCTGTCGGCATGAGAGTCGGGTTCTCCGAGGTAGTGGAGCGTTCAGGTCTCCGTAAGTCGGCGATTGCCGAGCGCGCGGGCGTGACGCGCGCCACGCTCTACCGTGCCATTTCCGAAACCGCGGATATGCGCCTGGACACCGTTGAAGAGATCGCCTTGGCTTGCGGTCTGCAGCCCGTGCTGGCGTTCGAACCCCTGTCTGCTCTTGCGGCGGCTGATGCGGGTCGGGTCTTGCTGGAAGGGTTGGAGGTCGCGGGTGATCAAGCTGTGCAGGCCTGGGTCAACCGTTTGAACAGGTGGGCGGGTGAGGATCCCCTGCGAATTGCCGTCGAGGCCGGTCGGGCCTCGACGCTGCTGTATCGGCGAGGGGCGATCGGCATGCGCGGTGACATCTCCATTGACCGGCTCGCGTCGGCGGGATACGCCAGCGGTGAGGAGTGGGCACTCTCCGGATCGGCGGCCCTTGAAGCCATGAGCGGCGAGCCTGAGGAGGAACCGGTGACGGTCTTCTGGACCCCCGCTCCCAGGCGAGTATGCCAGTTGTTGTCCGATACACTGCGCATCGAGAGTCACGGACTGCCCGCATCCCAGTTGATCATCTGCGAGCCGAGCGTGCTGACGCTGGTCGGGGCGAGCTCTATCGGGGGAATCAATCTCGTCTCACCCGTGCAGGCGATCATCGACTGCACGGGCTTGCATGACCGGCAGCGTGAGCGTGCTGTGAGTATTGCCGGGGAGTGGTGATGGACGCCGGGAAATGGGTCGTCGGACCGGAACGGTACGTTCGGCGTCCGGGTGCTCCTGCTCCTGGGACGTCTGCGCCGGGAGCAGGGTCCGGGTCGGCTGATCTCGAGTTGCAACGGGGTGCGTGCAGCGTGTTCTGGGATCGCACGGCGATCGATTTCGATCGGATCCAGCGGGGGAGTGTTGAGCGCAGCCGCCACCGTTTTCGCTCTGGGCTGCCGAACCTCATCTGGAACGCGGCGGCGCTCGAGGGCAACTCGTTCACCCTCCCCGAGGTGCAGACCCTCTTGGACGGCGTGACCGTCGGTGGTAAGCCGAACGAGGACGCCAAGCAGATCCTGGCGCTGAGCGACGCCTACTCGTTCGTCGATGAGATCGTGGGGGCCGGGGGCTTTGCGATTGCCAAGCCGATTTCGGATCGCGTGCACGGATTGCTCGCGCGGTACGAGGCAATCGAGGCGGGTCATTTCCGCGGGGAAGGGCAGGTCGGCGGAGGCGGCACGGTGCAGCTCGCGAACGGGGGTGTCGTGCCGGGGATCGAGCCCGGTGTCGGCGGTGAGTACCTTCGCGAACGATACGTTCACACCATCGATTTCCTCGGGGGCGTCGCCGATCCGCGGGAACGAGCACTCGCTTACTTCGCCGCGGCCACCCGCCAGCAGTTCTACTTCGACGGCAACAAGCGAACCGCCCGGTTGATGATGTCCGGCGAACTCATGGCGAACGGCTTCGACGCCGTATCGGTTCCGTTCGCCCGCCGATTCGAGTTCAATCGGGCGCTCGACCTCTTATTCACTACGGATGATGCGACGCCGCTGATGTCTTTCCTCGCCGATTGCGCCGAGCGTGGTTAACTGATCACGCGATCAGTGCGGCCGCACCGATATGCCGAGCGGCTTCCCCGCGAGGCTGCGACCCGAGCGCGCGAGCGCGCGAGCGATCCGAATCACCTCGGCCGCCGCGGCGTCTTCCGGGTGCGCGATCACCGCGGGTTCGCCGACGTCCCCTCCGGCCCTGAACTCCGGGCTCAGAGGCACGCTGCCCAGCAGGGGAACCTCGCCGTGCTCCTCGTCGCTGAGGCGGGCTGCGGCGAGCGATCCACCACCCGAGCCGAACACGTCGAGCACCGAACCGTCCGGCTGTGCGAGGCCGGCCATGTTCTCGACGACGCCGACGACGTGCTGCCCGGTCTGCCGCGCCACGAGCGCACTGCGCACGGCCACGTCGGCCGCGGCCTCCTGCGGCGTCGTCACGACCAGCACCTCGGCCTGCGGCAGCAGCTGGCCGATGCTGATCGCCACGTCTCCCGTGCCGGGGGGCAGATCGAGCAGCAGCACGTCGAGGTCGCCGAACCACACGTCGCGCAGAAACTGCTCGATGGTGCGGTGCAGCATCGGCCCGCGCCACGACACCGCCGTCGTGCGCGGGTCGGCGTCGCCCAGGAACATGCCGATCGAGATCACCTTCACGCCGTGGGCGACGGGGGGCAGGATCATGTCGTCGACGCGCGTGGGCTGCTCGGTGCGGCCGTCGCGGCTGAGGCCCATGATGCTCGGGATCGAGAACCCGAAGACGTCGGCGTCGATGAGGCCGACCGAAAGCCCCTCCCGAGCCAGCACGACCGCGAGGCCCGCGGTGAGCGACGACTTGCCAACCCCGCCCTTGCCGCTCGTCACCGCGACGACCCGGGTCAGAGACTCGGGGCCGAACTGCTGGGGGCGCTCGCCGCGCTCGCCGCGCACGCGCTCGATGAACTCCTGCCGCTCCGTCGCGCTCATCACGCCGACGGTGATCTCCGCCTCCGAGACGCCCTCGGCCGAGGCCGCTGCGGCGAGCGCGTCGGCTTCGATGCGGCGAGCGGCGGGGCACCCGGCGATGGTGAGCAGGATCGACACCGAGGCCTTGCCCGCCTCGTCGACCTCGACGCTCTGCACCATGCCGAGCTCGGTGATGGGCCGCAGGATCTCGGGATCGCGCACATGCCCGAGCGCGTGCCAGACAGCGGCCTCGGCGGTCTCGGCAGCATCGACGGCCTGAGCGTCAGCGCTCATGCCCGCCGCTCACGTTCCACGCCCCCGCTCACTGCTCTTGCTCATTGCTCTTCTTCAACGGTTCTTCCTCCTCCTCGGCGAGTTCCGCGAGCAGGGCCTTCAACTCGGCGCGCAGAAACTCCCGATCCGGCAGATCCTTGATCGCGAGGCGCAGCGCCACGACCTCGCGGGCGAGAAACTCGGTGTCGGCGAGGTTGCGCTCGGCGCGCTGCCGATCCTGCTCCATCTGCACGCGGTCGCGGTCGTCCTGTCGATTCTGCGCCAGCAGGATGAGGGGAGCGGCGTAGGAGGCCTGCAGCGAGAGGATCAGCGTCAGCGCGGTAAAGCCGAGGGCCGCGCTGTCGAAACGCCACGACTCGGGTCCCCAGGTGTTCCACGCCAGCCAGATGACGCACAGCACCGAGAGCGCGAAGAGAAACCAGGGGGTGCCCATGCCGCGGGCGATGCCCTCGCTCCAGCGGCCGAAGCGCTCGTTGCTGTCGGCGGTGCCGATGCGGCGATCGTCGTCGTACCTCGCCGAGCGCGCACTGCGGCTGCTCGCCGCGCGGGGGGCTTCGAGACCGGGATCGCGCTTGAAACGGTCGAAGAAGCTCATCGCCCGACCTCCGAAGACTCCTGGGCGGGGCCTGAGTGCTCCGGCTCGTCATCCGCGTGACGCCAGTCGTCTGGCAGCAGGTGGTCGAGCACGTCGTCGATGGTGACCACGCCCACGAGCTGCGCCTTGGTGTCGACGACCGGCAGCGCGACCATGTCGTAGCTCGCGAGACGGCGCGCGACCTCGGCCGCACTCGCGTCAACCCGCACGGCCTCGAGTTCGGTGTCGAGCAGCGCGGAGAGCCGCTCGTGCGGGGGATAGCGCAGCATGCGCTGGAAGTGCACCATGCCCAGATATTCACCCGTGGGGGTCTCGTAGGGCGGATGCGTGACGTACACGGCGGAGGCCATCGCCGGGGGCACCTCGGCTCGCCGGATCAGCGCGAGCCCCTCGGCGACGCTCGACTCGGCAGAGAGCACGATCGGCGACGGGTTCATGAGGCCGCCGGCCGTGTCGCGCTCGTAGACGAGCAGGCGGCGCACCTCCTCGGCCTCCTCGGGCTCCATGAGTTCGAGCAGTTCCTGAGCGCGTGCGGCGGGCAGCACGGCGATGAGGTCGGCGGCGTCGTCCGACTCCATTCGGTCGAGCACGGCAGCCGCGCGATCTAGCGGAATCTGCGCGAGCAGCGCGAGCTGATCCTGCTCGCCCATCTCCTCGAGCGCGTCGGCGACGCGGTCGTCCGCGAGCTCGTCGATCACCTCCAGCATGCGGGGCTGGGGGAGTTCGAGCAGAGCCTCCGCGAGGTCGGCGGGTTTCAGATCGACCATCGTCTGAATCAGCAGCTCGGCCGAGTGCGTGCCGCTGCTCGACACCGGCAGCCGCACCTCAGACCACCGCACGATGCGCGACTCGCCGCGCGCGAAGGGGGCCGCGGGCCGCGGCAGCCGCACGAAGACCTCCGACACCACCCACTCGCCGGTGCGGGTGCGCTCGATCGCCGCGTCTTCGATGGTCGCCGTCGGAGAGGGGCCGCCCGGACGCTCGGGAAGCACCTGCACCTCCCGGCCGATCAGCTCGGCGATCATGCGGGTCTCGCTGCTGCGCTGCTCGAAACGGCGCACGTTGATGACTCCGGTCATGATGACCTGGCCCGAAGCGATCGAGGTCACTCGGCCGATCGGCAGAAACACGCGACGTTTACCCGGGATCTCGACGATCAGGCCCACGACGCGGGGCGTGCCGGTAGCCCGGAACACGATCAGAACATCGCGCACCTTGCCGATCCTGTCGCCTACCGGATCGAAGACACCGCGCCCGGCGAGGCGCCCCACGAAGACCCTCGAACTGCTCACACCACTACGCTAGTGCCCGCGCGAGGGTATTCACACCCACCGGGCAGGATCGGCGTCTTCAGCGAGTGCGAACGGGAACAGTGGGAGAATGGGAGCTATGAGCAGCCCCGGCCCCATGTCTTCGTCGCGAGTTCCCCTGACTCCCGAGATTCCCAAGGGCGACATCGTGTCGACGTACGATCGCTACGAAGACGCCAAGCACGCGGTCGACGTGCTCGCGCGAGCGAGCTTTCCGGTGCGGCAGATCAGCATCGTCGGCAACGACGTGCGCAGCGTCGAGCGGGTCACGGGGCGTCTGAGCTACGGGCGCGTCGCCCTGATGGGTGCGCTCTCGGGCGCGTACCTCGGCCTGTTTCTCGGTCTTCTGCTGTTCATCTTCCAACCCGACAACGCCGCGATTCTCGGCGTGTTCGCGGCAGCCGTCGCGATCGGCGCGGGCTTCGGCATGCTCTTCGGCGTGCTCTCCTACGCGATGAACCGCAACCGGCGAGACTTCTCCTCGGTGATGCAGATGGTCGCCAGCCGCTACGACCTCATCACCGAGCCCGAACTCGTGCACGAGGCCCGCCGCGTGCTCACCGCCTCGACGCAGTAGAAGCCGAGCCGCGGAGGCTGCGGTCGCTGTCGCTTGGAGCAAGCGCGCTCCGCTCGACTGCGCTATACGAGTTTTTATGCAATTATTATGATAATGATTTTATTTTGCACTAAAAGGTAATAGTCTGTATTGAGGCAATATTTGAAATATTTTCCTCAGTACTGATATCAGTCACATTCTCTATGGTCTATATCTAACTATTTGACCTATTCGATTTGAATGATTCATAGTGTGCTTATATCCAACTTGTAAATAATGTTGTAGCTATGCGTAAGATCATCATTTTTCTCATTGCTGCGTTGTTCGGAGTGGCGTCTCTGTCTGTGGTCTCGGGTGCGCATGCGGATCCTCCTTCGAGTATTGGCCCGCCGGATACGGGAATGCATACCTGGTGTGGCCCGGATCCCTCAAAGTGGCTCTACACGCTTGCGAATAATGCTGCTTCGGGGGCAGCAAACCAGACCGTCGTTGACGTTGCCTATCAAGCGTCTTGCAGTTCGACCACTGACGTCAAGTGGGCTTGGGAGAGTTCATCCACGGCGGCATACGGGTCAGCCCAGTGTATGATTCGGCGCTCGAACGGTAGATGCGATCAGTATAAAGTGCTGCTGTATAAGAAGGCGATCAATGCCTCGCCTCACCCTTCGTCGCAAGAGCGGAAGACTTCCTGTCATGAACTCGGCCATACCTTGGGTGTCTCTCATTACTCGGGAAGTTCAAAGCCCGGAGGCGACACCTCGCACAGTTGTTTGAGGAGCGGCAAGGTTCCGAACCCGAATAAGTCCTGGCACACGAAGTACGGCACGCATCACAAGACGGTGCATATCAACCCATGGTTCTCGTGAACGGAGCATGTCATGAAACGAACGAACTACAGCGTCATCGGTGCCCTCAGCGTAGGCATACTCGCGGCGGTGACTTTGGTCGCATGCTCAGACAGCGGTGAGGTTCTGCCACCTGTAACAACTGCTGGTCACCCGAATCAGAACGGCGCTGACATCGACGGCGAAGCAGTCAGGAATGGCGTCACCTACGACTATGATGTGCTGCAATCCGTGGGCGAAGTCGCTGAGGTGTCGCCATACGTAATAACCGGACGAGTCGCAGCTTGGCACGATGGCCCCGTTGTCTATGATCAAGGGGATGGCACCTACTATGGTGTGCTCGAGATGGAGCCCGAACAGGTGTTCATTGCGCCAGACGGCAAGACTCATGATCGTTTCTACGTTGCAGTGCTCCGAGGCACTATGCTCGCTGACGAGGACGGAGAACCGATCCCGCTGAGAGACCCGGAGGCCGAATACACGGCGCTGAGCCTCGAAGAACTCACGGAAGCGATCCCGGTCGGAAGCAAGGGAATCGTACTCGCCGAAGAGATATCGTTCGAAGACCCTGAGAACACCGAGTACACTGGTCGACTAGTGCAGGAGTGGAACCCCAAAGCTTCTGGTTCACCCTTGCTCATCGCCCATCCGCAGGGCCTACTCTTCGAGACCGAAGACGGCGGGTTCGAGAGCGCCTCCGCCGAGCAGTCCGATGTCACCGGTGGAGAGTGGCCGGCGAGTGATGCTGGCGGTGGCGGATTCGAGCTGCTGATTAAAGAGCTTGAGAGTCGGCAGAAGTAGTTCTGCAGGTAAAGTGATCGCGCGGGTGGGGGCTGCGGCTGCGGTGCGGTGAACGAAAATCTGGCTGCGTCCGCGCCAGCAGGCTCCGTTCAGCCCATTCTCGTACCGCAGCCCCCACCCGCGCGAGCACTAAGTTCAAGTCTCCCGCAGCGTCTTCTGGATGCGCTGCAGCGACACCGGCTCGGCCGTGCGCAGCTGCTGCGCGAAGAGGCTGACGCGCAGTTCCTCGATGAGCCAGCGGGCGCGCACGAGGTGCTCCGCGGCATCCGGGGGCAGCGGGATCGCGCCGCCCGCCTGCGCGAAGAGTTTGAGCGCGCGATCCACCTCGTTCTGCCGGCTCCGGTCACGACCGGGATTCTCGGTGAGCCCCCGCATGCGCAGCTGCACCGCTTCGAGGTAGACGGGCAGACGCTCCAGCTGCGCGAGGCCCGTGCGCGAGACGAAGCCCTCGGCGCTCGGCGTGCCCGCGCCGCCCGCCGATCCCGGTGCGGCGGCGCGCGATCCAGCACCGCCGGAACCGGCCCAGACCAGCCCGTCGACCTGCTTCGCGGCGTCGGCCACCTGCCCCAGCACCTGTATCGACTTCGCGCCGTCGATCGCCTTGCGGGCGAGCCGCGCGCCGTCGAGCACGCGTGCGGTGAGCGATATCGCGCCGTAGATGTCGTCGATGAGGGATCGCGCGTAGTCGTTCGCGACGGCCTCGAAGGCGGCCTGCGACCAGATGAGCCCGTCGGGCGCGTGGCGGCGGATCGCGCGGTCTGCGACCGCGAGCGACACGTCGGCGATGGCGGCGTCGAGCGTGCGATAGGGGCCGGCACCGAGCAGCAGCTTCTCCTGGTTGCTGAGGTGCTCGCGCACGTAGCTCGCGGGGGAGGGAGAGCTCAGTGCCACGAGGCGGCGGATGCCCCGGCGGGTCAGCCGCGGCTGCTCGGCCTCGTCGGCGACGAGCACGAGGTCGACGCTCGTGCGACGGTCGACGATCGCCGGGTACGCGCGCACCACGCCGGCCCCCGCGCCGCCGCGGCCCTTCGCGTACGCGGTGTCGACGTGCCGCGGCAGATCGCCGAAGGTCCAGCCCGTCGCGCCCTTCTGCTCCAGGCCGCTCTTCGGCAGCGCGGCGGCCGCGACCTTCGCGACGCCGTGCGTCGCGCGGTCCCGATGCGCGGTCTGCAGCTCGCCCAGATTCTTGCCGCTGCCGACGGTGCGCCCGCGGGCGTCGACCACGCGGAAGGTGGGGGTCAGGTGCGCGGGCAGCCGCGACGGGTCGAAGTCTTCGGGGGAGACCCTCATGCTCGTGCGGCGGCGGATCTCGTCGGCGAGGAGCTGCGTGAGCGCCGGCGAAGCGCCGTCAGCGGGCGCGGCGTCGTCGAGTCGCGACTCAACCGCTTCGAGCAGCGTGCGCGCCCAGTCGGCGGCGGGCACGACGTGCTTGCGAATCGCCTTCGGCAGCGTCTTGATGAGCGCCGTCACGAGCTCCTGGCGCAGGCCGGGCACGAGCTTTTCGAAGTCCGACCCGTCGAGGCGCGGCAGCAGGGGGAGCGGCACGTTGACGGTGACGCCGTCGTCGTCGGCCGTGGGATCGAAGCGGTACTTGAGCCTCAGCGTCTGGTCGCCGTGCCGCCACTGGCGCGGAAACTCGGCCTCGTCGACCGCCTCGGCCTCGTCTTCGAGCAGATCCTCGCGCCGCATCGTGAGCAGCCTCGGCTGCTTGCGCTGCGCCTCCTTCCACCACCCCTCGAAGTCGCGCACGCTCGTCACGTGCCCGGGGATGCGCTCGTCGTAGAACTCGAACACCGCCTCGTCATCGCCGACGATGTCACGGCGGCGGCTGCGCTCCTCCAGCTGCTCGAGTTCGCGTCGCAGCTGCCGGTTGGCGCGGTCGAAGGCGAACGCCGCCCCGCCCGTCGGCACCTCCCAGTCGCCCTCGACGAGGGCGTGTCTGATGAACAGTTCGCGCGCGTGATCCCGATCGAAGCGCGCCAGCTGCACGCGGCGGCGATCCACTATCGGCACACCGTAGAGGGTCACCCGCTCGTAGGCGACCGCCGCGCCCTGCCTCTTCTCCCAGCGCGGCTCACTGATCTGCCGCTTCGCGAGCGGGCCCGCGAGCTCCTCGGCCCACGCGGGATCGACGGTCGCGTTCGAGCGGGCGAAGAGGCGCGAGGTCTCGACGAGCTCGACGCTCATCACCACCTCGGGCGGTTTCTTCGCGAGCACCGACCCGGGGTACAGCACGAAGCGGGTGCCGCGCGAACCCAGGTACTCCTGGGCGGGACGGCGCTTCTGGGCACCGGCCGCGCCGGGGGCACTCCCGCGCCCGCGCCCCGGCGCGGTGCGATCCTGCCGGTCGTCGCGCACGCCCAGGTGCGACAGCAGGCCGGCGAGCACCGAGCGGTGGATCGCATCGCTCGACGCGGCGCTCTCGCCAGATGAGCGGTCTGCGCTGGCGGGGTTGCGGGGTGGATCCTGCGACTCCGCTCCGCTGCGCGCAGGATGACGGGTTGGGGTTTCACCTTGCGCAGGATGACGTGTTGGGGTTTCGCTGCGCGCAGGATGACGTGTTGGGGTTTCGCCTTGCGCGGTGCGGTGCGGCGCGTTCTCCGTCATTCTGCGCGCAGTCGCAGAATCCACACGGCGTACGCCGGCGATGCGGGCGAGCTGGCGGTAGAGATCCATCCACTCCCGCACGCGCAAGAAGTTCAGGTACTCGCCCCTGCACAGGCGACGGAAGGCGCTCGAGGAGAGTTCGCGCTGCTGCTCCTGCAGGTAGTTCCACAGGTTGAGCAGGGTCATCAGGTCGCCCTGGGGGTCTGCGAAGCGCGCGTGCATTTGGTCGGCCTGCGCGCGCTTCTCGGCGGGGCGCTCACGCACGTCTTGGATCGTGAGCCCGGCGACGATCGCGAGCACTTCCGGCACCACCTCGTGCCTGCGCGCCTCGACCACCATGCGCGCGAAGCGCGGTTCGATGGGGAGGCGGGCGAGTTCGCGGCCGATCTTCGTGATGCGGTGGGTGCTTCCCGTCGTCCTGCCGGGTGCGTTTCCCGTCATCCTGCGCGAAGTCGCAGGATCCCGACGCGCGGATTCTGCGGCTCCCGATTTCGTGCTCCGCGCAGAATGACGACTGACCTGCTCCACCGCCCCCAACTCGGTGAGCAGGCCGAGACCGTCGGCGATGCCGCGCTGGTCGGGGGGAGTGAGGAACGGGAAACCCGTGATATCGCCGAGGCCGAGCGCGAGCATCTGCAGAATGACGCTCGCGAGCCCCGTGCGCCGAATCTCCGGCTCGGTGAACTCGGGGCGGCTCTCGAAATCCTCTTCGGAGTAGAGACGGATCGCGATGCCGGGGCTCGTGCGGCCTGAGCGGCCCGAGCGCTGGTTCGCACTCGCCTGCGAGATCGCCTCGATGGGCAGGTGCTGCACCTTGCTGCGCGCCGAATAGCGGGAGATGCGGGCCGTACCCGCGTCGATCACGTAGCGGATGCCGGGCACCGTGAGCGAGGTCTCCGCGACGTTGGTGGCGAGCACGATGCGTCGGGCACCGGCATTCGCTCCGGATCGTGGCTCGAAGACGCGGTGCTGTTCTGCGGCGCTGAGGCGGCCGTAGAGCGGCAGTACCTCGATCGGCTTCGCGCGGTTCGCGCCGAAGCGGCCGTTCAGTGCATCGGCCGCGTCGCGAATCTCGGCCTCGCCACTCAGAAACACGAGCACGTCGCCGGGTGCCTCGCGGCCCAACTCGTCGACCGCATCGCCGATGGCGTCGAACAGGTCGCGCTCGACGCGGCGGAGGTTCTTTCCGTCACTCTGCGGCCGCGAAGCGGATCGCAGAACCTCATCCGTGTTCGAACGAGATCCTGAGGCTCCCTCTGGTCGCGCAGGATGACCCACGGGCACCTCTTCGACCAGCGGTCGGTAGCGCAGTTCGACCGGGTAGGTGCGGCCCGACACCTCGATGATCGGGGCGGGCCGCCTCTTCTTCGGATCGGCGGGATCGGGGAGAGCGAAGTGCTGTGCGAACGACTCGGGATCGATCGTCGCACTCGTGATGATGACCTTGAGATCGGGGCGGCGAGGGAGGAGCGTCTTCAGGTATCCGAGCAGGAAGTCGATGTTGAGCGAGCGCTCGTGGGCCTCGTCGATGATGATCGTGTCGTAGGCCGTGAGGTCGCGGTCGCGGTGGATCGCGTTCAGCAGGATGCCGTCGGTCATGAGACGGATCTTGGTGTCTTTCGACACCCGATCGGTGAAGCGCACCTGGTACCCGACCAGCCCGCCCAGCTCGCTGCCCAACTCTTCAGCGATGCGCTCGGCGATGGTGCGGGCGGCGAGGCGGCGCGGTTGCGTGTGGGCGATGCGCTCGCGGCCGAGGGCCAGCGCGATCTTCGGCAGCTGCGTGGTCTTGCCCGAGCCGGTCTCGCCCGCGACGATCACGACCTGGTGGTCGCGGATCGCGTCGGCGATCTCGTCGCGCATCCGCGAAACGGGCAGATCCTCGGGAAATTCGATGTGCGGGGCGGGCTGCGGCATGATCCCCCTATTATCCCGCAGGCGCGTATTCCGCCGCCCGCGCGATCGCTGAATCGCAGCTCGCGTTTAATCGCAGCCCGCCGGAAAAGCGGTCTGCGGAGGATCTGCGGACGATGTCAGTGCCTGGGCGTAGACTGGGCGAGGCCGATACGGGCCGCGACTGGAAGGGAACCATGACCGCTCTGCCGATCCCGAACATCACCCTCAACAACGGAGTCGAGATTCCGCAGCTCGGCCTCGGCGTGTTTCTCGTCGAGCCCGGCGAAACCGAGCGCAATGTCTCAGACGCGCTCGAGGTGGGGTACCGTCACATCGACACCGCCGCGGCCTACTTCAACGAGGCGGAGGTGGGAGCCGCGATCGCGAAGAGCGGCGTTGCGCGTGATGAGCTGTTCGTCACCACGAAGCTGTGGAACACCGATCACGAAGACTCGGCCGGCGCGTTCCAGCGCAGTCTCGACCAGCTCGGCCTCGATTTCGTCGACCTCTACCTGATTCACTGGCCGCTGCCGAAGGAGGGCACCGCGCTGACCGCCTGGCGCGGCATGCTCGACATCGCCGAGAGCGGCCGCGCGCGGGCCGTGGGCGTCTCGAACTTCGAGATCGAGCACCTGCAGTGGCTGCTCGACGAGACCGGGGTGGTGCCCGCCGCCAACCAGATCGAAATGCACCCGCTGCACCAGCGTCGCGAGCTGCGCGAGTTCTGCCTGCGACACGGCATCACGGTCGAGGCGTGGGGGCCGCTTGCTCAGGGCCAGGGCGGGCTGCTGACGCGAGAGGCCATCGTCGAGGCGGCTGCGGCGCACGGCAAGTCTCCGGCGCAGGTGGTGCTCCGCTGGCACATTCAGCGCGACACCGTCGTGTTTCCCAAGACGGTGCGCCGCGAGCGCATGGTCGAGAATGCGCAGCTGTTCGACTTCGAGCTGTCGGCCGACGAGATGGCGGCGATCGACGCGCTCGACGAGCAGCAGAACTTCGGCCCCGAGCCCTACAGCTTCTACCTGAAGTAACCGACAGAACCATCCGAGACCACCCGAGGTGACGATGCTGAAAATACCGAACATCACTCTGAACGACGGGCGCGCGATCCCGCAGCTCGGTCTCGGCGTCTACAAGCTCGACGCGGGAGATACCCGCCGCGTGGTGGGCGAGGCGTTCGAGGCCGGGTACCGTCACATCGACACCGCCTCGCTGTACGGCAACGAGGTCGAAGTCGGTGAGGCGATCGCGTCGAGCGGCATTCCGCGCGATGAGATCTTCGTCACGACGAAACTGTGGAACACCGACCAGCCGCGACCCATCGCGGCCTTCGAAGAGAGTCTCGACCGGCTCGGGCTCGACAGGGTCGACCTCTACCTCATTCACTGGCCCCAGCCCGAGCGAGGCGAGGCGCTCGACGTGTGGCGATCCCTCATCGAGATCAGAGAGTCGGGGCGAGCGACCTCGATCGGCGTCTCGAACTTCGAGATCGAGCACCTCGAACCGCTGATCGGCGAGACCGGGGTCGTGCCCGCGGTGAACCAGATCGAGTTGCACCCGCTGCACCAGCGCCGTTCGCTCGTCGAGTTCTGCCGCGAACAGGGCATCGCCGTCGAGGCCTGGGGGCCGCTGTCGCAGGGCAAGAGCGACCTGCTGGAGCGACCCGAGATCGTGGCGGCGGCCGTGGCTCACGGCAAGTCGCCGGCGCAGATCGTGCTGCGCTGGCACGTGCAGCAGGGGCGCATCGTTTTTCCGAAGACCTCGCGGCGCGAGCGGCTCGTGGAGAACGCCGACATCTTCGATTTCGAGCTGACGCCCGGCGAACTGGTGGCGATCGACGCACTGGACGAGCAGCGCAACTTCGGGCCTGATCCCCGCACGTTCAACGATCGCTAGACGAAGGAGCACCGACGTGTCGAAGACCCCCATCACAGTCGCACTGACGGGCGCAGGCGGCCAGATCGGCTATGCCGCGCTGTTCCGGATCGCAGCGGGCGACATGCTCGGTGCCGATCAGCCCGTCAAGCTGCGCATGCTCGAGATTCCCTACGGTATGCGCGGAGCTGAGGGAGCTGCGCTCGAGCTGACGGACTGCGCGTTCCCGCTGCTCGCGGGCATCGAGGTGACCGACGATCCCGACGTGGCCTTCGACGGCGCGAACGTCGCGATGCTCATCGGTTCGCAACCGCGCACGGCGGGCATGGAACGGAGCCACCTGCTCTCCGCGAACGGCACCATCTTCGGCCCCCAGGGGCGCGCGATCGGTGCCCACGCGGCCGACGACGTGCGCGTGATCGTGGTCGGCAACCCGGCCAACACGAACGCGCTGATCGCTCAGCAGCACGCGCCGGACGTGCCGGCCGAGCGCTTCACCGCACTGACACGACTCGATCACAATCGCGCAGTCGGACTGCTGGCGGAGGAAGCCGGAGTGACGGTCGGCGAGGTCGACGGCATCGCGGTCTGGGGCAACCACTCGCCGACCCAGTACCCCGACCTCAGCCACGCGACGATCGGAGGCCGCCCCGCGTTGACGGTCGTCGATCCCGAGTGGGCGCGCAGCACCTATATCGAGCGGGTCGCGAAGCGCGGTGCCGAGGTCATCCGGGCGCGCGGTGGATCGTCTGTCGCCTCGGCCGCAAACGCCGCGATCGAGCACGTGCGCGACTGGGTGCTCGGCACAGGGGTCGCCGCCGATGGCAGCGCGCGGCGCACGAGCGCCGCCGTCGTCTCTCACGGCGAGTACGGCGTGCCCGAGGGGCTGATCTCGTCGTTCCCGGTGCGATCGTCTGGCGGAGACTGGGAGGTCGTAGAGGGTCTTTCGCTCGATGATTTCTCGCGTGCTCGAATCGACGCCTCCGCCGCCGAGCTGGAAGCCGAGCGCGCAGCGGTAACCGAACTGGAGTTGATCTGAAGATGAAGACGTCAAGTTCGTTGCTTGCAGCAGGAGTGGCGCTGTCACTCGGACTCGGCTCACTCGCAGTAGGCACTGCGAGTGCAGTTGCTGCACCCGGAGTCGTGTCTAGCTCGGTTCCCGGAAATCCCTCCGTCGGCGCGGCTCCGACCTCCTTCGCCACGGCCAAAGCGGATGGACCTCGCATCAGGGTGAGCAAGATCAAGCGGGGAACCTGGAACAAGGGCAACCCTGCGAAGACGATCAAATACTCCTACAATCTCCCGGTGCTGAAGGGAGTGAAGAAGAAAGTCAAGAAGGCTTTTAACGCAAAGGTTCAGAAGGCGCTGCGGACGGAACGGCGGATCGTGACGGAGTCGCGTCGCGGCTACTACGAGAACCCGGATTTTCCAAGGGAACATTTCGACGGTCCCGGTCTTCTTCGGATGCGATCCAAGGTTTCGACTTACAAGCACTACGCGAGCGCAGCGCTTCTGTTTATCAGTTGGGGCGGAGGCAACGGCTACGCGGCACCTCCAACCGACCACACCCACACGGTTGTGATCGATACGCGCACCGGCAAGCGCGCAAAGCTGTCGACGTTCACGAAGCTGCCGGTTTCCACGCTCAAAGACAGGGTGTACGAGAAGGCGAACAAGAAGCCCGGTGTGATTCTTCAGTCGGGTAAGAACATCAGGTCGCTGAGCAAGTTCACGGTCAGCAAGAAGGGCATTACATTCCGGTTCAGCCGCTACGAACTGTATGGCGGGGCGCTGGGCAATACCTCGGTGACGCTGAGCTGGAGCCAGCTCAAGGAGAAGGCCCCGGTGCAGTCGGCGGCCTCTGTCGCGGCGACGATGGAGCGTCCGAGCGAGGGGCCTGAGGTACCGGGCGCGCAGGAGCAGGAGCAGGCGTTCGAGCCCGATCCCGCGCTCGAACCGGAGATGCCGTCTGCCGAGCCGTCTCCCGATCCCGAGTCTCCCGAGGCACCCGCCGACGAGGACTCCCTCCCAGCGGATGCCGATGCCGACACCGCCCGAGAATAAGTGCGCGCGTAGAAATAACTGTTGCGTGTCGCTTCCTGATCGGGCGCATGATTGCAGCTGGGGTTCGTCGACGTAGCACCACTACGCCGACGACCCCCAGCTTTATCATGCATCCCGCTCAGAAACCTCACTCGCAGCAGTTATTTCTACGCGCACCCTAACTCGGTTCGGTGGCAGAAGAGCGCAGCGAGTCGGCCCTAGGATAGAAGCTATGTCTAAGGTGCTTTCTTCCCTCCCCGTCGGCGAGCGCGTCGGCATTGCGTTCTCCGGCGGTCTCGATACCTCTTGCGCGGTTGCGTGGATGCGCGAAAACGGTGCGATTCCCTGCACCTACACCGCTGACATCGGCCAGTACGATGAGCCCGACATCGACGGCGTCGCGGGGCGCGCCAAGGAGTACGGGGCCGAGATCGCGCGCCACGTCGACGCGAAGCGTCCGCTCGTCGAAGAGGGCTTCGTCGCGCTGCAGACCGGTGCCTTCAACGTGCGCTCCGGGGGCAAGACCTACTTCAACACCACCCCGCTCGGTCGTGCGGTAACGGGCACGCTGCTCGTGCGCGCGATGAAAGAAGACGGCGTCGACATCTGGGGCGACGGCTCCACCTACAAGGGCAACGACATCGAGCGCTTCTACCGCTACGGTCTCATGGCCAACCCGGCCCTGCGCATCTACAAGCCGGGGCTCGACAGCCGCGTCGTCGAGGAGCTCGGCGGCCGTCACGAGATGAGCGCGTGGCTCGTCGCGCACGGCTACCCCTATCGCGAGTCGACCGAGAAGGCCTACTCGACCGACGCGAACATCTGGGGCGCGACGCACGAGGCGAAGAAGCTCGAGTTTCTCGACGCGGGCCTCGACATCGTGCAGCCGATCATGGGCGTCGCGGCCTGGCGAGACGACGTCGAGGTCGAGACCGAGGAGGTGTCGGTGCGGTTCGAGGCCGGCCGCCCTGTCGCGATCAACGGTGTCGTCTTCGACGATCCGGTGGCTCTCGTGCTCGAGGCGAACGCCATCGGCGGTCGTCACGGTCTCGGCGTCTCCGACCAGATCGAGAACCGCATCATCGAGGCGAAGTCGCGCGGCATCTACGAGGCACCGGGTATGGCGCTGCTGCACATCACCTACGAGCGCCTGGTGAACGCGATCCACAACGAGAACACCCTCGCCTCCTACCACGTCGACGGCCGCAAGCTCGGCCGTCTCATGTACGAGGGCCGTTGGCTCGATCCCGAGTCGCTGATGCTGCGCGAGGCGCTGCAGCGCTGGGTCGGCTCGGCCGTCACGGGCGAGGTCACCCTGCGCCTGCGCCGCGGTGACGACTACACGATTCTGAACACCGAGGGCCCGAACCTGAGCTACCACCCCGAGAAGCTGTCGATGGAGCGCACGGTGGGTGCCGCGTTCGGCCCCGAAGATCGCATCGGCCAGCTCACCATGCGCAACCTCGACATCGCCGACTCGCGTCAGCGTCTTGAGCAGTACGCGCAGCTCGGCCTGGTCGGCGGCGCGACGGCGGAGCTCGTCGGCAAGCTCGAGCAGGGCGGAGCCGCCGAGATCGCCAACGCCGTCGGCGGGATCGACGAAGACGCCGACGAACTCGGCCTCTCGGCGGCCTTCGACGCCGGCACCGACTGAGTACCTTCGTCATCCTGCGTTCGCGCAGCGAATCTTCGTCATCCTGCGTTCGCGCAGCGAATCGCAGGATCTCACGAACTCGAACACAGCTGAGATCCTGCGACTCCGCTCGCTGCGCTTGCTCCACGCAGGATGACGGGAAGGACTCCGTTCGCTGCGCTCGCTGCGGGCAGGATGACGGAAAAGACTGAGCCCCGGGTCGGAAACCGACCCGGGGCTCAGTGCTCCGTGATGCTCAGGAGGCGCGGCGCGCGCGGGCAGCGCGGCGCTTGAGCGCGCGACGCTCGTCTTCGCTGAGGCCGCCCCACACGCCAGAATCCTGGCCGGTGTCCATGGCGTACTGCAGGCACATCTCGGTCACGGTGCAGCGAGCGCAGACCGACTTCGCACGCTCGATCTGCTCCACGGCCGGGCCGGTGTTTCCGACCGGGAAGAAGAGCTCGGGGTCTACCGTGAGGCAAGCCGCCTGTTCGCGCCAATCCATATTTGTCCTCCATCTGTGAACGCACGCACGCAAAATACACTGGAGACTGAGTAGTCTAGATCTCGCGCCGTAACCAACTATCTGTACCGTGGCTGAGAGCGCTCACGTCAGCGTGCGCGAAACTCGATGGAATATATAATTTCACGGATGTAGAAGCAAATCAATAGCTATTTTGCAATTGAATGGAAAGAGAACTGTCATGGCCTCGTCATCTTATGAGCACTCGCGCTCTCGGGTCGGCTGGGCTGCGCTGCGGGTGCTGCTCACGATCGAGAGCGTGCTGCTGGCCTGGGCGCTGGTGGTGACGGTGATCAGCGCGATAAGCGAACCGGCGGCACCGCTGCAGAACCTGAGCATCGTGGTGATGGCGGCCCTGTCGCTGCTGTGGACCGTGGTAACCCTGGTGGGCGCTCTGAAAGCGCGGGTGAGCTGGGTGCGCGGATCCTCGCTCACCATTCACGTGCTGCTGTTCGCGGCGGGCACCGGCTGCCTGCAGATCGGCATCGGTCCCTGGTGGCTGGGATTCGGGATCGTGGTGCTCGCTCTGCTCGGCTTCGTCGCGGCTATTCTGGCTCGCCCGGAAGCGCAGCCCGGGATGTAAGGGCCCTAGACTCCGAGCAGTCTTCTCACCCTGGCGACGTGGCCCGTGGCTTTCACGTTGTAGAGGGCGTTGGCGATCCGTCCCTCCTCGTCGATGACGAAGGTCGAACGGATCACTCCGACGTAGGTGCGCCCGTAGTTCTGCTTCTCGCCGTAGGCTCCGTACGCGGCGAGCGTCTCGTGGTCGGGGTCGCTGAGCAGCGGGTAGTCGAGTTCGTCGCGCTCGGCGAATTTCGCGAGCTTCTCGATCGTGTCGGGAGAGATTCCGAGAAGCTGATAGCCGGCCGCTTCGAGCGGAGCGACGGAGTCGCGGAACTCGCAGGCCTCCTTGGTGCAGGCCGGAGTCATCGCCGCCGGATAGGCGAAGAGCACGACCCGCTTGCCGCGGTAGTCGCCGAGTGACCGGGCCTTTCCGGTCTGGTCGGGGAGTGAGAAGTCTGGGGCGGGCCGGCCCGGCTCGAGGATCACGCGTTCCGTCATGCGCCTCAGCCTATCGAGAGCGGTGTGCGCCAAGCTGGCAGCCGACGTCGCGGTGCTCTATTCGCCGTTTCCAGGCCGGATCAATTTCTCTCGATATCGAGATAGTTCGTTGGATTGGGCTAAACTGAGCAGTGGAAAACGCCGAACTTTTGAACGGGAGAACTACGAGACGTGACTGACTCCACCATCATTTACACGCACACTGACGAGGCCCCCGCCCTTGCGACTGCCTCGCTGCTTCCCATCGTTCAGGCGTTCACCAGCGCCGCCGACGTAGCCTTCGAGACCCGCGACATCTCGCTGTCCGGGCGCATTCTCGCCACCTTCCCCGAGCGCCTGACTCCTGAGCAGCAGGTCGGCGACGCCCTCGCAGAGCTCGGCGAACTCGCCAAGGCCCCCGAGTCGAACATCATCAAGCTCCCCAACGTGTCGGCGTCGATCCCGCAGCTCAAGGCAGCGATCGCCGAGTTGCAGCAGAAGGGCTTCGACGTGCCCGACTACCCGGACGACCCCCAGAGCGACGACGAGCGCGACATTCAGGCCCGCTACGACCGCATCAAGGGTTCAGCGGTGAACCCGGTGCTGCGCCAGGGCAACAGCGACCGTCGTGCCCCCCTCGCGGTCAAGGGCTACGCGAAGAAGCACCCGCACGTCAACAAGCCCTTCGGCGAGGGATCGAAGACTCGCGTGGCCACGATGGGCCACGACGACTTCTATTCGAACGAGAAGTCGGTCGTCATTCCCGCCGCAGATACGCTCTCGATCCGCTTCATCGGCGAAGACGGCTCCGAGACCGTGCTGAAGGAGACCCTCCCCGTGCTCGAGGGCGAGGTCGTCGATGCGACGTTCATGTCGGCCGCGGCGCTCGATGCCTTCTACGCCGAGACGCTCGAGCAGGCGAAGGCCGATGACGTGCTCTACTCGCTGCACCTCAAGGCGACGATGATGAAGGTGAGCGATCCCATCCTCTTCGGCCACGCGGTCAAGGCCTACTTCAAGGAGGTCTTCGACAAGCACGGTGCCGCACTCGAGGCCGCCGGTCTGAACGAGAACAACGGTCTCGGCGCGATCCTCGCCGGTCTCGGCGCGGTCGAGGGCGGCGACGAGATCGCTGCAGATTTCGCGGCCGCCATCGCAAACGGCCCCAGGCTCTCCTACGTCAACAGCGATCGGGGCATCACCAACCTACACGTGCCCTCCGACGTGATCGTCGATGCTTCGATGCCGGCGCTCATTCGCAACGGCGGCAAGCTGTGGGGCGTCGATGGTGGCGAGGCCGACACGCTGGCAGTGATCCCCGACTCCTCCTATGCAGGGGTGTACGAGGCCACCATCGAGGATTCCATCGCCAACGGCCCGCTCGATCCCGCGACCATCGGCACCGTGCCCAATGTCGGTCTCATGGCTCAGGCGGCCGAGGAGTACGGCAGCCACGACAAGACCTTCGAGATCGCGGCTCCCGGTCGCGTGGAGGTCGTTAGCAGCGCGGGTGAGGTGCTGCTCTCGCACGAGGTGCAGACCGGCGACATCTGGCGCGCCACGCAGACCAAGGACATCCCGATCCGCGACTGGGTGAAGCTCGCCGTCACCCGCGCTCGCGCGACCGGTGCCCCCGCCGTGTTCTGGCTCGACGAGAACCGCGCGCACGACGCGAACCTCATCGCCAAGGTCAGGGAGTACCTCGGCGACTACGACACCGACGACCTCACGATCGAGATCCTCGCCCCAGCCGATGCGACGCGCTACTCGCTCGATCGCATCCGCCGCGGCGAAGACACCATCTCGGTGACCGGCAACGTGCTGCGCGACTACAACACCGACCTGTTCCCGATCCTCGAGGTGGGCACGAGCGCCAAGATGCTCTCGATCGTTCCGCTGCTCGCGGGCGGCGGTCTCTTTGAGACCGGTGCCGGTGGATCTGCCCCGAAGCACGTGCAGCAGCTGGTCGAAGAAGATTACCTGCGCTGGGACTCGCTCGGCGAGTTCTTCGCGCTCGCGGCCTCGCTCGAGCACCTCGCGAACTTCACCGGCAACGCGAAGGCGCAGGTGCTGGCCGACACGCTCGACCGCGCCACCGGCACCTTCCTCGAAGAAGACCGCTCGCCCGGTCGCAAGCTCGGCACCACCGACAACCGCGGCAGCCACTTCTACCTCGCCCAGTACTGGGCCCAGGAGCTGGCGAAGCAGACCGAAGACGCCGAGCTGGCGGAGATCTTCGCTCCGGTCGCCGAGGCGCTCACGTCGCAGGAGGAGCAGATCGTCGCAGAGCTGCTCGCCGTGCAGGGCAAGCCGGTCGAGATCGAGGGCTACTACAAGCCGAACCCCGAGCTCGTCTCGCAGGTGATGCGCCCGTCGGCCACGCTCAACGCGGTGATCGACGCGCTGTAAGCGTCAGGTATATGCCCCGCATGGTTGAGGTCTCCGGAATCCCGTTCGAACTCACCCCGTCGGAATCGTGGGAGTGGCGCGTCGCTGACCGCGGCGTCGCCACTACCGCGAAACCCCGCGCCGACATCTTCATCAATCCCGTCGGCGCGGTTCTCGACGGGGCTGAGCCCGTCGCCACCGTCTCTCAGCCCGGCAGCATGGACGCCGTCACCCTGCTGGGGGAGCCTCCGGAGGGCGACTTCGTGCTGAGCGCCAGGGTAGAGGTGGATTTCGCCTCTGCGTTCGACGCCGGCGTGCTGCTGGTGAAGTTCGACGAGACGCACTGGGCGAAGCTCTGCTTCGAGTACTCGCCCGACCTCCGGCCGATGGTCGTGTCTGTGGTCGCGCGCGGCGTGTCCGACGACGCCAACGGCGAGGTGATAGCGGGCGGTCACGTGTGGTTGCGGATCGCCCGGTTGAGCGGCGCGTGGGCGTTCCACTCGTCGCTCGACGGCCGGCGGTGGGAGTTGGCCCGCCTGTTCGCGCTCGACGTGGCGGGGGTGACGCCCGTGATCGGCTTCGAGGCGCAGAGCCCGACGGGTGAGGGATGCGAGGTGCGATTCTCCGAGGTGTCGTTCGAGTCTCGCACTCTGGGCGAGCTGCGCGACGGCTCGTAAACGATCGCGCAGCCGCCTACTTGAGCAGGCGACGCAGCGATTCGACCCGCGCAGCGCCCGCGGCATCGAGGCGTCCGTCTGCGATCGCGGCGTCGAGTTCGCAGTCGGGGGCGTCGTCTTGGTGGGTGCAGCCGCGAGGGCACAGCTCGATGAGTTCGGCCAGCTCGGTGAAGCCGCGCAGCACGCTCGCGCTCGTGACGTGGCCCAGGCCGAACGACCGGATACCGGGGGTGTCGATGACCCAGCCGCTGGGAGCGATGGCGCTGCCTTGCGTTTCGACTCGGTAGGCGACCGAAGATGACGATGTGTGCCGCCCGCGCCCGGTCACCTCGTTGACGTGGCCGGTGGCGCGTTCCGCCTCGGGCACGAGCGCGTTGATGAGCGTGGACTTGCCGACGCCGGAGTGCCCGACGAACACGGTGGTGCGGCCCGCGAGCGCCTCGCGCAGGGCGGGGAGCACCCGGTCGACAGACTCGGCCGGGGTTTCCACTCGTGCCGCGGCCCCCGTGCCTGCCGCGGTGCCCGGTTTCGTCCCGGTTTCGTCGTCGGTCTCGACGTCGTCCTCTTCCTCGGGTCCGAGCGCGGCGCGGAACACCGGCACTTCGAGCCCGGCGAAGTGCTCGAGAAACGGTTCGGGGTCTGCGAGGTCGACCTTGGTGACGCAGATGAGCGGGCGGATCCCGGCGTCATAGGCCGCGACCAGGTAGCGATCCACCAGCCGCACCCGCGGTTCGGGGTTCGCCGCCGCGACGACGATGAGCATCTGATCGGCGTTCGCCACCATCACCCGCTCGACGGTGTCGCTGTCGTCTGCGCTGCGGCGCAGCAGCGTGCGGCGCTCTTCGAGGCCCACGATGCGGCACAGCGAGCCCTCGTCGCCCGAGGTGTCGCCGACGAGCTGCACCCGGTCGCCGATGACGATAGGAGTGCGGCGCAGCTCGCGGGCGCGGGCCGCGGTGACCTCTCGTTCTGCTGGGTCGGTGGCGTCAGCGCCCGCTGCGATGAGGCACGTGTAGCGACCGCGATCCACGGCCGTGACCGTGCCCACGACGGCATCCGCGTGCTCGGGGCGGCGCTTGGTGCGCGGCCGGTTGGCTTTCGGGTTGGGGCGCGCCCGCACCGCGTGGTCGGCGTACTCGCCGTAGGGCCCGTCGAGCTCGTCGTCCCCTTCGTCGAGGTTCAGCCAGCTCATGCCCAGATGGGAGGAAGGTCGGTGGAGTTCGGGAAATCGAAGATGAGCGGGGTGGAGGCGGTGACGGTCGGCGCGGTGCCGCTCTCCGCGGGGAAATCGCTTGCCTCGATCCCGAGCATGTGCGCCCACATCGCGGGGAACTGCGGCAGCGTCTTCGAGGTGCAGTCGACGTCGTCGACCTCGACGCCGGGCACGCGCAGGCCGATGAGCGCGCCGGTGGTGGCCATGCGGTGATCTGCGTAGGCGTGCCAGAGACCGCCGTGCAGTGCGGCGGGGTGGATCGCGATGCCGTCTTCGAGCTCCTCTGCTCGGCCGCCGAGGGCGTTGATCTCGGCGACGAGCGCCGCGATGCGGTCGGTCTCGTGGTGGCGGATGTGACCGATGCCGGTGATCTCGCTCGCCTCGCCGTCGGTGCCGTCCGATCCGTGCGCCGCCAGCGCCGCCAGCCCGACGAGTGTCGGGGCGAGTTCGCCGGCCTCCGGGATGTGCAGCTTCACGCCGCGCAGCGCCGTGCCGCGCAGTTCGGCCTCACGCAGCGCGGCGTCGCCCAGCGCGACGTCGTGGAGCGAGACGCCCTGCGGAGTTGCGCGGCCGATGACGGTGAGCGATCCGTCATCCGTGAGCTCGACGCTCGCACCGAACTCGGGCAGCAGGGTGCGCAGTTGGTCGCCGACCTGCGTGGTGTCTGCGGGCCAGTGCGGCACCGTGACCGAACCGCCGGTCGCGAGGGCCGCCGCCAAGAAGGGGGCGGCGTTCGAGAGGTCGGGCTCGATGCGCACTTCGAGGGGCTGGATCGGCCCCGGCTTCACCACCCACTCGCCGCGGGCGGGCGAATCGACCTCGACCCCGCGCGCGCGCAGTGTTTCCAAGGTCATCTCGATGTGCGGCAGGCTCGGCAGCCGCTCGCCCGTGTGTACCACGTGCACGCCCTCGTCGAAGCGCGCGCCCGAGAGCAGCAGCGCCGACACGAACGGGCTCGACAGCGAGGCGTCGAGCTCGACGCGACCGCCCCGCAGGGAGCCTGTGCCGTGCACGGTGAAGGGAAGCGCGCCGCGGCCCTCGTCGGCGATGTCGGCACCGAGGGCGCGCAGCGCGTCGAGCACGGGGCGCATGGGCCGCTTGCGCGCGTAGGGATCGCCGTCGAAGGCGACGGGACCGAGCGCGAGCGCCGCGACCGGGGGCACGAAGCGCATCACGGTGCCGGCGAGACCGCAGGCGATGCTGGTCGAGCCGGTCAGCTCCTCGGCGGGGGTGACGCGCAGGTCGGGTCCGAACGCGCCGTCGTTCGGGATCTCCTCGATATCGGTGCCCAGCGCGCGCAGGGCGTCGATCATGAGCGCGGAGTCGCGCGAGTGCAGGGGAGCGCGCAGCACACCGGGACCGCTCGCGAGCGCGGCGAGGATCAGTTCGCGGCCCGTGAGCGACTTGGAGCCCGGAAGGCTCACTCGCGCCTCGAGCGCCGCTTCTGCGGCTGGCGCTTGCCAGGGCTTCGCAGCCTCATCGGGGGCGTCTCCTGAGCGCGCCTCATCGCCGTCTTTGCCGGGGTTCATCTTTCCAATGAGCATCGCCATCGAGTCTACCGGGCCGGGTGGCGGGGCGGGGCGGAGATGGCCTGGCGGGATAGGATCGGAGGGTGAGTGACTCCCGGGGGCGAGATGAAGCCCGGTTCAAGGCCGAGGCCCTGCCGCTGCTCGATCAGCTCTACGGTGCCGCGATGAAGATGACGCGCAACCCGCAAGACGCGCAGGATCTGGTGCAGGAGACCTTTCTCAAGGCCTACTCGGCCTTCGCGTCATTCCAAGAGGGCACCAACCTGAAGGCCTGGCTGTATCGCATCATGACGAACAGCTACATCAACACCTATCGCAAGAGGCAGCGTGAACCCTACCTGGGGGCCGTCGACGACCTCGAGGACTGGCAACTGGGCGGGGCGGAGTCGCCGACCGCGATGTCGTCGCGCTCGGCGGAGGCCGAGGCGATAGACCGCACGCCCGACTCCGTGGTCAGCGAGGCGCTCAACGCGCTGCCGGAGGATTTCCGCCTCGCGGTCTACCTCGCAGACGTCGAGGGCTTCAGCTACCAGGAGATCGCCGACATCGCGGGCGTGCCCATCGGCACCGTGATGAGCCGCCTGCACCGCGGGCGCGCTCGCCTGCGCAAAACCCTGGGGGAATACGCGCGCGAGCAGGGCGTTGGAATTGACAACGGATCTGAATCGTCGCGCGAGGCTTCGAAGAAACCGACGAAGCCCGCGCGGAAGAGACCCGCTCGCGGGAGACCGAAGAAGTCTGAAGAAGGGGCGACGCGATGAGCGACTGCGGCTGCGAGAAAGCGAAGGCTCAGCTGTATGAGCTGCTGCGCGGCGAGCTCTGCGCAGAGGAGTCGGCTCCGATTCGCGAACACCTCGAGACCTGCCCGCACTGCCAGCATGAGCAGACCGTCTGCGTGAGCCTCACACAGGTGGTGCGCCGCGCCTGCGAGGAGGAGCGCGACACCAACTGCCCGCCGGCGGAGCTGCGCGACGCGATCCTGCGCGCGCTGAGCACGCCCTAGTTCTCGCAGTGTCTCGCGCCGGGATACCGAGCTATACGAACGAACCTCCGGCGCGGGACGCTACCCGACGAGCTGCGTGTTCAGCTTCTCGATCGTCTCGTCGGTGACGCCGCTCTCGCGCAGGTAGTCGCGCACGGAGCCGTACTTCTGATCGATCGCGGTGAGTGCCTGGTCGATGGCCCCGATCGGGGTGGCGACCAGCAGTTCGAGGATCGCGGGCGTCGGCTTGATGCCGAGATTCTCGATCATCTTCTCGTTCTTCTCCTCCCAGGGACCGGTCAGGTACTGCTGGGAGAGGCTGTAGTCGTGCATCACGTCGTCGCGGTCCACTCCGACGGCCATCAGCGTCAGGGCTGCGACCGCGCCGGTGCGGTCTTTGCCCGCCGTGCAGTGGAAGACCGAGACGCCCGGCTCGGTGAGCATCGTGATGGCGCTGCCGAGGGTGTCACCGTGCTGGAGGTAGATCATCTTCGTGACGCTGTAGATGTCGAGCTGCCCCGAGACGTGCGCCTGCACGTCGGGAAAGATCGGGTGGGGCACCACGATCGCCGAGGGCGGGAGGAGGTCGGGGAGCGGATCGCTCTCGGCCTTGTCGCGCAGGTCGATGACGCGCACCACGCTGAGGTCGGCGACCTGCTGGCGACCGTGGTCGGTGAGTGCGTCGAGGGCGTCAGAGCGGTAGATGAGGCCGGACTTCGTCTTGCCTCCGTCAGCGTTGAATCCGCCGAGATCGCGAAAATTATAGGTGCCGTCGATGGGAAGGGGCGTCGAAGTCATGGGGCATATTCTAGTGTCGTGCGCCGGAGGTTCGTTCGTATAGACCGGTGCTCTCGGGGTGTCTCGCAAGGCGGAGGAGGAGGCTTTGCTGGTGGCAAAGTCGACGACGACAACGCGGCGAGACGCCCCGAGAGTGCCGGGATATATGGCACGAATTTCCGGCGCAGGACACTAGCCGTGCGCAGAGAAACCCCACGGTGCTCTCGTAGTCACAGAACTCGTCCCTCCGTCACCCGCTACTAGAGGTACCCGCCGTCTCGAAGGCCGGCCTCGATCTCGAAGCGGTTCTTGAGCGGGTCGCTGCCCGCGAGCAGGTAGAGGATCGGCAGCGCGAGGCCGTAGTGCCGCCACTGATCGCGATGCACGAGTTCGTGGCGGAGTATCGCCCGCGAGACGTTGCCGTCGGTGAGATAGCAGGAGCCCACGCAGCTGCCGCCGCGCTTGAAGGTCCAGCGAGGCATATCGCGAAACACCCACAGACCCCCGTGCCGTTCGACCCGGCCCGTGCTCCAGATGGAGCCCCACGCGAAGGCGAAGGCGGTCGCATACCAGTACCCTAGGCGCGCGAGCGGGAGAGGCCGCGCGGTGCGGTAGTCGATGCGCGCGGCCACTCCCGCGTCCGCGTCACGGCGGAGACTCGGGAGCGGATCGGGCTTGCGACTCGTGAGCCGGCCCGTGAACTCGTCCGTGCCGCCGCTCACGCCGAGGGCCCCGAGGTGAGGGCGGCGAGCACGCGAAGAACGGTCGGGAGATCTTCCGCGCCGGCTTCGGCGCTCTCGGGGGCGAACTCGCAGATGGCCGCACCTGCCAGTGGAACTGTGGCGACAGCGGCCCGGATCGCGGCCGTGAGCTGGGCGACGCTCAGCCCGAAGGGCACCGCGGCGTGCACGGCGGAGAACTCCGCGGGATCTAGCACATCGAGGTCGACGTGCACGTAGACCCGCTCGGCCCCCGAAGCCGAAAGCCACTCCGTCACGGAGGCAGCGAGCGCAGCAGCTGCGTCCGCACCGGCTTCCGCACCGGAGGCTTCGGTCTGCGCCGCCCCGGCGGGCGTCGCTTCCGCGAGCTCGGCCGCAGCGGAATCGGCGGGTGCGAGAAACGACAGGGGATCCAGCACTCGAATGCCCAACCGCTCGATCTCCACGCTCTCCTCGGCATCGATGGACCGGGTGCCGACCAGCGTGAGCAGCGCGGGATCGACGGGGGAGGCAAACGCGAGATCGGCGGCACCGTCGCCGAGCGCGTGCCGCAGCGTCATACCCGAAGCCGCGCCCGAGGGCGAGGTGCTCGGATGCTGCAGATCGGGGTGCGCATCGAACCAGAGAACGGCAACCCGGTCCGATCCGGTACTCAGAATTGCGGCTTCTACGCCGGGCAGCGATGACGCGCAGTCGCCGCCCAGAATCACGGGCACGCTGCCCTTCGGAATCTCGCGCAGGGCCTGCCTGGCCGCGTCGCCCGCCTGCAGCACACTGCTCAGACGGGCGACCGGTGTGCCCATCGCGTCTCCGGCCTCGAGCGGCACGGGAACCTCGCGGGTGGCTGTCGTCGGCAGATCCTCTCGCAGCAGCTCGGCCCCCTCGGCGAGGCGCATCGCGCGTGACGATGATGACCCCTGCCACTCGGGCATCACGAGAAAGACGGGTTTCGACATGGCACTTCCTTACTTCACTTCGTAGGCTGCGCACGGCCTCTCTCAGGATACGCCCGCGAGCCGGAGCATTGCTTGGAGGTTGAGAGGTTTCGCCTCTCGGCGCACCCGACCGTCGCGATGCGCTCAGCCGACCGTCACGAAGTCGATGAGGTGCTCCACCCTCCCCACCAGCTCGGGCTCGAGGTCGCGGAAGTCGCGCACGCGGCCGCGAATGCGCGACCAGGCCTCGGCGATGTCGGCGGGCTCGTCAGACGGCCAGCCGAGGGCGCGGCAGATGCCGGTCTTCCACTCGATCGAGCGCGGGATCTCGGGCCACGCCTGGAGCCCGACGCGCGCCGGCTTCACCGCCTGCCAGATGTCGACGAAGGGGTGGCCGACGATGAGCACGTGCGCGCCGTGTGGACCCCGTGCGATCGCCTCCGCGATCCTCGTCTCCTTGCTGCCGCGCACCAGGTGATCGAGCAGCACGCCCGCGCGCCGTCCCTCGCCCGGACCGAATGCCGCGAGCACCTCCTGCAGGTTGTCGGCACCCTGCAGCAGCTCGACCACGACGCCCTCGACCCGCAGGTCGTCGCCCCACACCTGCTCCACGAGCTCGGCGTCGTGCTTGCCCTCGACGAAGATGCGGCTCGGCATCGCGACCCGCGCGCGCTGCTGCGGAGCCGCGAACGACCCCGATGCGGTGCGCCGGCGACCGGCGGGCCCGCGCGTCGGCATCACGAGCCGCACCGGCTCGCCGTCGATGAGAAAACCGTCGCTCAGCGGAAAGGCCCGCACCTTGCCGCGGTAGTCCTCGAGCTGCACCGTGCCCTCGCGCGCGCCGACCACCGCGCCGCACCACTCCGACTCGCTGTGCTCCACCACGAGTCCCTTCGCGAGCGGCACCTCGCGGCGCTGCACGGGCCCGCGGCGGGGCCTCATGCGGGCGACCGGGTCGTTGTCGTAGCGATTGTCGAAGTCGTTGTCGAACACGGCATCAGAGCCTACCCGCTGCGGGTGCGGTCTCCGACCCGCTGTGCCCGAGGCGGAGTAGGCTGGGGCGGTGAACGAGCGGGTGGAGAACGGCGACGAGCGCGTCGGCGACGAACCGGGCGGCGAGCCAGGCGGCGACCGGTCGCCGAAGCGCCGCCTGCGTTCCCTGCTCGTCGACATCACCCCGCTCAGGGCCAGCCCCGCCTTCGCGAAGCTCTGGATCGGCACCTCGGTCGCGCAGATCGGCGCGCAGATCACCGTCGTCGCGGTGGGCCTGCACGTCTACGCCATCACCCACTCGACGCTCGCGGTGTCGCTCGTGGCGCTGTGGGCGCTCGGCCCGATGATCCTCGCGGGTTTCGTCGGCGGCGCGCTCGCAGACACCTTCGACCGTCGTCTGGTCGCGCTCGTCACCGCAGTCGTCGCCTGGACGAGCATCGGCACCCTCACGCTCATCGCGTTTCTCGGCGTCGAGGTCACCTGGCCCTACTATGCGCTCGCGGCGGTGAATGCCGCCTCTTCGACCATCATGGGGGCGACGCGGGGCGCGATCCTGCCCCGGCTGCTCGCGACCCAGCTGCTGCCCGCGGCCGCGGCGCTCAGCGGGATCACCATGGGTCTCGCGATCACGGTGGGCCCGGCCGTCGCGGGCGTGCTCGTGGCGACTGTCGGTTTTCCCTGGACCTACCTGCTCGACGCCGTGCTGTTCACGGGCGCGTTTCTCGGCATTCTGAGCCTGCCCCGGATCGCGCCCGACCGGGCCGTGCAAGACGAGCTGCCGGACGCTGCGACCGGTGAAGCGGCCGACCTCACGGGTTCTGCGGGCCGGGCCGAGAAGCGCGGTCTCGGTTTCAGCTCGGTCGTCGAGAGTCTGCGTTTTCTGCGGCGCGCGCCGAACGTGCGTGCGACCTTCGTGTGGGATCTGATCGCGATGATCTTCGGCACGCCGCGCGTCGTCTTTCCAGCCGCGGGGGCGCTCGTGCTGGGCGGCGGCCCGGTGACGGTCGGCGTGCTCACCGCGTCGTTCGCGGTCGGCTCTCTGCTGAGCGGCCTGTTCTCGGGTCCGCTCGGAGGGGTGCGGCGGCAGGGGCGCGCCGTGACGCTCGCGATCGCCGCGTTCGGGGTGTGCACCGCGCTGTTCGGGGTGGTGCTGCTGGCGACCGGCATCTCCGTGGGGCTGCCCGGGGTGGTGGATCCCGATGCCGCCGCCGCGGGTGCCGGAGGCGGCGCGACCGCGGCGGTGAATGCCAGCGCCGACGCGTTCATCCCCGCGAACGTGCCCGCGATCGTGCTGGCCGGCCTCGCCCTCGCGGGAACGGGGGCCGCCGACAACGTGAGCGCAGTCTTCCGCACCACCATTCTGCAGGCAGCCGCGCCGGACGACGTGCGCGGTCGCATGCAGGGCCTCTTCTACGTGGTCGTGGCGGGCGGCCCGCGGGTCGGCGACCTGGTGGCGGGCGCGGCTGCGACGCTGGTGGCGCTGTGGGCCCCATCGCTGCTGGGCGGGATCGTGATCGTCGGCGTCATGCTCGTGCTGCTGCGCACGGCCCGCGGCTTTCAGAGATACGACGCGCGCACGCCGAAGCCTTAGGCCCTGTCCGCGCGATCACTGGGGCCGTGGGTTGGTTCTGCACTCACCGCCTGCCGCGCCGCTCAGGCACCCGCCGCGCCGACGGCTGGTAGCGTGGCGGCATGAGCAACGCAGCCGAACCCCTCATCCTGGCGCGCCGCGAGGGCGCGATCACCCGCATCACGCTGAATCGCCCGCGCGCCATCAACGCGCTGAACCGGGAGATGTTCGAGGCGCTCATCGAGGCGGTGTCCGCGGCGAACGCCGACGGCTCGACCGCGATCTGGCTCGACGGCGCGGGGGAGCGCGGCTTCTGCGGCGGCGGAGACATCAAAGAGCTCGCGAGCGGCGACACCGCTGGCATTCTCGCGATCGAGTACCGCCTCGACTACCTCGTCGCCACCTCGGCGGTGCCGATCGTCGGCATCATGGACGGCATCACCATGGGCGGCGGCATCGGCCTCACCGGTCACCTGCGTCACCGCGTGGTGACCGAGCGCAGCCGTCTCGCGATGCCCGAGGTGCGCATCGGGATCGCGCCCGACGTCGGCGGCAACCTGCTGCTGGCGCGGGCACCGGGGCGGCTCGGTGAACTGCTCGCGGTGACCGCGGGAGACCTGGGCGCGGGCGACGCGATCGCGCTCGGTTTCGCCGACCGCTTCGTGCCGCAGGAACGGCTCGAAGCGATGCGGGCCGCGCTCGCCGCAGGCGAGGATCCCACCACTGCCTGCTCGCGCTTCGCCGAACCCTCGCCCGAGCCGACCGTGCTCGCGGCGCGCGAGTGGTGGGATCCGATCGCGGAGGACGCGCTCGGCGGCGCTCCGGTCGCGGAGGATCCCGCGGCGGCGGCGATGCGGCTGGTGCGGCTGCTCGAGGAGAGCGACCGGGCCGAGGCCGCTCAGACCCTCGCTGTCATACGCTCCGGATGTCCGGTTTCGATCGCGGTGAGTCTTGCTCAGGTCGACCGCACCCGCCGCCTGAGCCTGAGCCTCGCGGAGGTGCTGGCAGACGATCTGCGACTGCTGCGACGCCTCGGAGCGCGCCCCGACTTCGCGGAGGGCGTGCGTGCGCAGGTCATCGACAAAGACCGTAATCCGCGGTGGAACCCGGCGCGCATCGAAGATCTCGACCCGGCCGAGCTCGACCGCCTGCTCGCCCCGCTCGGCCCCGGCGAGGCCCCGCTCGAGCTGTGAAGCCGCTCGAACGGCGACCCGTCCCCGTCGCCCTCCAGTCAGGGATTCGCTCGACAGGCAACACCTCGAACGGCGACACCTTGAGCGACAACACCTCGAGCGGTTGGGTGCTGAGACCGTGAACACCACTCCGAGGGGGGCCCCGGCTGAGATTCCGGTGCACCTCGACCGGGTGGCGGGCACCCCGCTGCCGGTGCAGCTTGCGGCGGCGCTGCGCGAAGCGATCGACGCGGCGACGCTGCGATCCGGGGAGCAGGTGCCGGCGACCCGGCAGCTTGCGAGCCGTCTCGGTGTCGCGCGCGGCGTGGTGGTCGCGGCCTACGAGCAGCTGATCGCCGAGGGGTACCTGCGGGCCGAGCACGGGCGCGGCACCCTGGTCAACCCCGACCTCGAGGGGCTGCGGGCGAGCGGAGTGGCGGGCCTTCGCCCGGGCAGGGGCGGCGAGAACGACGGCACCAGCGCGCTCGGCGGGAGCGAGGCGGCGGGCTCTCGCGCGGTCTCGGGTGGTGGATCAGCGCGCCCGACGCTCCCCGCTGACGACGGTGTCGCCGATCCCGAACCTGCGCCCCGCGCGCCGCTCGCACCCGGAACGCCGCTCACCGACGCCATCGAGCGCCCGGCCTGGCGGGCTGCCTGGCGGTCGGCCCTCGCGCGCGCCGACCGGCCGTCGCCTCCGCTCGGCGACGCCCGCCTGCGACGCGAGATCGCGGAGCACCTGCGGCTCACCCGCGGCACGGCGCGCCCGGCGGCCGACGTCATCGTGACGGCCGGCGCGCGCGAGGGGCTGGGGCTGCTGCTCACGGCGCTCGGAGCGGCGCGCGGGAGCGGCCCGGTCGTGGGGGTCGAGGATCCCGGCTATCCGTCTCTGCGGAGCGCGGCGGCGAGATACGGGGCGCGCATCGTGCCGCTGCCCGTCGACGCCGACGGCCTGCAGACCGGCGCGCTGCCGAGCGGCGTGCTCGACGCCGTCATCGTGACCCCCAGCCACCAGTACCCCGTGGGCGGCTCGCTGCCGTTGCCGCGCCGCCGCGAACTGCTCGCGTGGGCCGCGCGCACCGGGGTGATCGTCGTCGAGGACGACTACGACTCCGAACTGCGCCACATCGGCAGCCCGCTGCCGGCGCTCGCCGCGCTCGACGACCCGCGATCCGGTGCCGTCGTCACCCTCGGCACCTTTTCGAGCACCATCACCCCGGCGCTCGCGGCGGGCTTTCTGCTCGCGCCCGAGAACCTGCGCGCGCTGCTCGAATCGGTGCGCCGCGACCTCGGCTCGCCAGTGTCGTCGGTGGTGCAGCTCGCGCTCGGCGACTACCTCGCGAGCGGTGAGCTGCGCCGCAACATCGCCCGCATGCGGCGGCGTCACGCGGCCAGGCGCGACCTCATCTCGGAGCGCTTCGCGGGCGTGCCGGGGGCGCGGGTGAGGCCGATGAGCGGCGGGCTGCACGCGGTCATCGAGCTCGCCGGGCCGGCCGATCGCGCTCGGGATCGCGAAGCCGACGCCGTCGCTCGGGCCGCTGTGCCAGACGCACGCTTTCCGAGCGGCCTCGGTGCCGCGGCACTCGGCACCTACTGGCAGCACCACCGCGCCGGTCGCACCGCCGGGCTCGTTCTCGGCATGGGAGGCCCCGACGACGCGGAGTTCGCCGCCGCGGTCGAGCGTCTGCGGGCGATCCTCGCTTCCGCCCGGTGATACGGGAGTAGCAAATTCAGGCAACGAGTGGTGAGAAACGAGACTCCCGACCCCCACGGCACGACCGCGCCCCTGAAACGCTAAGGGCGCTTCTGTCCGCTGGGTTCGTGCCCGCCCGGTGAGGGTGCTCGTTCGGAACGCGCAGTGATGCCCGCGTCTGGAATGCACCGTGACGCCAGCGGCCGTTGGCGATCGGCGGCAGCGGACCTGGCTCTCAGGGGGATGCGTCGCCGAGGCGCTCGACCAGCGCGTCGCGGAGCATGACGGCGTGATTGACGCGCTCATCTTTCGCGCCGTAGAGCAGCGTGAGAGTTTCGTGTTCTCGGGCGAGAGCGGCGAGGCTGTCGAGCGCTCTCGACTGCGGGCCGGTGGCGAGTTCCCTGCGGTAGTCGGCTGCGAACGCGGCGAAGTGCTCGGGATCGTGCCCCTGCGCGTCGGCGTGCCACTGTCGGCGCAGTTCGGCGCTGGGAGCCACGTCCCTGTCCCACAGGTCGAGCTCGGCGCGGGCCTTCGACACGCCTCGCGGCCAGAGCCGGTCTACGAGCACGCGGTAGCCGTCGTCCGCTGCGGCGGGTTCGTAGATGCGTTTGGTGCTGATCCTCATGCCTCCAGTCTGTTCCCAAGACAGCGCCGACGCCAGCCCCCTGCCGTTCCCCGCCGTCGCTCGCCTCGTTGCCATCCTCTCGGCCCCCTCTGGAAGACGCAGATGGTCGGTATGGTGCCCGATACCGACCATCTGCGTCTTTTAGAGGGGGCGAGCGGGGTCGGAGAGGGGCAGAGTGGAGTCGGGGATGAGGCAGAGTGGGGTCAAGGCGGGGCGGAGGGGGCGGAGCGAGTTGGGGAGGGTGAGCCGGGGTGGGACAGCGCCCGAATCGGGAGCGGACCGGGAGTGCGAGTGCGAGTACGAGCGGACCGGCAGTGCGAGTGTGGGTGGAACCGGGAGTGCGAGTGCGGGCGCGGGCAGACGCTCCGCCCGCCCGCCTACCCCGCAGCGGCCTGGCCCGGTAGCCTGGACGGGTGAGCGTTGACGACATCTCCCCGAGCATGCAGAACTACCTGAAGGTGATCTGGAGCCTGCAGGAGTGGTCGAACAATCCGGTGTCGAACTCCGCGATCGCCGAGGCCGCCGGCGTGCGCCTCTCGACGGTGTCCGACGCGCTGCGCAAGCTTTCGGACCAGCAGCTCGTCGGGCACGCGCGCTACGGTGCCGTTACCCTGACCGACCTCGGTCGCGAGCACGCAGTCTCCATGATCCGGCGGCACCGCCTGCTCGAGACGTTTCTCGTGCAGACGCTCTCCTACGAGTGGGACGAGGTGCACGACGAGGCCGACCGGCTCGAGCACGCGGTCTCCGACGAACTCATCGACCGCATCGACCGGGTGCTCGGGCACCCGACTCGCGACCCGCACGGCGACCCGATTCCGAGCGCCGACGGCCGCGTGCATCGGCCCGACGCGGTGATTCTCGCCGAGGTGCCGGCACCGTGCCGGGTGCGCGTGGAGCGCATCTCGGACTCGGACAACGAGATGCTGCAGTATTTCGCGCGTCGCGGTCTTGTGGTCGACGTCGAACTCGACGTTCTGCCGGGGGAACCCTACTCCGAGACCGTGACGGTGCAGGTCGCCGGAGCGACGGCACCCGTGAGTCTCGGCTCTGCCGCCTCGAGCTCGATCTGGGTGTCAGTGGTAGCGGGCTAGAGTAACTGATCGCGCCGATAGGGACTACGGCTGCGGTGCGGTGATCTGGGATCTGGCTGCGTCCGCGCCGGTAGGCGCGGCGGTTCAGGCGGAGCAACGCGATGCGTTGCTCTCCGAGCCTGAACCGCAGAATCTTCACTACCCCTCGTTTCGCTCCGGTGGGCTGCCGCCGTGGGCGGCACCGCGGTCGCGAGAGACGCGATGCGTCTCT
>JBKEBN010000104.1:0-17968 GCA_047973175.1 Leucobacter sp.
CCGCCTCACCCTCGTCACAGACAACGAGCTCGAGGAGGTGATCGACACCGTTCTCAAGCTCAGCGCCTGATCCCATCACCACGAAGGATCAACCGTTACACCACTACCCGGGACTTGACCAATTTTTACCCTTATGAGCCTATCAGATGACCTCGCATGATTCCGAATCGCTGACATCAGAGAGGCCTTCTTGCAAGTAGATCTCTACGAGATCGCTCGTCCAAGTTGCCACCCCCGCCCCGAAAAAGTCTCGATCCTCCGTCCAGATAGGGCAGTCGAGTGCCAGCGCGGCGGCGACGACCGGCCAGTCATCGGGGTCACGGCGACCAATTCGGCGCAGGGCCGCATTGCGCAAGGGATCCGTTGCCTCGACCGGAATCTCGAAAACAAGCAAGCGAACCGCGCTGAAGCTCACCGACAGATCCTCGGCACAAATACCACGCTTCTTGAGGATGTGCGGCAGGTGGGCCTCAGCCTCTTGGAAGGCTTCCGAGGGTGCGCAGAACTCAGTTGAGTCCGCATACTGCGCCAGCAAACAGCCAACCTTCACCCCGAGCATGGCTCGGATAAGGATATTTGCATCGAGCACGATGCGACGCGGCGTCATGACGCGACGGCACCTTCCGTGCCGGTGCGGCGCTGAGCCTTCCGCGCTGCATCGAACTCGGCCACAATCTCGTCTTCATCGATCCCGTGCTCCTCCATGAGCGCACGAAGCCGCTGAGTAGCGGCCTGGTACGCGGCAAGTGCCTCGTCACGGTCACTACGGGTCGGAATGAACACACCGATGCGACGTCCGTGTCGGGTCACCGTCACCGGCTCATCGCCATCCAAATAGTCGGCGAGTCCCTGACGAAACTCACGCACTCCCACCGTCGTCGCCACAACCGCCTCCAACCTCAGTGTGTACTTTATGTGTACACACTATCGCTTGTGCCACCATTCTGTCGAGCATCGCAAGAAGCGCTGCAAGAGCGGCCGTCTCCGAAAAGTTGCTCACACCGGAATAGCGCTGCGCCCGCTGGCAGCGATGCCGATTCAACCGGCCGGCGCGCGCAGCGTCAGGTGCACTGCGGATCTTTCGCGGGCACCGCACCCGTGAGCAGGTAGTCGTCTACGACCGCGTCGACGCACTCGCTGTCGCCGTAGGCGGTGTGCCCTTCGCCCTTGAAGGTGACGAGCACCCCGCTTTCGAGCTGCTCGGCGAGCGAAACCGCCCACTTGTAGGGGGTGGCGGGGTCGCCCGTGGTGCCCACGACCAGAATGGGGGCGGCTCCCTCGCCGGTCACCGGTGCTCGGTCAGCGGCCCCGGGATAGGGCCAGCCCGCGCAGGAGAGGTCTCCGTAGCCCTGGAACTTGCCGATGGTGGGGGCGATCTTCTCGAGCTCTGCGGCCTCGGCGCGCATGCGCTTGCGGTCGAGCTCGGCCGAGGGGTAGTCGAGGCAGTTGATGGCGGCGAAAGCCTCGGTCGAGTTACTGAGGTACTGCCCGCCCTCCCTGTCGTAATAGAAATCGGCGAGTGACAGCGCAACCTCGGCGTCGCCCTCGCCGACCGAGGTGATGAGCTGGTCGAGGTAGCTCCAACTGTTCTGCGAGTACAGCGGGGTGATGATGGCGGTGAGCAGCGTTCCCGAGTTCACCATACGGCCGTCTGCGCCGCGCAGCGGCTGATCCTCCACCCGATCGAGCAGGCTGCGGATCTGCCCCATGCCCTGGTCGACATCGCCGGCGAGCGGGCAGTCACTGCGCCCCAGGCAGTCGGTGACGTAGGCCCGCAGCGCCTGTTCGAAGCCCAGGGTTTGCTCGCGCACCACGTCGGCGAGGGTGGAGGTGGGATCCATCGCCCCGTCGAGCACGAGACGCCCCACGCGCTCGGGGTAGGCGTCGGCGTAGCGCGCGCCGATGTAGGTGCCGTAGGAGAAGCCGAGGTAGTTGAGCGCGTCGTCGCCGACGATGGAGCGCAGCATGTCGAGATCGCGCACGGTGGAGGCGGTGTCGACGTTGCCGAGCAGGGGGCCGGTGCGATTCTGGCAGGCGGCACCGAACTCCTCGGTCTCGCGCAGCGAGGCGTCGATCCACTCGTCGCTGCCGACCTCCAGGTCGGCGTGCTCGTCGATGCCGAAGAGGTAGTCGTCCATCTCGGCGGCGTCGAGGCACTCGACGGGCGTCGAGGCGGCGACGCCGCGCGGATCCCATCCGATGACATCGTAGGCGGCCTGCACCTCCTGCGGAACGGAGTGGTCGATGTTCTCGGCGACGTAGTCGACCCCGGAAGAGCCCGGCCCTCCCGGATTGACGAACAGCGTGCCGAGGGGCTCCGCTCCCGAGGCGGGCTTCTTGACGAGGCGCAGCTTGATCTGCTCACCGGACAGGTCGTCCCAGTCGAGCGGCGCGAGCACGTCGGCGCACTGCATGCCGTTGCCGCAGTCGACCCAGTTGGGCTGCTGCGCGCCGAAGCCCTCGACGGTGCCCTCCGGCGTCGCGGGCGGCTCGTAGCTCGGCTTGACCGTGCGGTTCGTGCCGGGGAGCAGGGAGAGCAGCGGCGTGCAGGCCGAGAAGGCGAGCGCGGCGGCCGCGACCACGGCTATCGCGGCGAGCACGCGCCGCCGCATCGGCGACCTCCGCAAAGGCTCCTCATGCTTCTCGGGATTCTTTGGCTCCTCGCCCGCGAGCCGCGCATTACCGGCTCCACCGCCGGCTCCGCCCCCGTGAATCCCACTGTCCATGCTCGTCTCCCTCATGCGCGGTTCCGTACGCGGTGCTCGCTCGACTTCGGAGCCGCACCGGCATCGCCAGCGGGCGAGATGATCGCCGCGAACAACGCCTCGAGCACCAGACCGGGCGTTATTCCTCGCCCGAGCCGCTGCCGCGCGGTTTCAATGGCAGTCACCATCGCCAGTGCGCGCTCGGGCGACCACTGCTGCGCGAGCGCCTCGATGCGAGCCCCGTACTCGCGGTTGACGAGCTCGGGATCGGCCCGCAACGCGACCAGCAGCACGTCGCGGTAGAGAGACAGCAGGTCGGTCAGAATGCGGTCGATGCCGTCGCGCAGACTGCGTGTGGCCCGACGCTTCTGATCTTCTTCCAGCGCTCTGATCTGGGCGCGCATCTGAGGCGGGATCGCGGCCCCCGATGCCAGACCGAGGTTGCGCAGGGCGTCTTCGCGCTCGCGCGCATCGAGTTCTTCGGTGAGGGCCGCGGCATCGGCCTCCGCGATCTTCACCAGGGCCGCGGCTCCCCGCATCGCGTCGCCGAGCGTCTCGACGCCGAGCGCGATCGAGAGGGTGCGCTCGCGGCGCTCCAGGGACTCGGGGTCGCTTGCGAGCCGACGCGCCATGCCGATGTGGCTCTGCGCGAGTCGCGCCGCACGCTCGGCCGCGGCCGCATCGATGCCGTCGCGCTCGTGCAGCAGCCACGCGATGTCGTCGACACCCGGCGTGATGAGGCGCAGCGAGCGAGCGCGCGAGCGGATGGTCGGCAGCAGGTCGGCCTCGCTCGGAGCGCACAGCACCCAGACGGTGCGCTCGGGCGGCTCTTCGAGCGCCTTCAGCAGCACGTTCGAGGTGCGCTCGGGCATGCGGTCAGCGTCTTCGATGACGATCACGCGATAGCGCCCCTCGGCAGGTGCGTAGTGCGCCGTCGTGACGATCTCGCGGGCGGCGCGGATGTCGATGAGCAGTTTCTGCGTGGTCAGCACGCCGAGGTCGGGGTGAGTGCGGGCGCGAACCTGCCCGTAGATCGCGGGGCGCTCCTCTTCGGTGCGCGCAATGAGGGCCGCGGCGAAGCGATAGGCGAGGTTGGAGCGGCCCGATCCCGGTGGGCCGGTGATGAGCCAGGCGTGAGCCGGGGCGGCATCGCTCGCCGGATCGGCGGCGCGCTGCAGGGTGCGCACCGCCTCCGGTTGCCCGACGATCTCTGACCAGAAGTCCATGCCGAAAGGCTATCGCGCGCCACCGACAAAGCTGCTGGAGAGCGTCTCGCCACGCCTGCCGCAGGCTCTCCAGGCTCCCTACGCTCTCTAAGCTCCCGGAAGGTCGACGTACGCCGCCTCGCCGAGGGTCACCTCGGCGGATCCAGCACTCAACTCGGCCGCAAGATCACCGAGCCGCCCCACCTCCTCTTCTGCGACCGCGTAGCGCTGCACCACCCGGTCGCTGTAGTCGGCGGCGAGCACCCCGTAACCGCGCCGCCGCGCCTCTGCCTCGATCTGTGGGGCGACCTCGTAGCTCGCGCCGACCAGCACCTCGCGCCGCACCGCGCGCCGCACCCGCCGCGACTGCGCCACGGCCTCCGCGACCGCCGCCCGATACGCGCGCGTCAACCCGCCCGCCCCCAGCAGCACGCCGCCGAAGTACCGGGTCACCACCGCGACCGCGTCACTGAGCCCCGCAGAGACCAGCGCGTCGAGCATGGGTGCGCCCGCGGTGCCACTCGGTTCGCCGTCGTCATTGGATCGCTGCACCCGACCATCGGCACCCAGCACGAAGGCCGAGCAGTGGTGCCGTGCCCGCGGATGCTCCGACCGCACCCGCGCGATGACCGCGCGCGCCTGCTCCTCGTCTTCGACCCGCTCGAGCCGCGTGAGAAAGCGCGACCGCGAGATCTCGATCTCGGCGTCGATGGGGCCTGCGATCGTCTCGTACTCGCTGCGCATGCTTCCATCCTCGCAGGCGTCGGTGCCGGGGCGGGCGCGAGGGACGCCGCACCAAGCGCTACGATCGAGTGCATGAGCGAGAGCGTGCGCGTCGACACCTGGGTGTGGGGCGTGCGGCTCGCGAAGACCCGCAGCCAGGCGACTGCCGCGTGCCGCGCGGGACACGTGCGCGTCAACAACGCCACGGCGAAGGCCTCTCAGCCGGTGCGCATCGGCGACGAGGTGCGCGTGCGGCTGCACGGCTTCGACCGCGTCTACCGGGTGACAGGTCTGCCGGTGCGCCGCGGCAGCGCGACCGAGGCCGCGAAGCACTTCGAAGACCTCACTCCCCCGCCGCCGCCCCGGGTTGAGCGGCCCGCTGCCGTGGTTCGGGATCCGGGCGCGGGGCGCCCGACCAAGCGCGAGCGCCGCGAGATCGACCGCCTGCGCGGGCGGTGACCGGGGTGACCACTATCAGTCTCGATGCGCCCCGAACCCGGCAAACGCTCTCGCCGACGGTGCTCCCCGAACACGAGTGGCGCGCCCGCGAGGCCGCGCACCGGGCGCGGGCTGACGCGCTCACCGCGGCGCACCGCGCCCGCAGGCAGCGCGGCGAGAAGCACCCCGTCGAAGATTTCCTCTGGACCTACTACTCGGTGAAACCGAACGAACTGCGACGCTGGCACCCCGGTGCGGGCGTCGCGCTCGCCGGTGCCGCAGAGGAGCGCGGCGGCTGGAAATACTACGCAGCCGGCACCGGCGCGGGCGCGGGTTCGGGATCCACCGCCGTCGACGTCGCAGCCTTCTTCGCGAGGCGCGGTGGCACCGTCGACTACGTCGAGCGGCTGCTCTCGCAGACGCTCGCGCACACGCCGCGGTTCGGATGCTTCGGGTTGCACGAGTGGGCCATGGTCTACCGCATGACTCCGGAGCAGCTCCGGCACACCCAGCTCTCGCTGCGCATCGGCCGTGAGGCCACCGACCGCGTCGTCGAGGCGCACCCGATCTCGTGCACGCACTTCGACGCCTTCCGCTTCTTCACGCCCGAAGCCGCACCGCTCAATGCCCTGCAACCCACCCGCGAAACTCAGCCCGACCTCGAGCAGTCCGGCTGTCTGCACGCGGGCATGGACGTCTACAAGTGGGCCGCCAAGCTCGGCCCCATCGTGCCGGGCGAGCTGCTGCTCGACGCCTTCGAGCTGGCGCGCGACATCCGTGAGGTCGACATGCGCGCCTCGCCGTACGAGGTCGGCGGCTTCAGGGGGGCCGATGGGGAACCGCTGCGCGCGATCCCGATCGAAACGAGCGAGGGGAAGCGCACCTACACCCACCTGCAGCGGGGTTTCGCGGAACGCGGCAACACGCTCCGCACGCGCGTGCTCACCGCGATTGCGCGAGCGCAGGCTCAGGCTCAGGTGTCGTTGGAGCCGCCCTCTGCCCTCCCCGATCGCTGAGTCGCTTTCTGCCGCTTCCCGGCGATGCGCAGCGGCAGAAAGAGACTTGCAGATATCGGCGTCGCACTTCTCAGCGCTGCGCCACCGAGGAGCCTGTCGGGCCGCGCTCTTGCCTCGCCGCGTCTCACCTCACCTCACCTAACCTCGCCGCGTCTCATCTCGTCTCACCGCGTCTCACCGCGCCTCAGAAGAGCGTGGGCGCGGGATCGCCGGGTGCCTGCAGTTGCACCGGGGGCATGCGCGGCAGGGGCTGCGCCCGAGGCGTCGAACCCGGCGACCCGGTGGAGCCGCCGGCCCCGCGATCGGCAGGCTCTTCGAAGGCACCCCCGACGGCGCGACGACTGCGCCACTCAAGACCGTAGCGCCTGATGAGCGGACGTATGCGCGCGGCAAGCTCCATACGGTAGGCCTGCGGTGCCCGGCTCGCGCTCCCCGGATACAGCGAGCGATACGCCCGCACCAACTCGGGATGCTCCCGCTGCAACCACTCGAAAAACCACGGCTTCACGTGCGTGCGCAGGTGCAGGGGCCCGTACATCACCGCGCGTGCTCCGGCGTCACGCACGTCGCGCAGCAGCGCCTCCAGCTGCGCCGGGGAATCCGTGAGCAGCGGCAGCACGGGCATCACGAACACGTCTACCTCGAACCCGGCATCGTGCGCCGCGGCGACGGTATCGAGCCTGGCCCGGGTGCTGGGAGTACCCGGCTCGATCGACTGCTGCAGCTCGGGATCGCCGACCGCTATCGACATCGCCAGAGAGACCGGCACGCGCTCGGCGGCCTCGGCGAGCACCGGCAGGTCTCGGCGCAGCAGAGTTCCCTTGGTGAGAATCGACAGCGGCGTGCCGCTGCGGGCGAGCGCAGCGATAACGCCCGGCATCAGTCGGTACCGGCCCTCCGCGCGCTGATAAGGATCGGTGTTGGTGCCGAGCGCGACCGGTTGCCGACCCCAGCTCGGCTTCGCGAGTTCGCGGCCCAGCACCTCGGCCACGTTGACCTTCACAATGATCTGGGAGTCGAAGTCTCGCCCGGTATCGAGATCGAGGTAGCGGTGCGAGCCGCGAGCGAAGCAGTACACGCAGGCGTGGGAACACCCCCGATACGGGTTGATGGTCCACGTGAACGGCATTGAAGACTGCCCGGGCACCCGATTGAGCGCGCTCTTCGCGAGCACCTCGTGAAACACGACGCCCTTGAACTCCGGCGAGCGGACGGTGCGCAGGTGCCCCGGCACGGCAGCCACGTCGGCCACACCGAGCCCGGGCAGGGCATTATCGCCCAGTGCCTCCACACCCGCTGTCGCGCTCTGCCCGCTCCACCTCATGCATCTATTCGAACATATGTTCGAATAGATCGCAAGCCGCGTTTCGACCGCGCCGCGCAGAACCTCGCGAGTCGGGATCACCGCTGCGCGGATCCCGCCACAGTGCCCGGAAAGAAAGCCTCGCCCGAGGCAGCCGAGGCAGCCAGACCGCCTCAGTCGCTAACGGCCGTCGTCCCTAACGGCCGTCGTCGCTCGCGGCCTCCGAGGCGATCGCGGTGTGGTGCTGAATCACCTCGGCCACCACGAAATTGAACCACTTCTCGGCGAACTCGGGATCGAGGTGCGCCTCCTCAGCGAGTCTGCGCAGGCGCGCGATCTGCCGCGCCTCGCGAGCGGGGTCGGACGCGGGCATCTCGAACTCCGCCTTCAGCCTGCCGACCTCCTGGGTGCAGCGAAAGCGCTCAGCCAGAATGCTCACCAGCGCGGCATCGATGTTGTCGATGCTCGCGCGCAGGGTGTTCAACCGCTCCTGCGGCTTCCATTCACTCACGGTACTTCCCCGTTTCTCCGAGTCTGATGCGACCGCCGTCAGGGCGCGCCGACGAAGTCAGTCGAGCAGGTTGTGGATCAGTCGAGCAGGTCGTGGCGCACGACCACCTGTTCGCGCTCGGGGCCGACCCCGATCGCCGAGATGCGCGATCCGCTCATCGCCTCAAGGGCGAGAATATAGTCTTGGGCATTCTGCGGCAGGTCTTCGAAGGTGCGCGCGTCGGAGATGTCTTCGCTCCAGCCCGGAAACTCCTCGTAGACGGGCTTCGCGTGGTGAAAGTCGCTCTGGTTGACCGGCATCTCGTCGTGACGCACACCGTTCACCTCGTAGGCGACGCACACCGGAATGCGCTCGAGGCCGGAGAGCACGTCGAGCTTGGTGAGCACGAAGTCGGTGACGCCGTTGATGCGTGCGGCGTAGCGCGCGATCGGGGCGTCGTACCACCCGCAGCGGCGGGGCCGCCCCGTGGTAGTGCCGTACTCGTGCCCCACCCGCGCGAGGTGCTCGCCGTTCTCGTCGAAGAGTTCGGTGGGGAACGGGCCGGCACCGACGCGAGTGGTGTAGGCCTTGATGACCGCGATGATGCGGTCGAGCTGGTGGGGCGGCAGGCCGGAACCGGTCGAGGCCCCGCCCGCGGTCGCGTTCGACGAGGTGACGAAGGGGTAGGTGCCGTGATCGATGTCGAGCATGGTGGCCTGGCCCGCCTCGAACAGCACGTTCTTGTCGGCCCGCATGGCTTCGTGCAGCAGCAATCCGGTGTCGCACACCATCGGCTCGAGCATCTCGCGGAAGCTCAGCAGGTCGGCGATCACCTCGTCGGGATCGATGGCGCGGCGATTGTAGATCTTGACGAGCACCTGATTCTTGAACTCGAGCGCGGCCTCGACCTTCTGGCGCAGAATGCTCTCGTCGAAGATGTCTTGGATGCGAATGCCCACGCGGTTGATCTTGTCGGCATAGGCCGGCCCGATGCCACGACCGGTCGTGCCGATCTGGCGCTTGCCGAGAAAGCGCTCGGTGACCTTGTCGAGCGTGCGATGGTAGGCGGTGATGACGTGCGCGTTGGCGCTGACCTTGAGCTTCGAGATGTCGATGCCGCGGCTCGAGAGCGCGTCGAGCTCCTGCTTCAGCACACCGAGGTCGACGACCACGCCGTTGCCGATGACCGGCACGACGCCCGGCGTCAGAATACCCGACGGCAGCAGGTGAAGGGCGTACTTCTCTTCGCCGATCACCACGGTGTGGCCGGCGTTGTTACCTCCGTTGAACTTGACGACGTAGTCGACGCGACTGCCGAGCAGGTCGGTCGCCCGACCCTTGCCTTCGTCGCCCCACTGGGCACCTGTGATCAGAACTGCGGGCATCTCAGCCCCTTCCTTTGCAGCGTAGGCAGATACCGAGCCAGTCTACCTGCCGCCTGTGACACCCAAGCTCAAGCGTGCCTCAGGCCCGCGATCCGACACCCTCGCGCCAGGCACCGCTCGACCGCACCCGGCCCCGCAGCCCTCGCCGCTACTCAGCCTCAACGGCCGCGATCGCGCCCGGATCAGCCCCGTTCAAGAACTCGGTGAGGCGCGCCACCTCGCCCGCCTCGCCGATGTCCGCGGCAGCCCGACGCAGCGCGTACAGCGCGCGCAGCACGCCGCGGTTGGGCTCGTGCGCCCACGGCACCGGCCCGGCACCGCGCCAACCGGCCCTTCGCAGGGCGTCGAGCCCGCGATGGTATCCGACGCGCGCAAAGGCGTAGGCCTCGATCCCGCGCCCTTCGGCGTGAGCCGCGTCGGCGAGCGCTGCCCACGCGAGCGGCGACTCCGGGTGCTCGCGCACGATCGATTCGGGATCGCGGCCCGCGGCGAGCGCGGCCCGCACCTCGGATTCCTCGGGCAGCAGGGTGGGCTCGGGTCCGAGCAGATTCTCGCCGATCATGCGGCTCCTCTTTCGTTGGGATCTCTACCGGAAATTCACGAACTGAAGAGCGCAGGCACCGGCGGAAACGCACAGCGTTGCCACGTGCCCGCGAACACGCCGCACACGGCGGCGCATCAACACAGTCTTCGGCTCGAGCATTTCCGGCCTACCGGAAATTCACGAACTGAAGCGCCACATCCACGTCGGCGTCCTTGAGCAGTGCGATGGTCGACTGCAGGTCGTCGCGGCTCTTCGATGAGACGCGCAGTTCGTCGCCCTGGATCTGGCTCTTGACGCTGCGGGGGGCCTCGTCGCGAATGAGCTTGTTCAGCTTCTTCGCGGTGGGCTGGTCGATGCCCTCTTTGAGCTTCGAGTCGATGCGATACTCCTTGCCGCTCGCGTAGGGCTCACCGCTGTCGAGGGCCTTGAGCGAGAGACCGCGCTTGATGAACTTCGACTGCAGCACGTCGAGCACCGCGTTCACCCGCTCCTCGGTGTTGGCCTTGATCTGGATGTTCTCGCCCGAGAGCGTTACGTCAGCACCCACACCCTTGAAGTCGTAGCGCTGCTCGACCTCCTTGCGGGCCTGGTTGACCGCGTTCTCGACCTCCATGGAGTCGATCTTGCTCACCACGTCAAAAGAAGAATCTGCCATGCGTCCAGCGTAATCGAAACACGACCCGGGACGTACGCGAAATGCGCCGGCTTTTCGCGGCTCGCGACGGGGCAGCCGCTCCGTCACGAGCCGGCCCGCACCACCCCTGCGCAACAAAAAACAATGGCAGGAATAATCCAAGCGAATATTTTGCTACTATCTTCTGTGGCCCGGCGCGGCCTTCGCATCGCAACCACCCCATCGCAGCCCGTCGCACGACAGATCGCCGAAGAGCGAGTCTCCCCCGACGCACGGAGCCCTCGCGGTGCCGTGGTGCTGGCGGTGCAGAGCGCTCGCGCCCGTCATACCTCTCGCGCTGCGGCGATCCGGGATCCCGAACCCCGGCAATCAACCGCGTCACACACGCGCCCGAACGAAAGGAATCACCTCGGTGCCCTCGACAACCCCATCAGAAACGCCGGCGTCGATGCCATCGACCCCGGCGTCGACCTCATCGGTGGCAGGCTCGCGCGAGCCCCACTCGCAGAAGCCAACCTCTCGCGCTGCCGCACGCCAGAAGCCGACGGAGACTCCGAACCGAGGCCGCCGCCTCCCCAGGTGGATGACCTCCTTCGGCTGGCAGATTCTCGCGGCCCTGGTGCTCGGCCTCGTGCTCGGCGGCATCGCGATGTCGCTCGGCTCCGACGCCGAGGGCAACCCCAACGGCCTGCACGCCACGCTCGCGACCATCGGCAGCAGCTACGTGTCGCTGCTGCGCGCGGCGGTCGTGCCCCTGATCTTCACCGCGATCGTGTCGAGCATCGTGGGGCTGCGCCAGGTCACCAACGCGGCGCGCCTCGCGGGGCAGACGCTGCTGTGGTTCGCCATCACGGCGCTCATCGCGGTGACGATCGGCATCGCGCTCGGCGTCACGCTGCAGCCGGGCGCGCACGCCTCCCAGACCGAGCTCGAGACCTCCGACCCCTACACCGTGGGCACCTGGTGGAGCTTCCTCACCGGCCTCGTGCCGTCCAACTTCCTCGGCCTCACCGTGAGCACCTCGGCCGACGAGGCGACCGGTGCCGTCTCGGCGACCCCAGGCTTCAACGTGCTGCAGGTCATCGTGATCTCGGTGGCGGTCGGCATCGCAGCGCTCAAGATCGGCGAGAAGGCCGAGCCCTTCATCAAGCTCACCGAGTCGGCTCTGGCCGTCATTCAGAAGGTGCTGTGGTGGATCATCCGCATCGCCCCGATCGGCACGCTCGGTCTCATCGGCAACGCCGTCGCCGAGTACGGCTGGGACAAGATGGGCTCGCTCACCTGGTTCGTCGCGGTGCTGTACATCGGTCTCGCGATCGTGCTGTTCGTGGTGTACCCGGTGCTGGTGAAGACGCACGGCCTCTCGATCAAGCAGTACTTCTCGGGCGTGTGGCCCGCGGTGCAGCTCGGCTTCGTGAGCCGCTCGTCGATCGGCACGCTGCCGCTGACGCAGCGAGTCACCGAGCGCAACCTCGGCGTGCCGCGCGGCTACGCCTCGTTCGCGGTGCCGCTCGGCGCGACCACCAAGATGGACGGCTGCGCCGCGGTCTACCCCGCCGTCGCCGCGATCTTCATCGCGCAGTTCTTCGGCATCGAGCTCACGATCGTGCAGTACCTGCTGATCGCGCTCGTCTCGGTCGTAGGATCGGCCGCCACCGCCGGCACCACCGGCGCGACCGTCATGCTGACGCTCACCCTGTCGACCCTCGGCCTGCCTCTCGAGGGCGTGGGCCTGCTGCTCGCGGTCGATCCGATCATCGACATGGGCCGCACCGCGGTGAACGTCGCGGGCCAGGCACTCGTGCCGGCCATCGTGGCGAAGCGCGAGGGGATCCTCGATCTCGACCTCTACAACGCACCCCGCCAGGGCGTGGCGTTCAGCGACGAGGGTGCCGAGGGCGCGGCCACCTCGGGCGCGGATGGCACCGCCGACTTCGCAGCCGAGGTCGCGGCCGCGAAGCAGGGCGAGGACGACGGCATCGCGGTCGGTTCGGAGTACTCGGCGCGCACTGAAGACTCGGAGCGCCCGGAACTCTCGAGGCAGTCGGCGCGCACTGAGTAGCCGACATGCTCAGGGCAGCCGGCACGCTCGGAGCATGAGGTCGAGACCTCGTAGCACCTGCGCCGGGAGCACCGGGGCAGGTAAAGCGAGCTTCTGGCGCGGGTTGCTTGCGGGCGCTTCACCCTGCGGGGTTCGGGATCCAGAACCCGACGCTCGCCCGCAGCACCCGCGGCATCCATCCTCTGCGGGTGAGACCCGCGGCCTCGATCATCCGCAAGTGCGACTGAGAGGAGGAAAGGTCGGGTTGAATCGCGCTTCAACCCGACCATTCCTCCACGCAGCACCCCCCCGCGCGATCCCGACGCGCGATCTCACCGCCCGATAAGAACGACTCGCCCAAAGATCCCCCCCCGCGACCCGGCGGCACCCCGCCTCGTACCGCCAAAACACGATTCGGCACCGCTCCGATCTTCGCGGCGTCGATATTCACGGTTCCCATTCGACGTATTCGGTGAGAGGGTCTAACTAATCGCGCGGAAAGGGACTGCGGCTGCGGTGCGGTGACCTGAAAGCTGGCTGCGTCCGCGCCGGGAGGCGCGGCGGTTCAGGCGGAGCAACGCGATGCGTTGCTCTCCGAGCCTGAAACCGCAGAATCTTCACCACCAGTGAAGCCTTCCTCCTCCGCCTTGCCAGATTCCAGGTCACCGCATCCTCGTACCGCAGCCCCTATCCGCGCGATCAGTAAAGCATCCTCCGAGGAATGGAGAACGTCATGAAGTACATGCTGATCATGCGCGACACCGATGAGGCGTATCAGGCGTCCAAGGAAGTGCCGTTCGAGGAGATTCTCGAGGCCATGGGCCGCTACAACGAAGCGCTGATCGAGGCCGGAGTGTCGACGGGCGGCGACGGGCTCGCGCCGCCCGAAGAGGGTTTCGTGGTCGACTTCTCGGCCGATCCACCGCTCGTCACCGACGGACCCTACGGCGAAACCAAGGAACTGTTCAACGGCTTCTGGATCCTCGAGGTCTCCTCGCGCGAAGAGGCCGAGAAGTGGGCCAAGCGCTGCCCCCTCGGCCCCGGCAGCAAGCTCGAGGTGCGCCAGATGCCCAGCATGGAGGAGTTTCTGCTTGACAGCGAGTAACTGATCGCGCGGGCAGGACACTAGATCTAAATCTCTTCGACGCCGTGTCGATATTCGCGGTTCCCATTCGACGCCTTCAGTGAGAGGGTCGAAAGCGACCCGATCCGAGATGTGAAGGGAGAACACCGTGAAGTACATGCTGATCATGCGGGCCACCGACGAGGCCCTGGCGGCGTCGCAGGAGGTGCCGTTCGAGGAGATCCTCGAGGCCATGGGGCGCTACAACGAGTCGCTCGTCAAGGCCGGAGTCATGGCGGGCGGCGACGGCCTCACTCCGCCCGAGGAGGGCGTGGTGGTCGACTTCTCGGCCGATCCGCCGCTCGTCACCGACGGACCCTACGGCGAAACCAAGGAACTGTTCAACGGCTTCTGGATCCTCGAGGTGTCGTCGCTCGAGGAGGCGGTGGAGTGGGCCAAGCGCTGCCCCCTCGGCCCGGGCAGCAAGCTCGAGGTGCGCCGCATCCACGCCGACGAAGACTTTCCCCAGGACAACGAGTGGGTGCAGAAGGGGAAGGAGTGGCGCGCCGAGTACGAGGAGAAGCAGGCGCGGGCCTAACGAATCGCGCGGCCAGCAAGGCACCCGCGTGGGCAGCGAAGAGACGCGGCGCACGGTCGCGGCGGTCTGGCGCATCGAGTCAGCCAAGATCGTCGCGGCCCTGATGCGCGCCGTCGGCGATTTCGGCCTGGCCGAGGATCTGGCCCAGGAGGCACTGGCCGACGCGCTGTCGCAGTGGCCGCAGTCGGGCGTGCCGCGCAACCCTGCGGCGTGGCTCACCACGGTCGCGAGGCGGAAGGCGGTCGATCACTGGCGGCGCAGCGAGCGCTACGACGCGAGGATCGCGCTGCTCGCGCACGAACTGGAGCGAGAGCAGGAGCTGGGCATCGCCGAGGGCTCGCGCGGTGCGGGAGGTGCCTCGCCCTGGCATCCCGACCGCATCGACGACGAGGTGCTCGGCCTCGTTTTCGTCGCCTGCCACCCGGTGCTCGCGCGACAGGCGCAGGTGGCCCTCACGCTGCGCGTGGTCGGCGGGCTCACGAGCGAGGAGATCGCGCGGGCGTTCCTGGTGCCCGTCCCGACCGTGCAGCAGCGCATCGTGCGCGCGAAGAAGACGCTCGCCGCGGCACGGGTGCCGTTCGAGGTGCCCGAGCGCGACGAGTTCCCCGAGCGGCTCGCCGGCGTGCTGAGCGTGCTCTATCTCATCTTCAACGAGGGTCACACGGCGAGTGCGGGCAGTGAGTGGATGCGGCCGGAGCTGGCGCGAGAGGCGGTTCGGCTCAGCCGAGTGCTGGTCGGGCTGGTGCCGCGCGAGCCCGAGGCACTGGGGCTGCTCGCGCTGATGGAGCTCACGGCCGCGCGCTTCCCCGCCCGAGTGACCGCGAGCGGAGAGCCGGTGCAGTTGGATCGGCAGGATCGCACGCGGTGGGACCGCGCCGCGATCACCCGCGGCCGCGCGGCGCTCGAGCGAGTCGACGCGCTCGGCCGCGGCCGCGGCTCGTACGCGCTGCAGGCCTCCATCGCCGAGTGCCACGCGGTCGCCGCTTCGATCGACGACACCGATTGGGAGCGCATCGTGGTGCTCTACGAGGCCCTCGGCCGCATCTCGCCCTCGCCGGTCATCGAGCTGAACCGCGCGGGTGCTGTCGCGATGGCTCACGGCCCCAAGGCGGCGCTGCCGATTCTGGATCGGCTCGAAGCCGCAGGATCGTTGCGCGACTACCACCTGCTCCCCGCGACCCGGGCCGAGCTGCTGCGGCGCACGGGGCGCGAGAGCGAGGCCCGCCGCGCGTTCGCCCAGGCCGCCGCACTCGCCCGCAACGAGCGGGAGCAGACCCTCCTCGCCGACAAAGCGGCGGGTCGCGCGTAGTGATCGCGCGCATATCCTGCACTCCCCGACCATTCCCCGGCACAGGGAACCGGCACCCCTTGCACACATTCATCAGATGAACTAGCGTGTGTCTGGCGGATCCCGCTGCTCGCCCCTCACCGCAGCGAGCAGCGCGCCGCCGGAAGGAGCCCCGCCCATGCCCAGCACCAACATCGCCGTCAGCCACTCCGACACGGGGTTCGTCACCGCCGAGGTCACGCGCGCCGAGCGCATCTCTCCGAGTTTCGTGCGCGTCACGGTCGCGGGCGAAGAACTGGCCGGCTGGCGGCACCTCGGCTTCGACCAGTGGTTCCGCCTCGCGATTCCGGTAGCGGGAGAGTCCACGCGCTTCGATCGCCTCTCGAAGCGCTTCGACATGCGCGGCTACCTGCGATACCTCACGCTCCCGAAGGCTACGCGACCCGCCATTCGCAACTACACCGTGCGCGAGTTCAGGAGGGCCGGAGACAGCGGCGACAGTAGCGGTGACAGCGGCCGCAGCGGCGGCGAACTCGACATCGACTTCGTGGTGCACGGCGACGACGGTTCGCCGGGCTCCGGAATCGCCGGGCCGTGGGCTGCTTCGCTGCCGCTCGGCGCACGCGTCGCTCTCATCGACCAGGGGTGCGGCTACCGACCCGTGGAGGGCGCGCGGCGAGTGGTGCTCGCGGGCGATGAGAGCGCGCTGCCCGCGGTGCTCGGGATCCTGCGCGATCTGCCGCGCGACGTCATCGGCGAGGCGATCATCGAGGTGCCCGACGCCGCGGACGAGCAGCCGCACGAGGCCCCCGCGGGCGTGGAGGTGCGCTGGATCACGCGCGCTCACGGTGCCGCGATCGGTGAGGCGGCACTCGCGGCGCTGCGAACGACCGGCGAGTGGGACGAGCCGGTCTCGGCATTCGTCGCGGGTGAGCAGCGGCTCGCGAGCGGCGGGCGGCGCTTCCTGGTGAACGACCGCGGGCTCCCCAAGAACGACGTCGACTTCTGCGGATACTGGCGGGCCTAGGCGGCCGCACCCCGCCGCGCCTGCCCCGCCCCGCAGCACCCGGCCACCTCTGCCCCGCCCCGCAGCCCCCGGCCCGCCCCGCAGCACCCGGCCCGCCCCGCAATCTCCTCACCCCTCCCCTCCTGGAAGACGCATATGGTCGGTATAGCGTCCCATACCGACCATATGCGTCTTCCAGACGAGCAGCCGGGTCGCCGGGTCGCCGGGTCGCCGGGTCGCCGGGCGCGAGCCGACCCGCGGCTCGGCGGCTCGATCCCGCGGCCCATACACTGATCTCGTGAGTATCCAGCAGAGCGCCGCCGCACCGACCACCGTGCCCGAGATGTCGTTCGCCTCAGACAACTGGGCCGGCGTGCACCCGGAGGTGCTGGAGGCGATCGGAGCCGCCAACATCGGTCACGCGCCCGCCTACGGCGGCGACCCCTGGACGGCGCGCTTCGAAGCCCTCGCGAGACAGCTCTTCGGCACCGACGCCGCGGCCTTTCCCGTGCTCAACGGCACCGGCGCGAATGTGCTGGCGCTGCAGGCCGCGCTCCCCCGCTGGGGTGCCGTGATCTGCGCGGGCACCGCCCACATCAACACCGACGAAACCGGCGCGCCAGAGAAGACCGGCGGGCTCAAGCTGCTGCCCGTCGAGACCCCGGACGGCAAGCTCACGCCCGAACTCGTCGCGCGCGAGGCCTGGGGCTGGGGCAATCCGCACCGCGCCGAGCCCCTCGCCGTGTCGATCTCCCAGGTCACCGAACTCGGCACGGTCTACCGACCCGAGGAGATCCGAGCACTCGCCGACTACGCGCACGAGCACGGCATGGTGCTGCACCTCGACGGGTCGCGGCTCGGCAACGCGGCGGCGCACCTCGGGGTCTCCCTGCGCGAGCTGACCACCGATGCGGGCGTCGATCTGCTGAGCCTCGGCGGCACCAAGAACGGGCTGCTCGGCGCTGAGGCCGTGGTGGTGCTCAGCCCGGGGTGCGCTCCCGGGATCCCGCACCTGCGCAAACTGAACCTGCAGCTCGCCTCGAAGATGCGCTTCACCTCCGCCCAGTTGCTCGCGCTGTACGAGGGCGACCTGTGGCTGCGCTCCGCCGCGCACGCGAATGCGATGGCCGCGCGACTGGCGAGCGGAATCGAGAGGCTCGCGGCGAGCGGTCGGGTGCCGGGGCTCGGGATCGCGCACCCCGTGCAGTCGAACGTCGTGTTCGCGACGCTGCCGCCTGCCGCCGCAGAGCGGGCACTGCAGCAGTTCGCGTTCGGCCCGTGGCCCACCGCGCCGGGCCTCTACCGTCTCATGTGCGCCTTCGACACTCAGCCCGAGCACGTCGACGCGCTGCTCGACGCGATCGCGGGATAGGGCGAGCTCGGCTCACCGACCCACGGGACCCGCCAGACCCGACGCGCTGTCCGTCCGCTTCCGGCATGGATTCGAGTAACGGCGTGCCGAATCAGGCGTTTGCTCACGCCGTTACTCGAATCCACGCCGCTGGAGCACCTGGGAGATGAGCGCACAG
>JBKEBN010000157.1:0-42854 GCA_047973175.1 Leucobacter sp.
GGAATGTCAACCCCCACCGTGCACGGACCGACCGCCCGGCTGCACGCCGCTATGGCCCGATCACAGCACGAGAGGCACCCCGACACGGGTGCCGAACACTGGGTCAGTCCCACTGGCCACACCGTCGATCTCGACCTACCGCAGTTCTAGACCGGCCGCAACGCGACATCAACCGTCGCACGGGATCAATCACCGCGTACGGCGCGTCCCTACCGCGCGAGCGCTTGCTCCAGGATCTCAGCGCTCTCAGCTGCGTGCACCTTCGGCGACCCGGTCGCCGGTGATGCCGCGGCCGGACGCGACACGCAGCGGATCGCACGGCCGGGCAGATGCGGAACGACCTCGAGTGCGATGAACGGCCATGCGCCCTGGTTCTCGGGCTCGTCCTGCACCCACACGAGCTCGGCATTCGGGTACGTCTCGATGACGGCACGCAACTCGTCGACCGGTGCCGGGTAGAACTGCTCGAGGCGCACGAGCGCGATCCCGGGGTTCGGGTTCTTGTCGAGCTCGGCCCGCAGGTCCCAGTGGATCTTGCCCGAGTGCAGCAGCACGCGCGTCACGGCGCTCTTGTCGACACCGCGATCGTCATCGAGCACCGGCTCGAAGCGGCCGCTCGTGAAGTCCTCGACCGCGCTGGTCGCCCCGCGCAGCCGCAGCATCGCCTTCGGGGTGAACACGACGAGGGGGCGCCGCGGCCGGGTGTATGCCTGGCGGCGCAGCAGGTGGAAATAGGATGCCGGGGTCGACGGCCGCGCCACGATGATGTTGTCCTGCGCGCACAGCTGCAGGTAGCGCTCGATGCGCGCCGACGAGTGGTCGGGTCCCTGGCCCTCATACCCGTGGGGGAGCAGCAGCACGACGCTCGACTGCTGGCCCCACTTCTGATCGGCTGCCGAGATGTACTCGTCGATGACCGACTGCGCGCCGTTGGCGAAGTCGCCGAACTGCGCCTCCCACAGCACAAGCGCGTCGGACCGCTCGACCGAATAGCCGTACTCGAACGCCATGGTCGCGTACTCGCTGAGCAGCGAGTTGTACACCCAGAACCGACCCTGGGTCTCGCTGAGGTTGGTCAGCGGGATCCATTCCTGGCCGTTCGTACGATCGTGCAGCACCGAGTGGCGCTGCACGAATGTGCCGCGCTGGGAGTCCTGGCCTGCCAGGCGCACGGGGGTGCCCTCCAGCAGCAGCGAACCGAACGCGAGCAGCTCGCCGAACGCCCAGTCGATGTTGCCGTTGCGGCTCATGTCGAGGCGCTTCTCGAGCAGCTGCTGAAGCTTCGTGTGCACCGTGAACCCCTCGGGCCTATTGGTGAACGCGTCGCCGATCTTCTCGACGATCCCGCGAGACACGCCCGTGGTCTCCAGCTCACCCGGCTGCCGTGCCTCCTGCGCTGCGGCCAGCGCCGCCTCGTCGACGACCTCGTTCGCGCCGGTCTCGGCTTCATGGGTCTCGGTGAAGGCGATCTCGAGTCGGCCCTGGAAATCCTGCTTCGCCTTCTCGTACTCCTCCTCGGTGATGTCGCCGCGACCGACGAGGGCGCTCGTGTACAGGCGGCGGGTGGAGCGCTTCGCCTCGATCAGGTCGGTCATCAGCGGCTGCGTCATCGAGGGATCGTCGCCCTCGTTGTGGCCGCGGCGGCGGTAGCAGACGAGGTCGACGATCACGTCGACGTGGAAGCGCTGGCGGAACTCGTACGCGAGCTTCGCGACGCGCACGACCGACTCGGGATCGTCGCCGTTGACGTGGAAGATCGGTGCCTGCACGACCTTGCCCACGTCGGAGGAGTAGACGGCCGAGCGGGAGTCTTGCGGCAGCGTCGTGAAGCCGACCTGGTTGTTGATGATGATGTGGATCGTGCCGCCCGTGCGGTAGCCGCGCAACTGCGACATCTGCAGGGTCTCGTAGACCACGCCCTGGCCGGCCATCGCCGCGTCGCCGTGGATGATCAGGGGCAGGGTCGTGAACGAGCCGATCGGCTTCAGATCCTGCTTCGCGCGCACGATGCCCTCGATCACGCCGTCGACCGTCTCGAGGTGCGACGGGTTCGCGGCGAGGTGGATGGGAACCTGCGTGCCGTTGGGAGCGGTGAAGACGCCCGAGGTGCCGAGGTGGTACTTGACGTCGCCCGATCCCGAGCGCTGCGACTGCGCACCCTCGAACTCGCGGAAGATCTGACCGTAGGTCTTGCCCGCGATATTGGAGAGCACGTTGAGGCGACCGCGGTGCGCCATGCCGACGTCGACGCTGTCGACGCCGTCTTCCGCTGCGCCGATGAGCATCGCGTCGAGCAGCGGGATCACCGACTCGCCGCCCTCGAGGCTGAAGCGCTTCTGGCCGACGTACTTGGTCTGCAGGAAGGTCTCGAAGGCCTCGGCCTCGTTGAGCTTCTCGAGAATGCGCATCTGCTCGTCGTGCGTCGGCTTCGCGTAGGGCACCTCGAGCTGGTCGCGCAGCCAGAGCCGCTGCTCGGGATCTTGGATGTGCATGTACTCGATGCCGATCTTGCGGCAGTACGAGTCGCGCAGCACGCCGAGAATCTCGCGCAGCTTCATGGTGCGACGGCCGCCGATGCCGCCGGTCACGAACTCGCGGTCGAGGTCCCAGAAGGTGAGGCCGTGATTCTCGATCTCGAGGTCGGGGTGCGTGCGCTGCACGTACTCGAGGGGGTCGATGTCGGCCATGAGGTGGCCGCGCACGCGGAACGAGTTGATGAGCTCTTGCACGCGCGCGGTCTTGTCGACGGCACCCGAGATGTCGACGTGGATGTCGCGGGCCCACTGCACGGGCTTGTAGGGGATGCGCAGCGCGGCGAAGATCTCTTCGTAGAAACCGTGACCGCCGATGAGGTGCTCGTGCACGAGCTTGAGGAACTCGCCGGAGCCGGCACCCTGGATGACGCGGTGATCGTAGGTGCTCGTGAGGGTGATGGTCTTCGAGATGCCGAGGCGCACCAGCACCTCTTCGGACGCGCCCTGGAACTCTGCGGGATATTCGAGCGCACCCGCGCCGATGATGGAGCCCTGGCCCGGCATGAGGCGGGGAACCGAGTGCACGGTGCCGATGCCGCCGGGGTTGGTGAGCGAGATGGTGGTGCCCTGGAAGTCGGCGGCGCTCAGCTTGTTGTCGCGAGTGCGCTTCACCACGTCTTCGTAGGCGGCCAGGTACTCGTTGAAGTCGAGGGTGTCGGCCTGCTTGATCGACGGCACCATGAGGGCGCGGGTGCCGTCGGGCTTGGGCAGGTCGATCGCGATCCCGAGACCGATGTGCACCGGGGCGACCACCGAGGGCTTGCCGTCGACGTCGGCGTAGGAGACGTTCTGGCTGGGGAACTGCTTGAGCGACTGGATCAGGGCCCAGCCGATGAGGTGGGTGAACGACACCTTGCCGCCGCGGCTGCGGCGCAGGTGGTTGTTGATGACGATGCGGTTGTCGATCATCAGCTTCGCCGGAATGGTGCGCACGCTCGTCGCGGTGGGAACCGTGAGGCTCTGATCCATGTTCTTGGAGAGCGTGCGGGCCATCCCCTTGAGCGGGGTGATCGTGTCTTCGGCGGCCTCGGCCTCGGCACGGGCGGAGGCGCGGGGCGCGTCTGCCGGCACGGGGGCGCTGCGCGGGGCCACGTTGGTGGTGCGCGCCGGCTGGGTGACGGTGGGAATGGAGGTGGTGATCGCGGGGATCGAGCTCGTGACCGTCGGGATCGGGCTCGTCGGCGGGGGAGTGCCGTTGTGCGACGGAGCCGCCGCTGGTGCGGGTGCGGCGGTCGCGGACTGCGTCGAGACCTGCGCCGCGTAGCGCTCCAGCACCGGCCACCACGCCCGATCTACCGAATTCTTGTCCTCTTGGTACTGCTTCCACAGCTCTTCGACGAGCCAAGCGTTAGCACCGAAATCTCCTGCGGATCCAGCCTGGTCGGTGGTCTCCGTGCGCTCCGCCAAAGCGACGTCCTCTCATTCGAGCCTCTTGCGCGCCTCTTGCGCGGGCAAGATTCATCAGTAGTCGGAAGGGCGGCAACGTAGCCGCACCGCAACCAAGCCTACGCCTTTCCGGCAGATGACGCGCACATACTTTTTAGATCTTTTGAAGTCGGCCGGAAAACGATAGAATCTCAAGTGCTATGGACTCAGACTCTCGAAGACCGTCAGACCCTCCGAGTATCGACCGCGCTGAAGCGCGGACGACCTCACGCCTGCGAGACGCCCAGTGAACGACTGGATACTCCTCGCGATCGGCATCATTCTCACCGTCGGCACGGGCATCTTCGTCGCCGCCGAATTCTCCCTGGTCGCCCTCGACCGCCAAGAGCTCGAACGAAAGCGTGAAAACGGCGAGCACGGTCTCAACACCGTGATCCGCGGTCTCGCGATCACCTCGACCCACCTCTCCAGCGCGCAGCTCGGCATCACGCTGACCACGCTGCTCGCCGGCTACACGCTCGAACCGGCGCTCAGCAACTTTCTCGACGGCCCGCTCGGCGCGCTCGGAGTGCCCGAGGGGCTGCGGCGCGCGATCAGCGCACCCATCGCGGTCGCTCTCGCGACGGTCTTCTCGATGATCGTCGGCGAGCTGGTTCCCAAGAACTTCGCGCTCGCCAAGCCGCTGCCCACCGCCAAGGTGGTCATGCCGGCCCAGGCGACCTTCACCGCGGTGTTCAAGCCCGCGATTCTGCTGCTCAACGGCAGCGCCAATGGCATCCTTCGCCGCATCGGCATCGAGCCGAAGGAGGAGGTCTCGGGCGCGCGCTCGGCCGAGGAGCTGTCATCCCTCGTGCGGCACTCGGCGAGCTCGGGCCTGCTCGAAGCCGACACCGCCACGCTGCTCGACCGCACGCTGCGCTTCGCAGAGCTCACCGCGGGCGACGTGATGACGCCCAGGCTCAAGGTCGAGAGCGTGCAGCGAGGGGAGCCGGCGCAGGTGGTGCTCGAGCGCTCGGGGCGCACCGGGTTCTCGCGCTTTCCCGTTATCGACGAGGATCGCGACGACGTCGTCGGCGTCGTGCACGTCAAGCAGGCGGTCGCCGTGCCGCGCTCGAAGCGCGGGGAGGTGCCGGTCGCGGCACTCGCCGAAGATCCGGTGCGGGTGCCCGAGACGCTGCACCTCGATCAGCTGCTCGAGGAACTGCGGTCGGCCGGATATCAGCTCGCCATCGTCGTCGACGAGTACGGCGGCACCGCCGGGATCGTCACCCTCGAGGATTTGGTCGAGGAGATCGTCGGCGAGGTCGCGGACGAGCACGACCGCGCCGCCGCGGGGGTGGTCGGCACCACCGACCAGATGACCTTCCCGGCCGACCTGCGACCCGACGAGCTGCGCGAGCAGACGGGTATCGACGTTCCGGATGACGACCGCTACGACACCGTCGCGGGTTACGTGCTCAGCGAACTCGGCCGTATTCCAGACCCGGGCGACGAGGTCGTGCTCCCGAGCGGCGGCGTGCTGCGCGTGGAGCGCATGGACGGCCGCCGCGTCTCCCGCCTGAGATTCACGGGACTTCCGCTGCCGGAGGCATACGACGACGAGGGGGGTCGCGCATGAGCGACTGGATGGGAATTGTCTGGCTCGTCGTCCTGCTCGTGGTGAACGCCTTCTTCGTCGGTGCCGAGTTCGCCGTGATCTCGGCGCGCCGATCCCAGATCGAGCCGAAGGCCGAAGCCGGATCGAAGCGCGCGAAGACAGCACTCTACGCCATGGAGCACGCGACCCTCATGCTGGCGACCAGCCAGCTCGGCATCACCGTGTGCTCCCTGCTCATCCTCAACGTGTCGGAGCCGGCGATCCACCACCTGCTCGAGGGGCCGCTCCACTGGACCGGGCTCTCGGCCGAGGTGGTCTCGGTCAGCGCGTTCGTGATCACGCTGCTGCTCGTGTCGTACCTGCACGTCGTCTTCGGCGAGATGGTGCCGAAGAACGCGGCGTTCTCGATGCCCGACGAGGCCGTGCTGCTGCTCGCCCCTCCGCTCGTCGCGGTGTCGCGGGTGTTCAAGTACGTCATCGCGGCGCTCAACGCCATCGCCAACGGCGTGCTGCGGCTCTTCCGCGTCGAACCGAAGTCGGAGACCAACAGCACCTACACCCTCGAAGAGGTGGCGAGCATCGTCAGCCACTCCACGCGCGAGGGCGTGCTCGAAGATCCGAGTGGAGCGCTCGTCGCCGCCTTCGAGTTCACCGAGAAGCGCGCCGAAGACATCGTCGTGCCCTCCGACAGGCTCGTCGTGCTGCCGTTCGGGTCGACCCCGGCAGACGTCGAGGCGGCGGTCGCCAAGCACGGTTTCTCGCGCTACCCGATCGCGGGGCCGGAGGGCGGCCTCCTGGGGTACGTGCACATCAAGGATCTGATGCGCCTGGGCGAGCGGTGGATCTCCGAGCCGATTCCCGGCAAGCGCATTCGAGAGTTCGTGTCGATCCACGCCTCCACCGACCTCGAAGACGTGCTCGCGCGCATGCAGGGCCGCGGCTTCCACCTGGCCCGCATTCTCGACTCGGACGGCGATGAGCGCGGCGTCGTCTTCCTCGAAGACGTCATCGAGGAACTGGTGGGAGAGGTGCACGATGCCACCCGGAGGCGCAGGTTCGAGTAGTGTGTGTCTCGTAAATCGGTGCATGCTGTGGTGCGTCCGAAACACGTGCTTGCTGCGTTGGCGTCGTCGACTTTGCCACCAGCAAAGCCTTCCTCCTCCGCCTTGCGATCCCGCGCTTCGGCCACATCCTCGCGATGCACCGATTTACGAGACACACCCTAGTGCGGCCCGGCCTCGGTGCCCCTGACTGTTCGCGCGGATAGGCCGAGTGCCTATTCCGCGCGAACAGTCAGTTGACGGGCGGCAGTCGGATCGGCTCGGTGACGGGCTCGAAGCGGTCGACGCTCAGCGCGAGCCTCCGCAGCAGCGCGGATAGGCGATCCCGATCGCTGCGCGTGAGCCCGCCGAGCAGCCGCTCCTCGGCGTCGCTGAGGCGCGTCATCGCGGCGTCGACGAGGGTGAGCCCCAGCGACGTCAGCTCGACGAGCACGCCGCGACCGTCGTTGGGGTCTGTGAGGCGGCGCACGAGCCCCCGCTCTGCCATGCGGTCGACGCGGTTGGTCATGGTGCCGCTCGACACCATGGTCTGCTGCACGAGCACTTTCGGGCTCTGCTGAAACGGTTCGCCGCCGCGGCGCAGCACGGCGAGCACGTCGAACTCCCATGACGCGAGCCCCGAACGCTCGAAGGCGTGCGACCGAACGCGGTTGAGGTGCTTCGCGATGCGCGAGAGCCGGGAGAAGATCGCGAGCGGGGCCAGGTCGAGGTCGGGGCGGGCGTCGCCCCAGGCGTCGATGATCTGGTCGACTTCATCCTCGTGACTCATTCTTCTATTATTCCGCTTCTGATCTGCGTGGTCGGCTCCGCGGTCGACTCCAATACTGTTCCGAGACGCCCGCGTACGCGGCAGCCCGCCGAATCTGGCAGACTTGTACGGTGCCGTTCTCGGCGCGATCCGCCTTGGTGTAATGGCAGCACGACAGCCTTTGGAGCTGTTAGGTCTAGGTTCGAATCCTAGGGGCGGAGCTTGGAGATCGAGCCCTGCTCGATCTCCAAGCTCCGAAAAACGGCGCTCACCGGTGCCGCACGCGGGGCGAAACGAAGCTTCTCCGTGTGTTTGGGAGCGAGCAGTCCAGATCGGCGGATCGGAAGGAAGCCACATGGCAGAACAACTCGCGGTCGTCATCCTCGCGGCGGGTCAGGGAACCCGCATGAAGTCTTCGCTGCCGAAGGTGCTGCACCCCATCGGCGGGCGCTCGCTCATCGCGCACGTGCTCGACGCGGCTGCCGGCATGTCACCGCAGTTGGTGCTCGCGGTGGTGCGGCACGAGCGCGACCGGGTGTCGGAGGCGATTCTGGATCACGCTCCCGACACGATCATCGTCGACCAGGACGCGATGCCGGGCACCGGCCGCGCCGTGGAGCAGGCGGTGCAGGCGCTGCCGGCCGACTTCGAGGGGTCCATCGTGGTGCTCTCCGGCGACGTGCCGCTCATCGACGCGGCAACGCTCGAGCGTCTCCTCGAGGGGCACCTCGAGGGCGGCCGCGCGATGACCATGCTCTCCGCCTTCTTCGAGAACCCGACCGGCCTCGGACGCATTCTGCGCGACGCCGACGGAGCGGTCACCGGCATCGTCGAGGAGAAGGACGCGAGCGAGGCGCAGCGTCGCATCACCGAGATCAACGGGGGCATCTACGTCTTCGAGCGGCGCGCGCTCGAGGTGGCGCTCTCCCAGATCGACGACCAGAACGCCCAGCGCGAGATGTATCTCACCGACGCGGCCGCGAGCATCCTCTCGAGCGGCGGGGCGGTCGAGGCCGTCGCCACCGACGACCCGTGGATCATCGCGGGCGTCAACGACCGCGCGCAGCTCGCCGAGGCGGGCCGCGAACTCAACCGCAGGATCGTGCGCGAGCACCAGCGCAACGGCGTCACGATCCAGGATCCCGCGACCACCTGGATCGAGGCCGACGTCTCCATCGAGGCCGACGTCGAGATCCTGCCCGGCACCCACCTGCAGGGAGCCACCTCGATCGCGACCGGTGCCGTGATCGGACCCGACACCACGCTGGTGGACTGCGAGGTGTCTGCGGGAGCGCGGATCCGCCGCAGCGAAGCGACGCTCGCGGTGTTCGGCCCCGGAGTCTCCGTCGGCCCGTTCTCCTACATTCGGCCCGGAACCGAGCTCGGCAGCGGCGGCAAGATCGGTGCCTTCGTCGAGACGAAGAACGCGAAAATCGGCGACGGCAGCAAGGTGCCGCACCTGAGCTACGTCGGCGACGCCGTCATCGGCACCGACAGCAACGTCGGTGCCGGCACCATCTTCGCCAACTACGACGGCGTGCAGAAGCATCAGGCCGTCGTGGGCGACGCGGTGCGCATCGGATCGAAGTGCGTGCTGATCGCGCCGGTTACCATTGAAGACGGCACCTACACGGCCGCTGGAACGGTCATACGCAAGAACGTCCCCTCCGGAGCGCTGGCACTCAACGTGGCACCGCAGCGCAACATCGAGGGGTGGGTGGCCGAGAATCGGCCCGGCACGAACTCGGCCGAGGCGGCGGAGCGCGCGCAGCGAGCAGAGCACAGCGAGAACTGAGCGGACGGAGAAACAAGCGCAGATGAGCAAGATCGAGATGGCGGGCCAGAAGCGGCTCGTTCTCATCACGGGCCGGGCGTATCCCGAGCTCGCCGAGCAGGTGGCCGCCGAACTCGGGGCAGAACTCGTTCCCACCGACGCGCGCACCTTCGCCAACGGCGAGCTCTACGCGCGCTTCGGCGAGAGCGTGCGCGGCTCCGATGCGTTCGTGATCCAGTCGCACACCAACCCCATCAACGAGTGGCTCATGGAGCAGCTCATCATGGTCGACGCGCTGAAGCGGGCCTCGGCCAAGCGCATCACCGTGGTGGCTCCGTTCTACCCCTACTCGCGTCAGGACAAGAAGGGCCGCGGCCGCGAGCCCATCTCCGCCCGTCTCGTCGCCGACCTCTTCAAGGCGGCGGGTGCCGACCGCATCATGTCGGTCGACCTGCACGCTCCCCAGATCCAGGGCTTCTTCGACGGCCCCGTCGACCACCTCTTCGCGATGCCGGTGCTGCTCGAGCACTTCAGAAAGACGATCGACCGAGACGACATCACCGTCGTGTCGCCCGACATGGGGCGCGTGCGCGTCGCCGACGTGTGGAGCGACAAGCTGGGTGCGCCGCTCGCGATCATTCACAAGCGCCGCGACCCCAGCGTTCCCAACCAGGCCTCGGTGCACGGCATCGTCGGCGACGTGAAAGACCGCTGGTGCATCATGGTCGACGACATGATCGACACCGGAGGCACCATCTCGAAGGCGGCGCAGGCGCTCAAGGACAACGGTGCCAAGGGCGTGACCATCGCCTGCACGCACGCCATCTTCTCCGGCCGGGCCATCGAGCACCTGTCGCAGGACTTCATCGACCAGGTCGTCGTGACCGACACCCTGCCGCTGCCTCCCGAGAAGCGCTTCGACGAGCTCACCGTGCTGTCGATCGCACCGCTGCTCGCCAAGGCCATTCACGAGGTCTTCGAAGACGGCTCGGTGACCTCGATGTTCGAGGGCGCGGCGTAGAAAAAACGCATCGCGTTTTTTCAAGCCGCGGTGGCAGGCTGGTGAGCCTGCCGCGCTGCGCGGACGAGCGCTATGCGCCCGTCCCAAGTGCGCAACGCGCAGTGCCAGCCTACGGAGTGCGCGAATCATTTCGAGAAGGACGCGAAGCGTCTTTCATGATTCGCGGTGGCACCACTGTGCCATAGAGGTGGCGGCGTAGAAAAAACGCATCGCGTTTCTCGCGTAGCAAAGTCGGTCGCCCTTTGTCCGCTTAAGATCGAAGTTTAAACGGACAAAGGGCGACCAACTTTGTGGAGGGGGAAGGGCCTCGCGGCAGTGCCCGAGTGGTGATGATGTTTGCAGAAGAGTGCCGCGCGTGGCAGCGTGAGCGGTTGGCGGCCGTAACCGAGCCCTACGGGGCGGCATCGCTCGTGCTGACCCACTGGCTCACGGGCGATGTTCCGTGCGCGGTGCCGGGGCTGCCCGGCCGCTGGGCCTCGCGCGAGGGCAGGATCGTGGGAACCGGCCTCGTACCGGGGGAGTGGCGGTCGTCGAGCGGCGAGCCGCTGGGGGATCGCGTGGAGCTTCGGGTCGAAGGCGTCGGTGGATCCAGCATCGCCGGCGGATCCAGAACCGCCGGCGGACCCAGCATCGCCGGCGATCCCGACGGCGTGAGCGAGATATTCATCGGGGACCGCGCGGTGCGCGCGTTCGAGCGGGACGGCGTGCTCGCGCTGCGGATCCTCGACCCCGCGGCCGAGAATCGGGTGACGCTCACCGGCATCGAGTCCTACGAACCCGACGAGCGGTGGCGCGTCGCGGCGAAATTCGAGCCGCGGGCGGAGCACCGCGAGATCGAACTGTTCGACGGCTATCAGCGGACGGTCGAGACCTCCGGGTCGCTGGTGTTCACGCTCGACGGGGTTGAGCGCCGGTTGACGGGTACCCTGCGACCCGACGCGATCTCGGTGGTCTTCGGCGATGCGACGAACGGCGTCGAGACCTACGGGTTTCGCTTTCTCACCGTTCCGCTGCCGACGGCCGAGGGCCGCACGGTCATCGACTTCAACCGCGCCTACCTGCCGCCGTGCTGCTTCAGCGACCAGTTCGTCTGCCCGCTGCCGACTGCGGAGAATCGCCTGCCCGTGGCGATCAGGGCCGGCGAGCGCACGGTGCTGCGCGCGGAGTGACGGCGGGGCCGGCCGCTGGAGCGCGGTCGAACGGGCTGCGGCTGCGGTGCGACCGACACCCGCGCGCTGTGCGCCTCCGGGGCGGTGTTGCGATCCCGGTTCCGCGCGGAGCCCTGGATCAGGGCTTCTGGAAGACGCAGATGGCTGGTATCAGGGCTGATACCAGCCATCTGCGTCTTCCAGGCGGGGCGTGCAGTCGGGCGGGCGGAGCGGGTGCAGTGGGGCGCAGCGGGGCACTCGAGGGTCGGCGGCGGGAGAGTCCGGTTCTGACGCTGAGGAGCGTCGGGATCATGTAGACTTGTCTGCTGTACTTCGGCGAGGGGTGCTCCGGCACCCGTGATCGACGCGGTAGAGCCTTCTTTCGGGCCCTTCTGACGCGCCACACGGCGAGACGACATCGACCAGGCGGGCCGTCCCGCCTCATCAGGGCGCGAGCCCGCGAAGGAGAGCAACCATGAGCGACACCAACAAGCTCGACGCCGACGTGCGCGACAGCTTCGGCAAAGGTGCGGCCCGCAAGCTGCGCGCCGCCGGCCGCACCCCGGCCGTCATCTACGGCCACGGCACCGTCCCCGTGCACGTATCCGTCGAGACCCACCCGCTGAGCCTCATCGTGCGTCACGCCAACGCGCTTATCGAGCTCAACATTGAGGGCGAGAAGCAGCTCGTGCTCGTGAAGGACGTGCAGAAGGATCCCGTGCGTCAGATCATCGAGCACATCGACCTGCTCGTCGTGCGCAAGGGCGAGACCGTCGATGTCGAGGTGCCCGTGCACGTCGAAGGCGAGTCCTTCTCCGGCACCAACGCGCTTCAGGAGCTCAACACGCTGCACCTCAGCGTGCCCGCCACCGACATCCCGGAGCACGTCGTCGTCAGCGTCGAGGGCCTCGAAGAGGGTGCTCAGATTCTCGCCGGCGACATTGCGCTCGGCGAGGGCGCTACCCTGCTGACCGATCCCGAGCACCTCGTGGTGCACGTCGTCGTTCCCCGTGGCTCCGTCTCCGATGATGCCGAGGCCGAGGGCGAAGAGGCCGGCGAGTAGTCGTCGTCTGATCAGCAGAGGGCCCGTCGGGTCGGCGACGCATCGCCGCCTCGGCGGGCCGTTTGTCTCTCCCGCAGCGGAGTGCTGCGCGCACCGGGTCATCTCGACCGAGAAATGCACCGGGAGCGGTGCTGTTCAAGGCGCTGTTCGAGCTGCAAGCCGAGAATGTCAGTGGTTACTGGAACGATGATTGGTGAAGGGAACAACGCGTGTTCTGGCGTAAACGAAGGGCGGAAGAACGCATGTCTGATGGCAGCTGGCTGATCGTAGGCCTCGGCAACCCCGGGCCGAAGTACGAGGCGACGCGGCACAACGTCGGCCAGATGGCCGTCGACGTGCTCGCGCAGCGCCTCGGTGCGCGCTTCTCGCCGCACAAGACCGGCTCGCGCATTGCCGAGGGGCGCGTTCGTCCGGGGGGTGCGAAGTTGATTCTCGCGAAGTCGAACGGCTACATGAACACCTCGGGCGGCCCGGTCGCCGGGCTGTCGAAGTACTTTGGCGTGCCGGCCGAACGCATCGTGGTGATCCACGACGAACTCGACCTGCCCTTCGACACGCTGAAGCTGAAACAGGGTGGCGGCCACGGCGGTCACAACGGGCTGCGAGACATTGCCAAGGCGCTCGGCACCCCCGATTTTCTTCGGGTGCGCGTGGGTATCGGGCGACCTCCGGGCCAGCAGGACGCGGCAGACTACGTGCTGCGTCCCTTCGGTTCGAGCGAACGTGCGGCCCTCGCGGTGCTGCTCGAAGACGCCGCCGACGCGAGTGAGATGCTGGTTGAAGAGGGGCTGCTCTCGACGCAGCAGCGCTTCCACGGGAGGGCGAAATGACGCTGCGGGGGATCGACCGGCTGCTGGAGCGATCGGAGTCGTTCGAGCGCGCGCTCGACGCGAGCGGTGCTGACGCCGACTTCTCGGTGACAGACGGGCTGCGCGCTCCCCTCGTAGCCGGCCTGCTGCGCCGCCGTCGTGAGGCGGGGGATCGCGGCGCACTGCTGGTGATCGCCGCGACGAGCCGCGAGGCTGAAGCCCTGCGTTCGGCCCTGGCGTCGCTCGTTCCCGAGGCGGTCACCGCGGAGTTCCCCGCGTGGGAGACGCTGCCGCACGAGCGGTTGAGCCCGAGCGCCGAAACCGTGGGGCGGCGCGCGGCGACGCTGCGGCTGTTGCGCGAGCACGACGAATCCCGTCCGCTCATCCTCGTCGCGTCGGTGCGCGCTGCGCTGCAGCCGGTCTCACCGCACGCGGCACAGGCCAGCCCGATCGTGCTGCGCGCCGGTGCAGACGCGGTGCTCGAGCACGGCACCGGTCTCGATGCGCTGGCGCGCGAACTGGTGGAGCGCGCGTACACGCGGGTCGACATGGTGACGCGGCGGGGCGAGTTCGCGGTGCGCGGCGGCATTCTCGACGTCTTTCCCCCGACCGCGGAGCAGGCGGTGCGCATCGACTTCTTCGGTGACGAGGTCGACCAGATTCGCCGCTTCGCGGTATCGGATCAGCGCAGCGCGGGCGACCCGCTGCCCGAGGTAGATCTGTGGCCGGCTCGTGAACTGCTGCTCACCGTCGAGGTGCGAGAGCGCGCGGCTGAGCTGCTGCCGCGCTTCCCCGCGCTGTCTTCCCTGCTGGAGAAGATGAGTCAGGGTATTCCGGTGGAGGGCATGGAGAGCCTGCTGCCGCTGCTCGTGCCCGACCTTCGACCGCTGACCGCGCTGCTGCCTACGGGCGGTGCGGTGCTGGTCGTGTCGCCCGAGCGCGTGGCGGGGCGCGCGGTGAGCCTCGCAGAGACCAACCGCGAGTTTCTCGAGGCCGCCTGGCAGGCGGCGACCGCGGGTGCCGACGCGCCGATTCCGAGCGATGACAGCGGCATGCTCTCCGTGCCGCAGCTTCGAGCGGCCTCGCGGACGCGTCCGTGGTGGACGGTCTCAACGTTCGTCGCTGGCGACGGGAGTGCAGAGGCCGGCGATCCCGACGCCATCAACGTGGTCGGCGGGTCGTTTCCGCGCCCGTCGGCGGGGGTCAATGCGACCGAAGCAGCGGTGCGGCTGTTTTCGGAGCGCCTGCGCGACGGCTGGCGGGTCGTCGTCACGGCGCAGGGCATCGGTCTCGTCGAGCGCGCGCGAGACGTGCTCGTCGAAGCCGGCGCGGCGGCGCGCATGGTCGACGAACTGCCGCAGCAGCTCGAGGAGGGCGTCATCTACCTCGTGGCTGGCACGGCCTGGTCGGGCTTCGCGAGCTCGGAGGCGAAGCTGCTGCTCGCCTGCGAGGCCGACTTCTTCGGTCGATCCGTGACCTCGCAGGCCGTGGGCGGGCAGAAGCTCGCTCGGCGGCGCGGCAAGAACGTGGTGGATCCGCTCAAGCTGGTCGCGGGCGACTACGTGGTGCACGAAACCCACGGCATCGGGCGTTTCGTCGAGCTGACCCAGCGCATGGTGCCCACCGCGAACGGGCGGGACCGGGGCAAGGCGCTGCGGGAGTATCTGGTGCTCGAGTACGCCTCGTCGAAGCGGGGCATGCCGAAAGACAAGCTCTACGTGCCCACCGATCAGCTCGATCAGCTCTCGCGCTACGTCGGCGGTGAGGCCCCCGCGCTCTCGAAGATGGGCGGCAGCGACTGGGGCAATGCCAAGAAGAAGGCGCGCAAGGCCGTGCGCGACATCGCGGTCGAACTGGTCAAGCTCTACTCCGCCCGTGTGGCCTCGAAGGGACACGCGTTTTCGGTCGACACCCCGTGGCAGCACGAACTCGAGGAGGCCTTCCCCTACGCGGAGACCCTCGACCAGCTCACCACCATCGACGAGGTGAAGCGCGACATGGAGCGGGCGATCCCGATGGATCGCCTCATCGCGGGCGATGTCGGCTTCGGCAAGACCGAAGTCGCGGTGCGCGCCGCATTCAAAGCGGTGCAAGACGGCAAGCAGGTGGCGATGCTGGTGCCGACGACGCTGCTCGTGAACCAGCACCTCGAGACCTTCCAAGATCGTTTCGCGGGCTTTCCCGTGCGCCTGCGCCCGCTCAGCCGATTCCAGAGCGACAAAGAGGCGAAAGACACGATCAGCGGCCTTGCCGCCGGCACGGTCGACGTGGTCATCGGTACGCATCGCCTGCTCTCAGAGAGCATCATCTACAAAGACCTCGGCCTGCTCATCATCGACGAGGAGCAGCGCTTCGGCGTCGAGCACAAAGACGCACTGAAGAAGCTCAAGACCAACGTCGATATTCTCGCGATGAGCGCGACGCCGATCCCGCGCACGCTCGAAATGGCGGTCACCGGCATTCGCGAGATGTCTACGCTCGCGACTCCGCCGGAGGATCGGCACCCCATCCTCACCTTCGTCGGCCCGCGCAGCGAGAAGCAGATCACCGCTGCGATCCGCCGCGAGCTGCTGCGCGAGGGCCAGGTGTTCTTCGTGCACAACCGGGTGTCGTCGATCAACCGGATCGCGGCGCAGATCTCCGAACTCGTACCCGAAGCGCGGGTGGCGGTGGCGCACGGCAAGCTGAGCGAGCATCAGCTCGAGCAGGTGGTGCAAGACTTCTGGGAGCGCAAATACGACGTGCTCGTCTCGACCACCATCATCGAGACCGGCCTCGACATCGCCAACGCGAACACCATCATCATCGATAACGCCGACAAGTACGGCCTGAGCCAGCTGCACCAGCTGCGCGGCCGGGTCGGGCGCAGCCGTGAGCGCGCCTACGCCTACTTCCTCTTCGATCCCGACAGGCCGCTCACCGAGCACGCGCACGAGCGCCTCGAAACCCTCGCCACCAACAACGAGCTCGGCGCGGGCATGCAGGTCGCGCTCAAAGACCTCGAGCTGCGCGGCGCTGGCAACTTGCTGGGCGGTGAGCAGTCGGGCCACATCGCGGGAGTCGGCTTCGACCTCTACCTGCGCATGATCGGCGAGGCCGTCAACACGTTCAAGGGCAACGAGACGAGCGGCCCGGTCGAGTTGGTGCTCGAGCTGCCGGTCGACGCCCACATTCCCGAAGACTACGTCGAGAGCGAGCGGCTGCGCCTCGAGGCCTACCAGAAATTCTCGGCCGCATCGCACCCGCAGGCACCCGAGGAGAACGTCTCGCTGGTGCTCGAAGAACTCACTGACCGCTACGGTGAACCGCCCGCCGAGGTGCAGCGCCTCGCTGCCGTGTCGGCGCTGCGACGGCGCGCGGCGCGGCTCGGACTTTCAAAGGTGGTCGCGGCGGGCACCGCGCTGCGCATCGAGTCGGTCAAGCTGCTCGACTCGCGCCGCATGCGCATGGGCCGCATGTACCCCGGTTCGCGCTACACCGAGGCGACCGGGGCGCTGCAGATTCCGCTGCCGGGCGGCACCGCCTCGCCACGCAGCCCGCTCGCCGGTGTGGGACAGAAGCCGACGGCGCACGACGGCGACGTGATCGCCTGGACGGGTTCGGTGTTCGCCGCGCTACTGGAGGAGGATCCCGCACCGGTCGAATCGTAGTTCGGGTTCCGGGCCGTTGAGTCACTGCTCGCGCGGATAGAGTGGAAGGCATGGGTGAGGACACTGCCGGGCCGACCGCTCACGATGACGCGACCGACCAGGCCTCCGAGACTGAGGAATCCGGGGAGGTTCTGAGCACAATATCGGCGCTGCGGGAGACGGTGCGCCGCCTGGTGTCTCCGGGAGGCTGCGCCTGGCACGAGGTGCAGACGCACGAGTCGCTCACGCCGTTTCTCATCGAGGAGACGGCTGAGTTCATCGACGCCGTGGAGCGCGAGCTACCCTCGGATGAGCAGAGCTCGGAGCTGGGCGACGTGCTGTATCAGGTACTCTTCCACGCGGCCATCGCGGAGCGCGACGGAGAGGGCTACGACCTCGAGAGTGTGGCCGACGCGCTCGATGAGAAGCTGCGAGCCCGGCACCCCCACGTCTTCGGCGACCGCGGCTACATGACGGTCGAGCAACTGCACGCAGAGTGGGAGCGGCTGAAGGAAGACGCTGCGGGCGAAGCTCGTGGATCGCGCGGCGCTCTCGAGGGCATCCCCGCGAGCATGCCGACGCTGGCGCGGGCGGCCAAGGTCGTCGAACGTCTGAAGCGGGCGAAACTCATCGATCCGGCCGCCTCGGAAGCTTTCCACGATGACCCGCTGGCGGCGGTCATCGGCCCCGACGAGCACCGACTTGCCGAGCACGGCATCGGCGATGCGCTGCTCGCGCTCGTGACTCGGGCGAACGCTGCGGGTGTGGATCCCGATCGCGCGCTGCGCCTCGCCACGGAGAGGCTCGCCGCCCGCGCGCTGCACTCCGACTCCGCGGAGTAGTGCCGCTGCCTCGCAACGACCGCGTGCGTGCCGCGCAACGCACTGTGCAGCGCAGCACATCGTACAGCGCAGTGCCGAGCACAGATTCCGCTGAGCGAATATACCCGGCAGAATATATATGCGCCTCAGGGAATGAGACTGAGTAGCCGCGCCTTGGCAACCGCGGCGAGCCGCGTCGACGCTTCGAGCTTCGCCATTGCGGTCTTGAGGTAGCTCTTCACGGTGCTCTCGGTGAGCCCGAGCGAGCGGCCGATCTCGGCGTTGGTGCCGCCCAGTGCCGCGTGCGAGTTGACGTCGAGTTCGCGCGGGGTGAGTCGCACGGGCGGCACCGGCCCGGCGGTCACGGCGGACTCCGGCTGGGCCGATCCACCGCCGAGCCGCGCGAGCCGCTGCTCGAGCGCACCCAGGCGTGTGCGCAGCTCGGGATCGGCGACCTCGGCTGCGATGCTGCGCAGCTCGGCGTGACCGCTGCGTAGCTCTTCGAGCAGGGGAGTCGGCAACTCGGAGGCAGGATCGGGGCGGGCGCTCGCGACTCGACGCGCAACCTCCTCTTGCACTCTGAGCTCTTGGCCGAAGGCCGTCGCGACCGAGTTCGCCGCCTGCACGAAGGCCGTGCCGGGCCCTGACCTGGCTCGCGTGCCGCCGTACAGCACCGCCCGCACCGAACCCTGCACGACCACCGGCATGGCGAAGAGCGTGAGAATGCCCTCCCGACTGACCTCGCCGTCGTAGTCGTGGGTGATGTAGCGCGAACGCGTGTAGTCGGCCGTCAAGCGGGGGCGCGCCTCGCTCAGCGCCCGCCCGCCGAGCCCGCGCCCGCTCTGCACTCGCAAGCCCTGCAGGCTGAGCGTGCGATTGCCCGTCAGCGAGGTCACGGTGGCGGCTCCCCGACGCTCAAAACCCCCGAACGCGAGCGGAAAGCGCGTCTCGCGCGCAAACTCCTCGACGGCCTCTTCGAGGATGCGCTGCATCGCCGCGTCATCTTGCTGCATCGTCGCCTGCCAAACCGTCGTCAATTGCTCACTACCAACTTTCGGGGGTACTCCATGTTACGTCGTCGTTTCTACACTTCATCAACGCATGCTGCAATGCGGCAGTGTGCTTCCACGAATTTCAAGGGAGAGACGAGTGACCGCACAGGCAACCAACGCACCCGGTGCGTATCAGCGGCTGCTGCAGCGCAGCCGCGGCGATCGCGACGCCTTCTGGCTCGAAGCCGCTCACCGGGTGGACTGGGACGTCGCGCCGAGCGTCGCGCTCGAGGAGCGCAGCGAGACGGAGTGGCGCTGGTTCGCAGATGGCAGGCTCAACGTCTGCTTCAACGCGATCGATCGCCACGTCGCGGCCGGGCGCGGCGACGACACCGCGATCGTCTACGACTCGGCGATGACCGGCACGAAAGACCGCATCAGCTACGCGCAGCTGCTGGATCGTGTCTCGCACTTCGCCGGGGCGCTTCGGGATCGGGGCGTCGAGCCGGGGGATCGCGTGCTGATCTACCTTCCGATGACGCCGGAGGCCGCTGTCGCGATGCTCGCCTGCGCGCGCATCGGAGCGATCCACTCGGTCGTGTTCGGCGGATTCGCCGCGAGCGAGTTGGCGACGCGCATCGAAGATGCGGCACCGAGCGCGATTGTCACGGCGTCGGGCGGACTTGAACCGAATCGTCAGGTCGAATACCTGCCGCTCGTGCGCCGGGCGCTCGACCTGGTGAGCTCAGGAGAGCCCGGCGGGAGCACCGTCGAGACCGTCATCGTCTACGACCGCGAGGTGGTGCCGGGAAGCGCGGCCGACTACTCGGACGACAGCGGACTCGACGCGAACGGCGTGGCCTGGCTCGACTGGGAGGAGGTCTCGGCTGCGGCCGAGCCCGCCGCTCCGGTCTCCGTCGCCTCCGACCATCCGCTCTACATCCTCTACACCTCGGGCACCACGGGCAGCCCGAAGGGCGTCGTGCGCGACAGCGGCGGTTACGCGGTCGCGCTCACCTGGGCCATGGAGAACATCTACGACCTCGGCCCGGGCGAGACGATGTTCACCGCCTCCGACGTCGGCTGGGTGGTGGGCCACTCGTTCATCGTCTACGGGCCGCTGCTCGCGGGCGCGACCACGGTCATCTACGAGGGCAAACCCGTCGGCACCCCCGATGCCGGAGCCTTCTGGCGCGTCCTCGCCGAGAACCGCGCCAAGCTGCTGTTCACCGCTCCGACCGCCCTTCGCGCCATCCGGCGCGAAGATCCCGAACTCGAAGAGCCGGGCCGATACGACCTGTCTGCGCTCGAAGCGCTGTATCTGGCGGGCGAGCGGCTCGATCCCGAAACCTGGCACTGGGCCAACGACAAACTCGGGGTGCCCATCATCGACCACTGGTGGCAGACCGAGACCGGCTGGCCCATCTGCGCCAACCCGCGCGGCGTCGAGCAGCTCAAACTCAAAGCCGGATCGACGGCGGTGCCCATGCCCGGCTTCGACGTGCGCATCGTCAACTCGAAGGGCAAAGACGTAACCGCTCCGGGCAAAGAGGGCAACATCGCGATCCGGCTGCCGCTGCCGCCCGGTGCTCTGCTCGAGATCTGGGGATCGCGGCAGCGGTTCATCGACTCCTACCTGGCGGCCTTTCCCGGCTACTACGCCACCGGCGACGCCGGGCACTTCGACGAGGAGGGCTACCTCTTCGTCATGGGCCGCACCGACGACGTCATCAACGTCGCCGGGCACCGGCTCTCGACGGGTTCGCTCGAAGAAGCGCTGACCATGCACCACGCCGTTGCGGAGTGCGCGGTCATCGGCGTGCACGACGAGCTCAAGGGCCAGCGGGCGGCCGGATTCGTCACGCTCAAGCACGGCGAGGAGGGCATCGACCACGAGCAGCTCGCGAACGAACTGCGCGGCCTCGTGCGCGAGCACATCGGCCCGGTCGCTTCGTTCCGAGACGTCACGATTCTCGAGCGCCTGCCGAAGACCCGCTCCGGCAAGATCCTGCGCAAGACCATGCGGCAGATCGTCGACGGCGAGCCCTACAGGGTGCCGGCCACCATCGAGGATCCGCAGGTCATCGACGCGCTCGTCAGCGCGCTCAGCGAGACGGTGCACCTGCCCGCGACGACGGTCATCACGATCCCGCGCTGAGCAATCGGGCCGATCGAACGCGCTGATCGAACGCGCCGGTCGATCCCGCGCCGAGCGAACGAGCAGATTCGGGATCACGGCCGCGGCCCGATCCCGAACCTGCTCCCAGCACCGGCGCAGCACCACCCACAACCACAGACCCCCAACATGAGACAAGGAAGCCCCATGTCCGAAGCATCAGCGGGTACCGCACCCGACATCGACTACGAAGCCTTTCAGGCGCGACCCGAGTTCCAGGCCTACAAGCGGCGGCAGCGCGGATTCATCTTTCCGCTGACCGCGGTCTTCATGATCTGGTTCTTCGCCTACGTGCTGCTCGCCGCGTACGCGCACGAGTTCATGGCCGCGCCGCTGCTCGGCATGAATGTCGGCCTGTGGCTCGGCCTGCTGCAGTTCGTCTCGACGTTCGCGATCACCATGTCATACGTGCGATTCGCCAACAAGAAGCTCGATCCCGAGACCGCGAAGCTGCGCGCCGAACTCGAAGACCTCGAGATCCAGGGCGTCGAGCGCCGCGCCGCTGAGCGTCGCAGCACCGATGGCAACAGCACCGATGGCACCGGCCGCAACGAGGAGGGCACGCGATGAACACCCTGATGACCCAGAGCGTGCTGCGCGCGCAGGAAACCGCCGAGCAGAACCCCGTGCTCAACATCTCCATCTTCCTCGCCTTCGTGGCGGTGACGATGGTGATCGTCATCCGCTCGAGCCGCTCGAACAAGAGCGCGGCCGACTTCTACGCGGGCGGCCGCTCGTTCTCCGGACGCCAGAACGGCCTCGCCATCGCGGGCGACTACCTCTCGGCGGCCTCGTTCCTCGGCATCGTCGGTGCCATCGCGATCAACGGCTACGACGGCTTCCTCTACTCAATCGGCTTTCTCGTCGCCTGGCTCGTCGCGCTGCTGCTCGTCGCCGAACTCATGCGCAACACCGCCAAGTTCACCATGGCCGACGTGCTGTCGTTCCGCCTCAAGCAGAAGCCGGTGCGCATGGCCGCCGCGCTCACCACGCTCGCGGTGTCGTTCTTCTACCTGCTCGCGCAGATGGCGGGCGCGGGCGGCCTCGTCTCGCTGCTGCTCGGGATCCCCGCCGACAACAAGCTCGCGACCTCGCTCGTGATCGCGGTCGTCGGCGTCGTGATGGTGCTCTACGTGCTCATCGGCGGCATGAAGGGGACGACCTGGGTGCAGATCATCAAGGCCGTGCTGCTCATCGCGGGCGCTGCCGTGATGACGATCTGGGTGCTCGCGCTCAACGGCTTCAGCTTCCCGGCCGTGCTGCAGGGCGCGGTCGACAACCCGCAGAACACGCACGGCGCGGCGATTCTCGCCCCCGGGCTGCAGTACGGGGCCATGCCGCTCGACTTCGTCTCGCTGTCGATCGCGCTCGTGCTCGGCACGGCCGGCCTGCCGCACGTGCTCATGCGCTTCTACACGGTGCCGACCGCGAAGGAGGCGCGCAAGTCGGTGGTGTGGGCGATCTGGCTGATCGGCATCTTCTATCTCTTCACCCTCGTGCTCGGCTACGGCGCGGGCCAGCTGGTCGGGCCGGAGACGATCGCCGGTGCCCCCGGTGGGCAGAACTCGGCTGCACCGCTGCTCGCGCTGCAGCTCGGCGGACCCCTGCTGCTCGGCTTCATCTCGGCGGTCGCGTTCGCCACGATCCTCGCGGTCGTCGCGGGCCTCACCATCACGGCCTCGGCCTCCTTCGCGCACGACATCTACAACAGCGTGCTGCGCAAGGGCCAGGCATCGCCGAAGCAGGAGGTGCGCGTCGCGAAGATCACGACCCTCGTCATCGGCGGTCTCGCGATCCTCGGCGGCATCGGCGTGCAGGGACAGAACATCGCCTTCCTCGTGGCGCTGGCCTTCGCCGTCGCTGCGTCGGCCAACCTGCCAACGATTCTCTACTCGCTGTTCTGGAAGGGCTTCACCACCCGCGGCGCAGTGTGGTCGATGGTGGGCGGCCTCATCGCGGCGGTCGGGCTGATCATCTTCTCGCCCGTGTTCTCGGGCAACGAGACCGCGATGCTCGGCGAGAGCGTCAACTTCGCGATCTTCCCGCTGAAGAACCCGGGCATCATCTCGATCCCGCTCGGCTTCTTCCTCGGGTGGCTCGGATCCGTGACCTCCAAGCGCAAGGAATCGAAGGAACTCGCGGCCGAGATGGAGGTGCGCGCACTCACCGGCTTCGGCGCGGAGCCGCCGGTGCAGCACTAGGGCCGGTGCAGCACTAGGGCGGTCGGCTGCGGCGCGAAAGGGCAAGCCCAGCGCTGCCCTTCCCGCCCTGCCCTGCTCACCCGATCCCCCTCTGGAAGACGCAAATGGTCGGTATCTCGCCTGATACCGACCATTCGCGTCTTCCAGACAGCGGCTTGCTGGGCGCTCCTGCGGCCGCGCTTAGGCCCCCGGCTGCCCCCACACTGCGCGCAGCACGGCTACCGCGTCGTCGAAGCCGGTTCCCTCGGCCTGCGCGGCCTCGGCGAGAGCCCGGGCGTGCGCGACGACCGCACCCGCGGCGCGCGATGCGCCCGGGGCGACGCGGGTGCCGGCCGCGGTGCGGGTGACCACGAGTCCCTCCTGCTCGAGCGCGCGGTACGCCTTGGCCGCGGTCGCCTGCGCGACCTCGAAGTCGCGGGCGGTCTGCCGCACGGTGGGCAGGCGCTCGCCGTCGCCGAGCTGGCCCGAGCGGATGGCTCCTCGGAAGAGTTCAGCGATCTCGTCCGCCGAGCGGGGCGCGGGAGCCTCTGCGCGGGTGGGAGATTCTGTGCGGGCAGGGGGTACTGGCGCGGCGGGTTCCGAGCCGGCAGGTACTCCCGAGCCGGTGGTGTCTTCGGCGGTGACCTCTGCGGGTTCCGAGCCGCCCGGAGCCTCCGGTCGGGCGGCTGCCACGGGGGTGCCTGCGGTCTTGCTCTCGTTCATCGCGCATCCTCGGTGCGGATCGGGTCGGGCTCGGTCGGCACCGAGTCGCTACCGACCGAGCGGAGCGCCTCGGGTGAGGAGGGGAGTGCTGATTGAACAGAGCCTGCTGAGGTGCCGGGAGCGGAGGCTGATTCGGTGCTGCCGCGTGCACTCTCGGTGCTCGGTACGTCGGGTTTCTGCGAGCCGTGCTGAGCTCGGGTGACGCGCCAGGTGTCGAAAGCGAGCCTGAGAAGCAGCGCTGCGCCGATGCCCTGGATTACGTAGCCGCCGACACTCATCGGCCAGGCGAAGGCCTGGTAGCTCGAGCCGACGACGGGCCCGGTGAGTGCGCCTCCCTGCTCGGGCGGATCGTCGACACCCACCATGATCCCGCCGATATAGCCGACGTGCCCCCAGACCGCCCCGAGCGTGAGCAGGATCCCGCCCAGCACGATGATCGCGAGCACGCGAGCGGTTGCCGCGTGCTCCGCCCGCACGTCGGACGCGGCGGCTCGGATGGAGATCGGCCGGTTTGCGTCGCGCCCGAGCGTGAATATGAGGACAGCGGTGGCAAGTAGGACGGCGGCGAGAGTGGCGAGGTGGTTCGGCCATCCCGCGCCGGCGAAGTACCCCATGTTCTCCTGCAGCGGCACGAACACCGGCAGGTCGGTGCGCGAGGGCACGTTGCCGTAGAGATCCGCATCTGCCGGCGCGCGCGTGCCCACCGCCGTCTGCCACAGCGACGTGAGCAGGAGGAGCGCGGTCGCTATGGAGGTCGTCCACAGCAGTGGGGGTGGCACGAACGTCCACCACCACTGACGCGGCGCGATCTTGCGCTCTCCGGGAGCGGGCAGGGGCTCGAGGCGCAGTGCGATCGCGAACGCGGTCACTACGAGTGCGACGGTGACGAGGGGGAGTGGACGCCTGAGCCACCCTCCGAAGCCGCTCGGATCTGGGAAAGTGTGGAGATACGAGAGCCAGGTCGTCGCGGTTGCGACGGTGACGATGGCGAGCGCCCCGCCGATCCCGAGCCAGCGGAGGAGCTTGCGACGCCTGCCGCTTGCGGGCAGTGAGACGATAGGCCGGCGGCGGATCCACGAGAGGCCGAAGAAGACGAGGCCGAGGGTGAGTGCCACCTCGACGGGGAAGATTGAGAATACGGAGCGCAGCCCCCAGAAGAGCCAGTAGACGAATTCCATGCGGGGCCTCCAGGTTCGGATCGGTGGTCAGCGAGTTGATCGATGACCATTGTGCTATGAAGATAGCACAATTTGTACTGCGATGGGAGTACAAGATAATCGTGGCGGGTTGGCGGGTAGGCGGGTTGGCGGGTTGGCGGGTTGGCGGGTTGGCGGGTTGGCGCTGGTGGCGGGTTGGTGCTAGTGGGCGGGGTGGGCGTGGTGGTGCTGGTGGTGGGGTGCCGGGTTCTATTTCTGCTCGGGCGCGGTGCGATCCCGGGCTACGTGCGGCGCGATTCGGGATCGCGACCCGCTTCGGGGTCGCCCCACCTCGTTTGCTAGCGGCGTGGATTCGAGTAACGGCGTGAGTTTTCCTCACTTTTGGCACGCCGTTGTTCGAATCCACGCCGCTAGGCAAGAAGCCAGGCGCGCGGCGGAGGCGCAGGGTAGTGGGAGAATAGAACTCATGGCAGCACCCGTGAACCCGCCGCGCGGCATGCGCGATTTCCTCCCCGCAGACAAGGCCCGTCGCGAGCACGCGCTCAGTATTATTAAGGGCGTCTACCGCGCGCACGGCTTCGACGAGATCGAGACCCCCGTCGTCGAGGATTACGCGCGGCTCCACGCGGGCCTCGGCGGCGACAACGAGAAGCTCAGCTTCTCGATTCTCAAGCGCGGCATCCGGCCGGAGGCGCTCGCCGCAGCAGCCGAGGCGGGCGACGTCGAGCAGCTCGCCGACCTCGGTCTGCGCTTCGACCTCACGGTCCCCCTCACCCGCTTCTACGCGAGCCACCGCGCCGAGTTGCCGCCCGTGTTCCGCGCCATTCAGATCGCGCCGGTGTGGCGCGCCGAGCGCCCGCAGAAGGGGCGCTACCGCCAGTTCGTGCAGGCCGACATCGACATCATCGGCGAGCCGGGGCTGCTCGCCGAGATCGAGCTGATCACCGCGACGAGTCAGGCGCTCGCCGCGCTCGGTCTCGACGGCTGCGTCATCCGCGTCAACGACCGCCGCATCCTCTTCGGCCTGCTCGAGCACTGCGGTTTTCCGGCTGAGACCCACGATCGCGCGCTCATCACGGTCGACAAGCTCGACAAGATCGGCGCTTCCGGCGTGGTCGAAGAGCTGCGCGAGATCGACGACAGCGCCGCCGAGCGGCTCGGCGAAGTGCTCGCGGCGGTGGAGCCGGCGCTTGCGGGCGAGGGGATCCCGCTCACGCGGCTCGGGATCGAGGCCGTGCTGCCCTCCGGTGCCGCGGAGCCGGGGGTCGAGAACCTCGTGGCCCTGGGCGAGGCGCTCGACGGGGTGCTGCCGGCGGGGGTCGAGTTGCGCTTCGATCCCACGCTCGTGCGCGGCATGGGCTACTACACCGGCACCATCTTCGAGGTCGCGCACCCCGGCTCCGGCAGTTCGGTCGGCGGCGGCGGGCGCTACGACGGCATGGTCGGGCGCTTTCTGGGACAGGAGGTGCCGGCGGTCGGGTTCTCGATCGGGTTCGAGCGGGTGGTGGATCTGCTCTCGCTCCCCGAATCGACGGGACCGGAGGCGGTAGCGCTCGTCTACGATGCCGACGTGGACTTTGCCGATCTGCTCGCGCTCAAGCGCGAACTCGTCACCCGAGGGCACCGCGTGCGCCTCGAGAAGCGGCAGAAGAACATGAAGGCGCTGCTCGCGCGCGTCGCGAACGAGGGCTTCACCGGTTTCGCGAACGTGCGGGCCGGCGTGCGCGACGCCGACGGACTCGAGCTTCGCTCGCTGAGTTGAGCTGGCTGAGTTGAGCCAAGCCGACCGGAGCTGAGCGAGCTGAACGGCCCGAGCCGAGCTGAGCTGACTGAGCTGAGCCCGGTTTGGCTGAACTCAGCTGAGCCGAACTCACCCGAGCCGGAGGGTCTGCGCCTTGACCTCCGGGCGCAACAGTGCAACGCTGTCGAATAGGTCGCGGTGTTGCAGCGGCCCGAGCGGGAGGTACTCATGAGCACTCAGATCTTCGTCAACCTCGCCACCGACGACCTCGAACGCTCCAAGGCGTTCTACACGGCGCTCGGGTGCGAGATCAATCCGAACTTCACCGACGAGAACGCGGCCTGCGTGGTCTGGGACGAGCAGGTGTTCTTCATGGTGCTCACCCGAGAGTATTTCGCGACGTTCACCGACAAGGCGGTGGCCGACGCGAAGACTACGGCGCAGGTGCTCATCGCGCTCTCGCGCGAGTCGCGGGCGGATGTGGACCTGGCCCTCGCCAGGGGAGTGCAGGCCGGGGGGAGCGAGCCGCGCGAGCCGCAGGATCTCGGCTTCATGTACTCCCGCGACCTCGAAGATCCCGACGGCAATGTGCTCGAGTTTCTGTACATGGACCCCGCGGCTGCAGAGGACGGCCCCGACGCGTTCACCGCCGTCGACGCCTGATCGTCGGAGGGTCCGCCGCCGACCAGGCGGTGGAAACCCTCAGCGAGACGTGACCTTTCCCGTGAGCGAAGCGATCGGTGCCAGCACGATCGGTCGTGCCGCGAGCACCGCTCCGACGGCGACCGCGAGGCCCGCCGCGAACCACCAGAACCCGGCCCAGGATGCCTCGGGGGTGCCGTCGAACATGTAACCCAGGTTCTTGAGCGCTCCGGTGGTGAACACGAGGAAGACGTGAACGATGACGAACAGCACGAAGAAGAGCATCGTCGGGTAGTGGATCGCGCGCGCCACAGGGGCAGGATAGACCCGGTTCAGCCGCCCGGCACGCTCGGGCCACCACTCGCTCATCCTGACTCCGGTGATCGCGGCCAGCGGGGCGGCGACGAACACGACCGTGAAGTACATGAGCTGCTGCAGGCTGTTGTAGTTCACCCAGGCGTCTTCGACTGGCCACTCCAGCGTGAGGTACTGGAGCGCGGCCGAAGCGGCGTTCGGAAACACCTCCCAGCTGGTGGGCACGATTCTCGCCCAGTGGCCGGTCGCGAAGAGCAGCACCACGAACACCGCGCCGTTGACGAGCCACAGCACGTCGACGCCGGTGTGGAGCCAGAGGTAGATGCTGACCTTCTTGCCCCCGCGCTTCGGCGTGTAGAACGCGTCTGGTTTCTGCTGCCTGCGCACCAGGAGGCCGCTGCGCACGATGAGCACCAGGAAGAAGAAGTTGAGGTAGTGCGTCCACCTGGCCCACGCTGGGAAGCCGTCCTCGGTCTCGACGCGCGGGTGGTATTCGCCGGGGTAGCGCTGCAAGAAATCGGGCACACCCGGCAGGGTGGTGACTCCGCGCGCCGCGAGCACGATCACTCCGGCGACGACGACGATGCCGACGAGGCCGAGAATCGCGGAGCGGAGGCGCGCGGGCAGGCGGGAGGATCGTGCGCCGCGCGCCTCGCGCGCAGGCTTGACTGTCGGTGCCGACGCGGGAGTAGGAGGTTCTGCTGTTCGAGTCGGCGCGGGAGGTGGGGCCGCCGCGACAGCGGGGGCGGTCGTGACGGGTGAGGCCGCTGTGACGGGCGAGACGGCTGCGACAGCGGGGGCGGCCGTGATAGTCGGGGCCGCTGCGACGGGCGGCGCGGCCGGCTTCGGTGCGGGCGTTGAACCGGGATCGGGTGATGAACCGGGCGCTGACACCGGAACCGGATCCGGTGCTGAACCTGCCCGGTCCGGATCCGCATGGACCGGATCCGCATGGACCGGATCTGCACGGGGCTGATCCGCGGGGGCCGCGCCCGCGGTGGTCTGGTCTGCTGGAACCGGATAGGCCGGTGCCGTGGAGGCAGCGGGATCCGCGAACTGTGGTTCCGCGACCTGCAGCTCTGAGACCCGGGGCTCGACCACCCGCGGTGCGAAGCCGGCGGGTGGCCAGGGATCGCCGCCGGTGGTGCGGGGGAGGCCGCGCCGCAGCGGTGTTTCGGCCACGGTCTCGGCGACTCGTGCCGGCGCAGTCGGCCCGCTGAGCGCTGCCGCTTTCGGTGGAGCATCAGAAGTCTCTGAGGCGGAGGAAGTCCCAGAAGCCCCAGGGACTCCAGAGGTCCCGCTGGACGCGGCCGTCGCCTCGGCCTCGGCGACCATAGACCGCGCGGGCTCCGCACCCGCAGCGGTTGCGGAGCCGGTACCTGTCGCGTCGATCGCCGGGACCGCCGCGTTCGCTTCGACGGCGACCGCCGCAGCGGGAGCCGGGGCCTCGCCTCCGGGCGGCCAGGGATCGCCGCCCGCGACACGGGGCAGTCCGCGGCGCAGGGGCCGGGCTCCCGGCGCACCGGGGCCGACTGCATCGGCAAGAGCTGCACCGGCAAGAGCTGCACCGACAAGAGTTGCGGCGGCGAGGGGCGAGGCGGTGGCGGTTGCGGCTGCGGTTGCGGGGGCAGCGTCAGGGGGAGCAGAGTCAGTGAGGGTTGCGCCGACGGGAGTTGCGGCAGCGGCAGCCGCGCCAGGGAGAACAGAAACAGCGGGAGTCGCGCTGGCGGCAGCCGCGTCAGAGAGAACCGTGCCGACGGGGGTCGCGTCAGGAGCGGCAGCGGCAACCGCGTCAGCGGCAGCCACGGCGGGCATCGGCGTCTCCGGCGGCCAGGCCTCTCCGCCCGGCACGCGCGGCAATCCGCGCCTAAGGGCACGCGGGTAGGTCGCCACCGGCCTACTGCTTTCGTGTTTCGAGCGCGGCGATGAGCTGCGGCAGCACCTGGAACAGGTCGCCGACGACGCCGAAATCGGCCACCTCGAAGATGGGTGCGTCGCTGTCCTTGTTGATCGCGACGATGGTCTTCGAGGTCTGCATGCCCGCTCGGTGCTGGATCGCACCCGAGATGCCGACCGCGATGTAGAGCTGCGGTGACACCGAGACACCGGTCTGCCCCACCTGCTGGGAGGCTTCGACGTAGCCCGCGTCGACCGCGGCGCGTGAGGCGCCGATTGCGGCACCGAGGGTGTCGGCGAGCTGCTCGACCAGCTCGAACTGCTCTTTCGAGCCGAGCCCCCTTCCGCCCGCAACCACCTTCGCGGCACCCCGCAGTTCCGGGCGCGAGGACGCTTCGGTCGCCGGGGTGAAGGACAGGATCCTGGCCGCGCGCCGACCCGACGGAGCAACGGTGAGCGCCTCGGCCTCCGGCGGCTGCGCGGCCGCGCGTGCGTCGCTCGCGCCCTGGCGCACGGTGATGATCGGGGTGCCGAACGTCGGGGCTGAGGTCGCGCTGTATGCGCCGCCGTAGACGGAGTGGTGCGCCACGATCCCCTGCTCGTCGCGAGACACCCCGACGGCGTCGACCGCGAGTGCCGCCCGCGAGCGCGCGGCGTATCGCGCGGCGACGTCTCGCCCGCTCACCGAGTTCGAGATGAGCACCGCGTCGGGCCGCACGACGGTCGCGGCCGCCTCCAGCGCGTCGACCGCGTGCAGACTGAGCGTTTCTGCGTCCGGCGCGGCGGCGACCAGCACGCGAGCCGCACCGAGCCTCGCGGCCTCCGCGGCGGCGGCCTCATCCGCGACGAGCGCGACGGGAGTGCCCACCTGCGCCGCCGCGCCCAGCAACTCCGCGGCGGCTCGCTCGAGGCCTCCCGAGGGGAGAGATTTGAGGAGCACCAGAATCGCGTCGTCGGGGTGTGCAGCCATGTCTTCGGGGTCTCCTAGGGGGTGTCTAACGGGTGCTCGCTATCGCGGGCAGAGTGTGTGAGCGGTGTGTGAGCGGTGCCTAGCGTCTCGAGCCGTCGGCGCTCGTGCGGCAGGCGCGGGATCTCTCGGGTACGCCCTACACCAGCCGGTTGCCGATGAGAAACTCGGCGAGCCGCTCGCCGGCGTCGCCGTCGTCTGCGATCTTGACGCCTGCCGCGCGCGGCGGCCGCTCCGAGACGGTCAGCATGATCGCGCGGGGCACCGACAGGTCCTCGCCGTTCACGCCGAGTTCTGCGAGGGAGACCACCTCGAGCGGCTTCTTCTTGGCGGCCACGATCCCCTTGAAATTCGGGAAGCGAGCCTCCGGCAGCGCCTCGGTGACAGAGATCACCGCGGGGAGCTCTGCCGCGACCTGCTGGGTGCCGCCGTCGACGGCGCGCGATCCCGACACCTCGCTCTCGGTGATCTCGACGTCGCCGAGCCCGGTGAGGTGCGGCACGTCGAGCCACTCGGCGAGCATCGCCGGGATCACCCCGCCCGAGCCGTCGGTGGAGACGTTGCCTGCGATCACGAGGTCGAAGCCGACTCGGCGAACCGCGGCCGCCAGCGTCTCGGCGGTGAGGCCGAGATCGGCCCCGCGCAGTGTCTCGTCGGCGACGTGGAGGGCGGAGTGCGCCCCCATCGCGAGGGTCTTGCGAATCGTTGCGGTCGCCCCCTCCGGGGCCACGGTGACCACGGAGATCTCGGTGCCGGGGTGCGCGTCGGCGTGCCTGAGCGCGACCTCGAGCGCCCGTTCGTCGATCTCGTCGATAACGGTCTCCGAAGCGGCCCGGTCGGCCAGGCCCGTCTCCGGGTCCAGCTTCCGATCCCCGTAGGTGTCGGGCACCTCCTTGACGAGAACGACGAGTTTCAACTGGGCTCCTGTGGTGACGGGGGTTCGGCGGCGGGGGCGGCCGCCGGGGGAGTGGCGGGCTTGGTGGCAGGTGTGGCGGGCTCTGCGGCGGGTGTCGCGGGCGCGACCTGCGCGCGGATCACGCCCGTCGAGACGGGCGTCTCGATGCGATACCCGCCGAGCCCCATGGGCTGCGTGATCGCCTTCGTCAGAACATAGTAGACGAGTGCGCCGACGAGGCAGGAGGGGATCGAGGCCGTCATGTAAGGGAAGAGCGGCGACGGCACGTAGGTGATCGGGTGCAGGAGCAGCGTGTAGACGATGGCTCCCGCGGCGAGCGCGACGAAGGCGACGGGGTTCCACCCGTGCCAGTAGCCGACGGCGGAGGTCGCAGCGGGCTTGTAGAGTTCGCGGATCGGCACGCGGGTGCGCCGCAGCAGGAAGTAGTCGGTGATGCCGATGCCGGTGAGCGGCGCGACGAGGATCGCGCTCCACGAGAGGAAGCGCCCGTAGTTCTCGTACACGACCTCGGGGAAGAACACCAGAATGGCGGCAGGGCCGAGGATGATGACGCCCATGAGCGGCCAGGCCATGTGCCTGAAGAGTCTGCCGCCGCCGCTGCGGAGGGCGAGCATGGAGCCGTAGCCCTGGGAGAGGATCGCCGTGATGTTCGCGAACGCGATGGCGAAGAGTGCGATGACGCCGAACACCGTGCCGGTCAGCGGCACCAGCCAGTCGGTCGGCTCGGTGATCTCGAGCACGAGGGCGGCGAAGGTGCCGACGAGGGCGGCGAAGACCGATGCACCGAAGATGCCGATCCAGTTCGGCCAGAATGCGGCGCGCGAGCTGCGGGTGAGCCGGGCGAGATTGCCCATGTTGGGCCACCAGGCGAAGCCGCCGGCGACGCCGAGCTCGATGGCCACCATGAAGCTGACGTGCGGGTTCTCCTCGGGGTCGAGGGCCGGGATCGCGGTCAGCTCTTCCCACGAGACGCGCGTGAACACGATGACGGTGATGACGACGAGAATGATGACGAGTGCCGGGGCCACGATCTGGCTGACGCGCTCCACCGACACCGGGCCGCGGGAGAGGATGATCCACGAACTGATGATCGCGATGAGTCCGAGCACGCTGACGGCGGCACCCGTCTTGCTGACCTCGACGCCGAAGAGCGTGTTGATGATGTTGACGAGGCCGTGGCCGAGCATGATCGCGAGGATCGCCGACCAGGCCGCCGCGAAGATGGTCGACGTGGTGATCATGACGAGGCGAGCACCGCCGTGTCCGAAGATGGCGCGCAGCATCACGAACTGCTCGACACCGTACTTCGCCGACGACAGGACGGGGGAGAGCGAGACGAGCAGCACCGCGATCCCGTAGCCGATGATGACGCTCGCGATCGCCTCTTTGGCACCGACGTAGTACGAGACCGTCGCCCCCTGCAGAAAGGCCCAGGTGGCGATCGACAGGCCGATGTTGACGACGGAGAAGTCCCAGAAGCCCCAGATGCGCTCGCGGGGGAGGAGCGGCAGCTCGTTGAGGGTCGCGTCCTCGGGAACCTTGACCGCCTTGATGCTCTCGGTGCGGATTTCGTGGACCATCAGAGTGCCCACCACAGCAGCAGCCCGGAGGCGGCGGCGAGCGCCCCGACCGCGATGAAGAAATCGCGCCACGGCAGGTTCGTCTGCACCATGCCGCCGCATCCGGGTGACTCCATGCGTGCGAGACGCCGCTGCAGCTCGGCGTCCATCTTTTCGTCTAGTTCGGTGTCCACACTGACCTCGATTCCTGATTGGTTCACCAATCAATAAACAAGCTTGAGGTGTTCCGCTGGCAGTGTCAAGTGCCCGCGGGGCATTGTTGATCGCTGAATCAATATTGACTGGTTAATCAATCAATGCGTACCATGACGGAATGGAGACGAAGAAGTCGATGCCGAACAGTCCGATTCCCGCTCGCGCAGAGGTGGTAGTGGTCGGAGCGGGGTACGCCGGTCTCGCTGCGGCGCTCGAACTGCACGATGCCGGTGTCGACGTCATCGTGCTCGAGGCGCAGCACCGCGTCGGCGGCCGCACGCTCTCGGCGAAAAACGAGGACGGCACGGTCATCGACCACGGCGGGCAGTGGGTCGGCCCGACGCAGCGGCACTTCCTGTCGCTGGTCGAGCGCTTCGACGTCGCGACCTTTCCCACCTACCTCGGCGGCGCGAACATCGAGCGCTGGATCGACGGATCCAAGCGCGACTTCAAGATCGCCGGCCCTGACGACGGCCCGGGCATGCGCGAGTACCTGAGCGCCATGGCGGAGATCGACCGCCTTTCCGAGGCCGTGAACCTCGAGGATCCCGCGGCCACCCCGAACGCCGAGGCGCTCGACAGCGAGACCGTGCACTCCTACCTCGAACGCACCGTGCCCAGCGCAGATGCGCGCCTCCGCTTCGCGCTCGCGGTGCAGAGCGTGTGGACCGTCGAGCCGCGCGACATCTCGATGCTGCACTTCCTCTTCTACGTGGCGTCGGCGGGCAACTTCGATCAGCTCATGGAGGCCGAGGGCTGCGCGCAGGAGACGCGCTTCGTGGAGGGCGCGCAGGAGACCGCGATCAGGATCGCGCGCGTGCTGGGGGAGCGGGTGGTGCTCGGCTCGCCCGTGCGGCGAATCGAGCGCGATGACGAGGGCGCACTCGTGTCGACCGAGCACGGCGACGTGCGCGCGGATCGCGTCATCGTCGCCGTGCCGCCCCAGGCGGCGCAGCAGATCGTGCACGAACCGCCACTGCCGGTCGCCCGCACGCGCTGGCTCGCGAAGAGCCCGATGGGCGACGTCGTGAAGATCCACGTCAGCTACGACCGCCCCTTCTGGCGCGACCGAGGGCTGAGCGGGGAGGCGACCCTGTACGGCGAGCCGTCGCTCGGGTTCGTCTTCGACAACTCGCCGCACGACCTTTCGCGCGGCGTGCTCGTCTGCTTCGTCTACGCGGATCGCATTCGCGGCTGGAAGGCGCGCGGCGAGGAGGGGCGTCGTCAGGAGGTGGTCGACACCCTGGTCGACCTCTTCGGCGAGGAGGCGGCGAACCCGCGGCGCTATGCCGAGAAAGACTGGTCGGAGGAGCCGTTCATCGGCGGTGCCTACGCGGCGAACCCCACCCCGGGGGCCTGGGTGGAGCACAGCGCCGAGGGGTGGCGGCGACCCGTCGGCCGGCTGCACTGGGCCGGCACCGAAACCGCGAGCGTCTGGAACGGGTACATCGACGGGGCGATCTCTTCGGGCCGCCGGGCCGCGTCGGAGGTGCTCACTGCGTCGGAGGTGCTCTCCAGGCCGTGAGCGCGACCCCGGGCCGAATGCCGACCCGTGCCTGATCGCGATCCAGCGGCCGGGCGCGGGCTCGTAGCCGAGTGCGGGCTACGATATAGGAGGCCGCGAGTACCCGCAGAAAGGAAGCGCACAGATGGTTCGTCCCAGCGTTGAAGACGAACGACGTGCGCAGATCATGGCCGCGACGCGCCGTGTGATGGTGCAGCGCGGCGTGGCCATGCTGCGCGTGGCCGATGTCGCGCGCGAGGCCGGTGTCTCTCCCGGCATCGTGCACTACTACTTCGCGAGCAAGGACGACCTCATTCGCGAGACGTTCGAAGACAACTTCGCGACCTCGGTGGAGCGGCGATCCTCGATCCTCGACCGCGACCTGCCCACCGACCGCAAGCTCGACGTGCTGCTGAGCTCCTACGTGCCCGACGACGAGGTGACGCGCGAATCGTGGCACGTCTGGCTGGAGCTCTGGGTCGGTGCTCTGCAAGACGATAAGCTGCGGAACCTGAACGACGCCGCGTACGACGAGTGGCGACGCCTCATCGGCGGCCTCATCGCGGACGGCGTCGCGGAGGGGGTCTTCGCGACCGAGCACCCCGAGTCGGAGGTGAACCAGCTGATCGCGATGATCGACGGGCTGGCGGTGCAGGCGCTGCTCGGATCCTCGACGATTTCGGCCGAGGAGATGCGGCGGACCTGCAGTGATTTCGTGCGGGACAAGCTGCTGGTGAGGTGATTCGGGGCGTCTGCTGCCTCCCCGGGTTCGCCCTGCCGCGAGCGGGGTGTTCGCCCCAATATTCGCTTGACTCGGGATCGCCGCGTCCAGTAAATTAACTGATGAATCAGTTAACGGCGGTCGCGCCTCGGACACACCACTAGGACGAAGATGTTGGTATCCGCTTCTGCTCTCCGCGACGGCGATCGGGCGGTGATGAACGCGTTCACCCTCCCCGCTTCGGTGGCGGTGGTCGGGGCCACGGCAGACGCGGCGAAGTGGGGTCACTGGCTCGCGAAGGGGGCGGTAGCGGGAACGCACCGCCGTCGCGTCTATCTGGTGAACCGCACGGGTGCCGAGATCTTCGGCACCCCCAGCTATCGTTCGCTGCGGGATCTGCCCGAGGCCCCCGAACTGGTGGCGATCGCCGTGCCCGGTCACCTCGTGCTCCAGGTGATCCGCGAGGCGCTCGAGCTGGGATCCCGAGCCTTTCTCGTGGTCGCCGCCCAGGTGGCGGGCGAGCGCGAAGCGGCCGAACTGCTCGCCGCCCACGGTGCCCGCATGATCGGCCCCAACAGCCTCGGCATCTATTCCGCCGAGGGCGACCTGCAGCTCATGTGGGGCGGCATGCGCCCCGGCAGCCTCGCCATCGTGTCGCAGAGCGGCCAACTCGGCAGCGAGATCGCCGCACTGGGGCAGCGCGCCGGCGTCGGCGTCTCGCGGTTCGTATCGCTCGGCAACCAAACCGATGTCACCGCCGCCGAGGTGGTCGAATCGCTCATCGCCGACGATCGCACGCGCACCATCGGGCTCTACCTCGAAGACTTCTCGGCGGCGACGGAGCTCTTCGCGGCGCTGCGACGGGCTGCGGAGGCCGGGAAGCACGCCGTGCTGCTCACAACCGGTGAGAGCGGGGCGAGCCAGGCCCTCGCCCAGTCTCACACCGGTGCCATGACATCGTCGATGGATCTCGTCGACGCGGCCTGCCGCGCCTCCGGCGTGCTGCGCGTGCGCACTCCCGCCGGTCTCGTGAACGTCGCCTCCTACCTCGACCGTACGCCTCCGCCGGTCGGAAATCGGGTCGCCATCATCACCGACAGCGGCGGCCAGGGCGGCATCGCTGCTGATGACGCGGCGCGACTCGGCCTCGAACTGCCCGAACTGAGCGGCGAGCTCCGGGCGCGCCTGCAACCGCTGCTGTCGAGCGCGGCCTCGACGCGAAACCCGATCGATCTTGCGGGATCGGGCGAGGCCGAACTTTCGGTCTACGCTGAACTGCCCAGGGTGCTTGCCGAGAGCGGCGAGGTCGACGCGGTGGTGCTGTCGGGATACTTCGGCAGCTACGGGGATGACACCCCGCAGCTGCTCGACGCCGAGCTGGCCGTCGCGGAGCGTGTCGCCGAGGTAGCGGGAGTGCCGGTGCTGGTGCACGCGATGTCGCCCGATTCGCGGGTCGCGGCGCAGCTGCGGGGCGGGGGCGTGCCCGTTTACGGTCGCATCGAAGACACGCTCTTCGCGGTGTCGGCGGCGCACCGCCTCGGTGCCTCGGCACCCGAGCGCGGTGTCAGCAGCGGGGCAGTGGCCCCCGGAACGCAGACCGCCGTTCGCGAAGCGCTCGGCGCGGTCGGAATACCGTTTCCGGAGCTGGTGGTCGTGCGCTCGGCGGACGAGGCCGCAGCTGCGGCCGAGCGACTCGGCGGCACCGTCGTGCTCAAGGCCGCCTGGCTCGCGCACAAGACCGAAGCCGGGGGCGTCGCGCTGCACCTGCGCGGGCCGGAAGAAACACGCGCGGCCTTCGCCGAGATGCACGAGCGCATCGGAGACGGCGACTACACCGTCGAGGCGCAAGACACTCGCGAGCACGTCGCCGAGTTCATCGTGGCGGCGCGGCGCGATCCGGTCTTCGGGCCGGTGATCACCGTCGGCTACGGCGGCACCGAGACCGAGGTGTGGAGCGACATCGCGCTCGAACTCGCGCCCGTCGACGCCGATACCGCCCGAGGCATGGTCGCGAGCCTCAGAAGCTCGCGCCTCCTCGAACCCTGGCGGGGCCGCCCGGCGCTCGCCGCCGAACACCTGGCGCAGCTCATCGCCCGGCTCGGTGGTGTGCTCGCCGCCAGCCCCGGCATTCGAGAGATCGAACTCAACCCGGTGCGGGTGGGCACTGAAACCGCTCTCGCCGTCGACTGCCTCGTGATCCTCGATCCCGAACCCCGCGCGATCCCGACGCCGTAGCAACCGGGTCTCGAAGCAGCGAGCACATCAGCAACACGACCGCAGCACACACGTCAACACCGACTTCAGCAAGACAGCAGCAGCACGACCGCACGCGACGCGACCCACCGTCTCGACGCGGCTCAGAAAGGAACCCCGCATGAACCTCATGGACAGCACCCGCGCCATCTGGCAGCTCAGCGACGAGCAGGAGGCGATCGTCGAGCTCTGCGGCGAGTTCGCGGCCGAGCAGATCCGGCCCCGCGGCCGCGAGGTCGACGAAGCCGACGACGGATCGCCGCTCGACCTGTTCCAGGCGGCGGCGCAGGTCGGCATCACCGACTTCATGATTCCCGAGGAGTACGGCGGGGGCGGGTTCACCGACCTCTTCACGCAGTGCCTCGTGCAGGAGCAGCTGTGCTGGGGCGACCTCGGCATCGGCAACTTCCTGTGCTCGAACGGCTTCTTCGCCGACCCGCTGCTGGTGCTCGGCACCGAGGCGCAGAAGGAGCGCTGGCTGCGACCGCTGACCGGCGAGAACCCGGTGCTCACCGCTCTCGCCACCACCGAGCCAGGCTCGGGATCGGACGCCGCATCGATCACGACGCAGGCGGTGCGCACCGACGGCGGATACCGGCTGCGCGGTCAGAAGGCGTGGATCTCGAACTCCGGCTACGCCGACCAGTACGTCGTGTTCGCGAAGACCGACCCCACTCAGCGCTCGCGCGGCGTGAGCGCCTTCCTCATCGAGAAAGACGTCGACGGCTTCACCATGGGCGAGCCGATGAAGAAGATGGGGCAGCGCGCCATTCGCTGCCGCGAGCTGTTCTTCGACGACGCGTTCGTGCCCGAGGAGAACCGCCTCGGCGCTGAGGGGGAGGGCTTCGTCGGGCTCATGAAGACCTTCGACGCCTCCCGCATCGTGCTCGCCGCCGCGGCGACCGGGTGCGCGCGGGCCGCCTACGAGTACGCCCTCAACTACGCGCGCGAGCGGGTGCAGTTCGGCAAGCCGATCATCGAGCACCAGGCGGTCGCCTTCAGGCTCGCCGACATGGCGACCCGCATCGACGCGGCCTGGCTGCAGACGCTGCGCGCCGCCACCATGTTCGACCAGGGCAAGCCAGTGCCCGCCGAGGCCGCGATGGCGAAGCTGCAGGCCTCCGAGACCGCCGCGTACTGCACCTGGGCCGCAGTGCAGACCCTCGGCGGCTGGGGCTACTCGCGCGAGTTTCCCGTGGAGCAGTGGATGCGCGACGCGAAGCTCGAGGAGATCGAGGAGGGAACCTCGGACATCATGCGCCTCGTGATCTCGCGCAACCTCTAGCGCGCGGGCGCGTGCGGCGGGCGCGTGCGCTGAGCGCGGACCCGCCGCGGGCCGCCGCGAGCTCCTGCGAGCTCATCACCCCCTCTGGAAGCCGCGAATGGTCGGTAACAGGGCTTATACCGACCATTCGCGTCTTCTGGGCGGCGGCCGTCGGGTGGCGGGCGTCGGCCTTTGGGCGTCGACAGGCGGGCGCGGACACCCGGGTGCCCGCGCCCGCCGGGCGCGGCGACTCAGGCGAGGAAGCCCGCGAGGCGCTCGCGCACGATCGCGTCGCCCTCGCTCACGATGCGTTCGACGAGTTCTGCGGTCGTCGGCACGTCGGCGATGAGGCCCTGCGTCTGACCGGCCCACCAGATGCCGCCGTCGACCTCGCCGTTGCCCAGCGCGCGCTCGCGGCCCCGTGCACCCGAGGCGAGGTGCGCGATGTCGGCGAAGGTCGTGCCGTCTTGGTTCTGGATCTCGGTGATCTCGTCTGACACAGCGTTTTTCGCGACGCGGGCCGAATTGCGAAACTTGCGGAAGATGACGTTGGTCGAGCGCTCGGTGTTGGCGACGATCTGCTGCTTGATGTTCTCGTGCACCGGCGACTCCGCGGTGGCGACGAAGCGGGTGCCCATGTTCGCGGCGTCGGCCCCGAGCGCGAGTGCCGCGACGAGGCCGCGCGCGTCGGCGATGCCGCCCGAGGCGATGATCGGGATCTCGAGCCTGTCGGCCGCCGCGGGGATGAGCACGAGCCCCCCGATGTCGTCTTCGCCGGGGTGCCCGGCGCACTCGAAGCCGTCGATCGAGACGGCGTCGACGCCGATCGACTGCGCCTTCAGCCCGTGGCGCACGGTGACGGCCTTGTGGATCACCTTCACGCCTCCGGCCTTGAACGCGGGCAGGAAGGGTTCGGGGTTGTTGCCGGCGGTCTCCACGAACGGCACTCCGGCCTGCACGATCGCGTCGGCGTACTCGTCGTAGGGCACGGGGTTGATCGTGGGCAGCATCGTGAGGTTGACGCCGAAGGGCTTGTCGGTGAGGTCGCGCGTGCGAGCGATCTCCCGCGTGAGCTCTTCCGGGGTCGGCTGCGTGAGGGCGGAGAGGAAGCCGAGAGCCCCGGCGTTCGCGACGGCGGCGATGAGGGGAGCGCGGCCGACGGCGGTCATGCCGCCGCAGACGATCGGGTGCTCGATCCCGAAGGTTTCGGTGAAGCGGGTGCGGAATGTCATGGATCCTCCTTGATCTGAGAAACGCAGGCCGGCCCGTGAGGCGCGGCCTCCCCGGCAAAATTGACTGGCTGACCAGTTAATAAATCTTATCTCAGTATGGGCTCCGCGGGTAGTCGCAATCTTGGCGGCTCGCCTCTGAACCGGTGAGCCTCAAGCGCCGCCGAACCGGGGCGCGCGGCGCTCCACGAAGGAGCGGGCCGCCTCCCGCGCATCCGACGTGTAGGCGAGCCGCTTCTGCGCGAGGGACTCCTCGTCGAGAGCCGCGGAGAAGTCGCCGGGCTGAGCGGTGAACAGGCGCTTGATCGCGGAGAGCGCCAGGGGTGCCTGGGCGGCCAGCGTCTCTGCGACCTCGGCGGCGGCCTGCTCGAGACCGGTCGGATCCACCACCGCCGACACCAGACCGATGTCGAGCGCCCGCTCAGCGGAGAGCTTCGTGTTCAGCAGGAACAACTCCTTCGCGCGCGCCTCACCGACCAGCCTCGTCAGCGACCACAGGCCGCCGTAGTCGCTCGCGAGACCGGCACCGATGAAGGCCGTGCGAAACACCGCCGTGGTCGACGCGATCCGCAGGTCGCACGCGGCCGCGAGCGAGAACCCGGCACCGGCGCAGGGGCCGCTAACGGCGGCGACGGAGACCCTGTCGCTCGCGCGCAGCAGCTCGACCGCCCGCGCGCGGTGGCGCAGCTCGGCCGCCGACTCTTCGACGGTCATGTGCGCCGGCGCAAAGGCTCCCGCGCTGAACTCCTCGAGGTCGCCGCCGACGCTGAAGCAGCGCTCGCCGCCGGTCAGCACGACCACTCGAACCCCCGCCGCTTCGATCGCGGCCTCGACCGCGTCGGCCAGGGAATCCATGAACGCGCCGGTGAACGAGTTGCGTCGCTCGGGGCGGTTCAGGCGAATCGTGGCGACGGGGCCGGAGACGGAAAGAAGCACCTCGTCAGAGGGAAGCTGCTGAGCGGAGGGCGAATCGGCCATGCGGACTCCTCGGGGTTGGATCGGGTCAGGATCGCGGCGGGATCGGTTCGGGGTGGATCGGGCCGGTGTGGATTGGGTCGGTGCGGATCGAGCCCGCGCTGTCGGGCGCAGACCGCGACCGGCGGGGCAGCACGACAGGGCAACTGTAACCGCTGTCAGGGGATGCCGGGTAGGATTGGGCGCAGACTGTCCACGACCCAAGGAGCGCATGGTGGCATTTATCGACGCGGTGATCGCCCGCGAGATTCTCGATTCGCGTGGCAACCCGACCGTTGAGGTCGAGGTCGGCCTGACTGACGACTCCGTGGGCCGTGCCGCGGTGCCCTCGGGCGCTTCGACCGGTGCCTTCGAAGCGTACGAGCTGCGCGACGGCGACCAGGATCGCTACCTCGGCAAAGGTGTGACGAAGGCCGTCGACGCCGTGTTCGACGAGCTGGCTCCCGCCATCGAGGGCTTCGCCGCAGACGACCAGCGCATCATCGACGAGGTGCTGCGCGAGGTCGACGGCACCGAGAACAAGTCGCGCGTGGGTGCCAACTCGATTCTCGGTGTCAGCCTCGCGGTCGCGCACGCGGCCTCCCAGTCGGCCGGCCTGCCGCTCTACCGCTATCTCGGCGGCCCCAACGCGCGCACCCTGCCCGTGCCGCTCATGAACATCATCAACGGCGGCGCACACGCCGACACCGGCGTCGACATCCAGGAGTTCATGGCGGTGCCGCTCGGTGCCGAGACCTTCTCCGAGGGGCTGCGCTGGGGCGTCGAGGTGTACCACGCGCTCAAGGCGCTGCTGAAGGAGCAGGGCCTCACCACCGCGCTCGGTGACGAGGGCGGCTTCGCCCCCGACCTGCCCCACAACGCGGCCGCTCTCGATCTCATCGTCGAGGCCATCAAGCGCGCCGGTCTCGAGCCGGGACGCGACGTCGCCGTGGCGCTCGATGTCGCCTCGACCGAGTTCTACGCCGACGGCGTGTACACCTTCGAGGGCCAGCAGCGCACCGCAGCCGAGATGAGCGCCTACTACGCCGACCTCATGGATCGCTACCCGCTCGTCTCGATCGAAGATCCGCTCGCCGAAGACGACTGGGAGGGCTGGAAGATGATGACCGACGAGCTCGGCAAGAAGGTCCAGATCGTGGGGGACGACCTCTTCGTAACAAACACGAAGCGGCTCGAAAAAGGCCTAAAAGAAGGCATCGGGAATTCCCTACTCGTAAAGGTGAACCAGATAGGGTCGCTCACCGAAACCCTCGAAGCCATACGCATGGCGGAAAAGGCCGGCTACCCCTATATAATATCCCACAGGTCGGGCGAGACGGAAGATTCCACCATTGCGGACATAGCAGTCGCGACCAACTCCGGGCAGATTAAAACGGGCTCGGCATCCAGGAGCGACCGCATAGCGAAATACAACCAGCTCCTCAGGATCGAGGAAGAGCTCGGAAGCGAGGCCGTATTCCCGGGGAGAAAGGCGTTCAAGGTATAACCGGGAAACCGGTAATCCTTCGGCGCCGGCCTTGATACGGCGCAATACGTAATTATTTTAAGGGTATAGGTCCCGCCGGCGTTCCGGGAGTTACGCAGGGACAGATTTGAAATGTATAATTTTACTAGTCTGTATCATCTAAGGTAGGGAAAAGACATGGCAGGCAGAACGCTTTTCGATAAAATATGGGAACAGCACGTCGTAGAGGAGCAGGAAGGACAGCCGACGCTCATCTACACCGATCTTCATCTGGTGCACGAAGTCACCTCGCCTCAGGCCTTCGAGGGCCTAAGGCTCGCGGGGCGGAAGGTCAGAAGGCCCGACCTCACCTACGCGACCATGGACCACAAT